>JAKMDW010000118.1 GCA_022426245.1 Alphaproteobacteria bacterium | reverse complement strand
TGGCACAAGCTATGTCTGAAAGTGCCGCAGATTCTAAGTCTGCTGTGCTTGATGACGCTGGAAAACCAACCGATGCAACGCTGCGCGCGGCGACGGAAACCGCCCTCGACTACGTCCACCAAGCCATAAAATCCGCCCCTGATATTGGCGGCGGCAACGGCCCGCTGGGGCATTAGCCCGGTATTAGCGGGGCAGTGTGCTTGAAATACAACCCGAATAACGCCAGAATCAGAAGATAAGAAAAATAACAAGAAGGGGAACCGCGATGAGCAGTAATAAGAAAGCTATTGATTTGTTTAGCGGTTGCGGCGGATTGTCTCTTGGTTTGCAGAAGGCAGGCCCGTTCTTATTTTTGTTAAGTTTCAGTTAATGCCGGTTTCCTTTTGCCGGCAAGCCTAAGAATCCGTTTGCTCGACTCGGTATTTCACCCTATATCCACCAGTGGGACACCTCTCCCCAACGAGAGGCAGTGATCTGGAAGGATTGATGATGACGACTATTGCGCCGCCGGAAGTGCGTCCGGCCAACCCCAATTTTTCGTCCGGGCCCTGCGCCAAGCGGCCCGGTTATTCTCTCAAAGCTCTGGAAGACGCCGTTTTGGGCCGCTCGCATCGCTCGAAGCCGGGCAAAGCGCGTTTGGCCGAAGCGATTGACAAAACCCGCGCCGTATTGGGCGTGCCGGATGATTATCGCATCGGCATTGTGCCGGCCTCGGATACCGGCGCCTATGAAATGGCCATGTGGACCATGCTGGGCGCGCGCGGGCTTGATATTCTCGGCTGGGAAAGCTTCGGCAAGGGCTGGATTACCGATGCCGCCAAGCAGCTGAAACTCGACGATATGCGGATTATGGAAGCCGATTATGGCGCGCTGCCCGATTTGAGCCAAGTGGCGTTCACCCGCGATGTCGCCTTTACTTGGAACGGCACCACCTCGGGCGTGCGCGTGCCGCATGGCGACTGGATTGCCGATGACCGCGAGGGGCTGACCCTGTGCGACGCAACATCTGCGGCTTTCGCCATGGACCTGCCCTGGAACAAGCTGGATGTGACGACCTATAGCTGGCAGAAAGTGCTGGGCGGCGAGGGCGGCCACGGCATGCTTATTCTATCCCCGCGCGCGGTGGAGCGGCTGGAGGGCTATACGCCAAGCTGGCCGCTGCCAAAAATCTTCCGCCTGACCAAATCGGGCGCGCTGATTGAGGGCATTTTCAAAGGCGAGACCATCAACACACCCTCCATGCTGGCGCTGGAGGATTATATCGACGCGCTGGATTGGGCCGCCGGTCTGGGTGGCTTGGATGGCCTGCTGGGCCGCGTCGCCGCCAATAATAAGGTGCTGGATGACTGGGTCGCAGCCAGTGATTGGGTCGCCAATTTGTGCGAAGACCCGGCCAATCAATCAACCACCAGCGTGTGTTTGAAAATCGCCGACGCCGACGTGCTGGCGATGGACGCCGAGCACCAAGCCGCTTTAGCCAAGCGCATCGCCGCGCTGCTGGATGGCGAGGGCGTCGCCTATGATATCGGCGCCTATCGCGATGCCCCTGCGGGTCTCCGCATTTGGGCCGGCGCTACGGTCGAGGCATCGGACCTCGCCGCCCTGACCGCATGGCTCGATTGGGCCTTTGAAACAGCCAAAATGGAGGCACAAAATGCCTAAAGTACTGATTGCAGATAAAATGAGCCCTGCCGCCGAGCAGATTTTCAAAGACCGCGGCGTCGATGTCGATGTTATTACCGGCCTCGACAAGGACGAGCTGATGAAAATCATCGGCGATTATGACGGCATGGCGGTGCGCTCCTCAACCAAAGCCACGCCGACCATTTTGGAAGCGGCGACCAATATGAAGGTCATCGGCCGCGCCGGTATCGGCGTCGATAATATCGACCTGCCGGCCGCCACCCAAAAAGGCATTGTGGTGATGAACACGCCATTCGGCAATTCCATTACCACGGCCGAGCATGCCATCGCCATGATGTTTGCACTGGCCCGCCAAATCCCCGAAGCCAATACCTCGACGCATGGCGGCAAATGGGAAAAATCACGCTTTATGGGTGTCGAATTGACCGGCAAAACGCTGGGCGTTGTCGGCTGTGGTAATATCGGGTCCATCGCCGCGACCCGGGCGTTGGGTTTAAAAATGAAAGTGGTTGCTTTTGACCCGTTCCTGACGCCCGAGCGGGCACTGGAAATCGGCGTCGAGAAAGCCGATTTGGATGAGGTTTTGGCGCGGGCTGATTTCATTACCCTGCACACGCCGCTGACCGACAAAACGCGCAATATTATCGACGCCGATGCGCTGGCCAAATGCAAAAAAGGTGTTCGTATTATCAATTGTGCGCGCGGCGGCTTGATTGACGAAAAAGCCCTGAAAGCGGCCTTGGAAAACGGCCAAGTGGCCGGTGCGGCTCTGGATGTGTTCGAGGAAGAACCGGCCAAATCAAACGCCCTGTTCGACATGGAAAATGTCGTCTGCACGCCGCATTTGGGAGCTTCTACGGCTGAAGCGCAGGAGAATGTGGCGCTGCAAGTGGCTGAACAAATGGCCGATTATCTGATGACCGGCGCAGTGACCAATGCCATTAACATGCCGAGCATTTCTGCTGAGGACGCGCCACGTCTGCGCCCTTATGTGGCTCTGGCCGAACAATTGGGCCTGTTTGCCGGTCAGTTGACCGAAAGCGGCATTGAAAGCGCCGAGATTGAATATGTTGGTGATGTGAGCGCGCTGAATGTGGCCCCGCTGACCTCTGCCATTATGGCCGGTTTGCTGCGCCCGCTTTTGGTTGACGTCAATATGGTATCCGCACCGGCGATTGCGAAAGAGCGCGGCATCACCGTGTCTGAGGTGAAGCGCGACAGCACCGGCGCGTTTGACAGCTATATTCGCCTGACGCTGAAGACCGAACGCCAGCAACGTTCGGTTGCCGGCACGGTGTTCTCTGATGGGAAGCCGCGCATTATTCAGGTGAAGGGCATTAATATTCACGCCGAGCTTGCGCCGCGTGTGCTGTATGTCACCAACACAGATGCCCCGGGCTTTATCGGTGCGCTGGGTAGCGCGCTGGGCCAGCATGGTATCAATATTGCCAGCTTCCAACTGGGCCGTGAAAAGCCGGGCGGCGACGCCATTTCACTGGTCAATATCGACAATGAGGCGAGCGCCGATGTGTTGAAAGAATTGGAAGCACTGCCGCAAGTGGTGCATATTAAACAGCTTAGTTTCTAAGCGTAAAAAGGGGGCAGGCGCATGGCCAATGTAGTTGTTATCGGCTCGCAATGGGGCGATGAGGGCAAAGGCAAAATTGTTGATTGGCTGAGCCTGCGCGCCGATGTGGTGGCGCGCTTTCAGGGCGGCCACAATGCCGGTCATACGCTGGTCATTAATGGGGCGGTCTATAAGCTGTCGCTTTTGCCATCGGGCATTGTGCGCGAGGGCAAACTGTCGGTTATCGGCAATGGGGTGGTGGTTGACCCGTGGGCGCTGATGAGCGAGATCGACACTTTGCGCGGGCAGGGCGTGACGATTTCACCGGATAATCTGAAGCTCGCGGAAAACGCCACGCTGATTTTGCCGCTGCATCAAGAGCTGGATGCGGCGCGCGAGAGCGCCAATTCGGGCGTTAAAATCGGCACCACCAAACGCGGCATTGGCCCGGCCTATGAAGATAAAGTCGGTCGTCGCGCGCTGCGTGTTGCCGATTTGGCCGACCCCGACACGCTGGACGCCAAGATTGAAAACCTGCTGGTGCATCACAACACGCTGCGCCGCGGGCTGGCTTTGCCGGAATTTGACGGCGCGGCGTTAAAAGCCAAGCTGCTGGAAATTGCACCGCAAATCATCCCCTATATGGCACCGGTTTGGAAACTGCTCGACGAGGCGCGGCGCGCCGGTCAGCGCATTTTGTTTGAGGGTGCGCAAGGCGTGCTGCTCGATGTTGACCACGGCACATATCCGTTTGTCACCTCCTCCAACACCATTGCCGGACAAGCGGCGATAGGCAGTGGCATGGGGCCGAGCGCGCTCAATCATGTGCTGGGCATCACCAAAGCCTATACGACGCGGGTTGGCGAAGGGCCGTTCCCGACCGAGCAAGACAATGATGTCGGGCAAAAGCTGGGCGAACGCGGCCATGAATTCGGCACGGTGACCGGGCGCAAGCGGCGCTGCGGCTGGTTTGATGCGGTGCTGGTGCGCCAAATGGTTAAGACGGCGGGCATTGACGGCATTGCGCTCACCAAGCTGGATGTGCTGGACGGCTTTGACGAGATTAAAATTTGCACCGGCTATAAACTCGACGGCGCGGCGATTGATTATCTGCCGAGCAATGCGGCCGAGCAGGCGCGCATCGAGGCAGTGTATGAGACGCTGGAAGGCTGGAGCAGCGAAAGCAGTTTCGGCGCGCGCTCATGGGCCGATTTACCGGCCAATGCCGTGCGCTATGTGCGCTATATTGAGGAGCTTATCGGCGCACCGGTCACGCTCCTCTCCACCAGCCCCGAGCGCGACGACACGATACTTGTTAAGGACCCGTTCCAAGATTAAGTCATTTAGTTTTGCTGATATGAAAACGCTCAACAGCTTCAGCTGTTGACGCCCCGTCTTCGACTGCGAACGACAGCCCCACCAGCTTGCTGGTTTGGGGTTGGAGGTTACGACTAGCCGCAGATAAACCTGAATCAAATGTGCCGCGAACTCGTCCTCGCTTCGAGGGTGTCGCGGCTTGCGCCATGCCTATTCGAATAAAAGAAAATATCTTAAATCGAAGAAAATAAAGAAAATTAGTAACGTTGTTGCGCAGTGTGCTTTATGTAACTTTGTAACGAGTGATCTACACAACAATAAGAAAGGGGATCGATATGACACCTGTTATTCGTATATCTGAAGAGCTTTATGGGCGGCTAGCAAGCTTGGCAGAAGGCTTTGATACGCCTTCTGCAGTTATCGAGCGATTGCTCGATAATAATGAACCAAACCCACCTGCTGCACCGGCCTCTCAGTCTGAACCAAAACCCAAACCTCACCCCCCGGCTTGGAGCCATGCTCCACGCCGTCGTGAGATTACGCCGGAGATGGTCAAGCTGACATGTAAGCTGGGCGACAAGATTTACATTGGTGTACTGGGCATCCAAGATGCCAAGCAAGAACTTGTCAATATTGGCATGAACCCCGCTTCTGCCGCGATGTATCTCACGGCTTATAGGTCGATGCTTGTCGGAGAAGTTTTCAAGCGTGGGATGAAGATTGCCGACAGTCGGCGTATGTTTGCTCATATTAAGAAGAAGCATGGCATGAAGGCATTTGCCTCGGCCATAAAAGCCTATGGCCTTCATTTGCGCGAGTTGGAGAGAGACGGCTACCCAACAGGGAGCAACCATCGATTTTTGGGGGAAATGAAGGCCGAATTTCAGCAATAAAACTAAGGCTAAAGCGCATTGTGTGCTATTTCGCCCGTCTGGGCGGTGGCACGATGCGCCCCCGCCTCGCTTGGAGAGGCTAAAAGCACTTAGCGAATGAAATGAGCCTTAGTGCACCTTGCCCCTTTAGGAGGCGCGGCGGGCTAGCCTAGTCAGGCAAGCTGCCGCTTTTACCCTCGATAACCAACCCGTCATTCTCAGCCCCGTCCATCATTGCTTTTTTGAGTTTTTCAAACGCGCGGGTTTCGATTTGGCGGATGCGCTCGCGGCTGACGTTAAAGTCTTGGCTTAGCTGTTCCAGCGTTTTGGGCGGGTCGGCCAGACGCCGCGCCATCAGAATATCGCGCTCGCGCGGCTTCAGCCCGGCCATGGCAGAGACCAGCACTTTGCGGCGCGCATCGCGCTCACTATCCTCGGCCACCACCACTTCCGGCGTGGCCGCGTCGTCTTCCAGCCAATCTTGCCATTCACTGCTATCACCGTCTTCGCCCGCCTTCATCGGTGCGTTAAGCGAGGCATCGCCACCGGCCATGCGGCCTTCCATCATCTGCACATCATCGGTTTCAACGCCCAAGCGGTCGGCAATCTCATTGACTTGCGCGGGGTTCAGCGACCCGCCATCAATGGCGTTAATCTCACCCTTGAGGCGGCGCAGATTGAAGAAAAGTTTTTTCTGCGCGGCGGTGGTGCCGATTTTGACCAGCGACCAAGAGCGCAGGATATATTCCTGAATTTGCGCGCGTATCCACCACATGGCGTAAGTGGCCAGACGAAAGCCGCGATCGGGGTCGAATTTCTGCACGGCGCGCATCAGCCCCACATTGCCCTCGGAAATCACCTCGCCAATCGGCAGGCCATAGCCACGATAGCCCATGGCGATTTTGGCCACCAAGCGCAAATGGCTGGTCACCAGCTTATGCGCCGCGCCCTTATCGCCGCTTTCGGCGTAATCCTTGGCAAGGGTGAACTCCTCATCGGCTTCCAACATGGGGAATTTTTTAATGTCATTGAGATAGCGCGACAGGCTTCCTTCCGGATTGGGGGCAGGCGCCAATGCGGTTGATTTAGAAGTTGCTTTCTTAGGCGCGTCCTTGCTCATAATACTAATATAGGTATCTACGCCATCGCTTCCAAGAGGCGTTTTAAATCGGCGGGAAACGGCGCTTCGTAATAATGTTTCTCGCCCGTTTTCGGGTG
>JAKMDW010000109.1 GCA_022426245.1 Alphaproteobacteria bacterium | reverse complement strand
CGGCACCAATGGAAAACACCCGCGCGCCGGTGAGAATAATACAATGGGTTTCAATATCGGTTTTCAGCCAACGCGCCACATCGCGCAAGCCCGCCATCGCCTCAGCCGAAAGCGGGTTCATGCCGCCACCATAGCTGCCGCGGTCGAGCGTCACAATTGCGAGACCCTTATCGCGTGTCAACGTGATGCAGTCCGGCAGTTTCGGCATGTCCATGAAAAACTCTCCGATTTTGGAATTATCGTAGAGTGGCCGTAGTTTTTTGCAAGGGTGATAAGTCAGTGGCTGAAAAAAAGCGACGCCCGAAAGCGCCGCTTTAATTTCTGTAAACCTGTGAGGCTTAGCCTTATTTAGACAAGTTATGCTCTTTAATACCCGGGTCGCCAAGCAAGATAATGTCATCCCCGGATTTGCCAATGGCCGTGGCAAAGCTGAGGCGGTCGGGTCGCGGCTGGTTGGCGAAGCTTTTGCCGCCATTATCTGACACCAAAACAGTGCCCGACAAACCGGCCAGCACAATGCGGCCATCTTCTAATTCGGTGCCGCCCGAGACCGATTGGTCAGTGCCGGTTTCAACCTTGGTCCAGTTGTTTCCAGCGTCAGATGAGCGCCACACATTTCCGCGCATGCCAAAGACCAACACATCGCCATTGCCGAGGCCGAAGCCGCCCCAGAATGAGCCGTCATATCCAGTTTCAATGGCTTTCCAATTGCGGCCACGGTCAACCGATTTATAAACCGTGCCAAACTCAGCCGGAATATAGACATTGCCTTTTTTGTCCGCGAATAAATCATTCAGGTGGAAGTCATCATAGCTGTCTTCTACCAGCGTGCGCTGACGCCAGCTTTGACCGCCATCTGACGTTTCGAATGTGTAGGAAAAACCGCCCACCGCAATGCCGTTTTGAGCATCGGCAAAATAAACCGCAAAGAGCGGGGTTTCGCCATTGGGCTCATCATGTTGCAGCGTCCAGTTTTGGCCGCCATCTGAGGTTTTCAGAATAGTTGCGGCGTGGCCTACGGCATAGCCAGTTTGATTGTCAAGAAAGGTGACGCCCACCAGCGTATTGCGGGTCGGCACGGAGGCGGCTTGCGTCCAGCTTTCACCATTATCATCAGATAGAAGAATATGTCCGAACTCTCCCACAGCCACCAAACGCGAACCGGCGCGGCTGACATCGAGCAACAAGGCTTGCTGGGCCTTCGGGCTGCTAATCGCGTATTCGTACGGCGTGATGGCACCATTGCTGCTATCGGCCCTGGCCGACTGGCCGAGAGATGCCCCCAGGCTGAGCGATGCCACAGCAATCATCAGCATTTTACAAGTTGCACCCAGTAGATGACGCGCGTCGCGAAGCGGCGCTAACAAATTAATTTTATTCATTATATCCTCCCAAACGGAAACCCCGTCTTATCTAGCCATAACATAAAAACTCGTGGCGCAAAGGGCAAGCGACAAAAAGGCGCTATCGTCCCAATCGGCGAATATTGGCCGGTGTATAGCGATTGGCGTCGAGGTGACTGGCGTCGAAATTGATAGGCTTTTCCTCATTGATGAGACCCAGCATCAAATAACGCCCGACCACCAGGTCATAAACCGTGTCGCCCGAGCCGCCGCACAGCGGCAATTCATATTGCACGCCGCCGCCCAATTCTTGCACGCGCCACAGGTCGCCGCGGCCATCGTAAATTTCGGTCGCGACAATGCCCTTCGTGTCCTCGTCTATATAAAAGACGCGGCGCGCATAAACATGGCGGAAATTATCTTTCAGATTGCCCTCAACCTCCCAAACGCGATGCTTCTCATAGCGCATCACCTCTTGATTGATATGGTGCTTGCCAATCATCTCGGCATAGGGCGTCAGCACGCGGCGGAAATTATTATAAACGATAAATTTTTCGCTGCGCCCGCGCATCGTCCAATCAAACCGGTCGGGCGCGCCGTTAAAACCGCCAAAGCTGTCTGAGGTGGTTATACCGTCGCTATTGGTGCCGGGATTATCATAGGCAATGGTCGGCGCGCGGCGCACCCGCCTGGTGCCGGGACTATATGTCCAGGCGCGGCGGGCCTCTACCGTCATGTTGAGGCTTTCCTGCACCAGCACCACATAACCGGCTGAACGCGCGGGGGCTTTGGTCTGCAAGAGATATAATATGGAAATATTGTCGAGCTCTTCGGCATTGTTTTTTTGCGGGTCAGACCAGCGCAAAATCGCGTCATCATGCACGGTTATCTCGTAATAATCGCCGTTCTGATTGACCGGAATGGCGGTGAACTCGCGCTGCAGCTTAAAGCCGCGATATCGCAAAGTATGGTTCCAGACAATTTCCAGGCCATTATTGGGTATTGGAAAGGGCGAGGCCATAATCGCTTTGGCCACCCCATTGCCCTCGGCCACCAGCTCACCAATCTCAGC
>JAKMDW010000094.1 GCA_022426245.1 Alphaproteobacteria bacterium | reverse complement strand
ACTAATATCAGCCCATTAACCCGATAAATATTACTGCGTATCAACCGTCTCACAGAAGGGCGAAAATCGTGGCTATAAATTTTTACCCGAGAGCCGGGCAAATATTCATTTGTGACTTCAACAAGTTTGAGCCACCTGAAATGACAAAGAAGCGACCAGTTATGGTCGTATCGCCGCGTCTTCCTAATCGAGCTGAGATAGTGACCATTGTTCCGCTAAGCACAACAGCGCCAAGAAAGCCGGTAGCTTATGCAGTTTTATTGTCAAAGGATTACAACCCAACAGGAACTGGCCAGCGCCAAGTTTGGGCGAAGTGCGATATGGTTTTGAATGTTGGTCGCCATCGGCTAACGAGTTACAAAACGGGTCGTCGCAAACATGTAACGCCCGAGGCTAGTGGTGATGATTTACGTCGGGTTAGGCAGGGCGTTATGGCTGGATTGGGGTTTGCCTAGACAAATTGCCCATTATCACCTACATTACTGGAGTATCCCGTTTTCGGGCTTTAAGACCTAGCTTGCTAGGCAGGCTGTTCACCGAATGATGACAAATTCAGAACAGCTTTATTATGTCATCGTCCAAAAGCCTCGCTCACGCGGGGCTTTTGTCATTTAGGAGGCGGGCTGCACATCGCTAGGCTCGATAAGTGCTTATACCGGTCGACTTAGGGCTTCGCCCTGCGCTGGCGGAGGCTAAAAACACTTGGCGAATGAAATGAGCCTTAGTGTGCCTTGCCCCTTTGGAGGCGCACCTTGCTTGCCTTTCAGGCAAGCGGGTGCTTATACCGCCCCTGCTTTTTGGGCGTATTCCCAGCCCATATCTGAGAGCGGTTTGACGCGGTCTTCCATCGCGGCGGCGTGGGCATTGGACGCCGTGCCATCGCGCACACGCCCGACAATGCCTTGCAAAATACCGGCCAGACGGAACATGTTATAGGCGATATAGAAATCCATATTTTCAATGCCGTCGCGGCCCGTATGTTCGCAATAAAGCCGCGTATATTCTTCTGCATCGGGAATGTTAAGCGCGTCGAAATCGCAGCCCAAAAGCGTGTTCGTGCTGCCCGCATCGCTGCGCATATACCATTGCATCAGATGATAGGTGAAATCGCCAAGCGGGTGGCCGAGCGTTGACAGCTCCCAATCCAGCACGGCAACGACTTGCGGCTTGTCTTTGTGCAGCACCATATTGTCGAGGCGGTAATCGCCATGCACGATGGACACATCATCGCTGGGTGGAATATTGCCGGGCAGCCAGTCGATCAGCTTGTTCATGCTGGTAATTTCTTGCGTCTCGGAAAGCTGATACTGCTTGGTCCAGCGCGAAATCTGACGGGCGAAATAATCGCCGGGCTTGCCGAAATCACTCAAGCCAATGGCCTCGTAATCCGTATTGTGCAGGTCGGCCAGCGTTTTCACCTTGGCTTCAAAAATCGGCCGGCGGCCCTCTTTGGTAATATCTGGCAGTTGCGGGTCCCACAAAATCCGGCCATCCATCATGTCCATAATATAGAACATGGTGCCGACAATGCTCTCATCCTCGCACAAGCAATAGGTGCGCGGTACCGGAAAGCCGGTCGTTCCGAGCGCGGTGATGACCTTATATTCGCGGTCAACTGCATGGGCAGAGGGCAGCAATTTGCCGGGCGGCTTTCTGCGCATCACATATTTTTTATGCGGTGTGACCAGTTGGTAAGTCGGGTTGGATTGCCCGCCCTTAAATTGGCGCACTTCCAACGGGCCTTCAAAGCCGTCAACATGTGCGGACATATAATCTTCCAAATTTTTCTGGTCAAACTTATGCGTCTCGGCAATGTCTTTTGTGCCACCAAATTTTTCGATGCCCTCATCTTTCATGAAATGCTTCCCCCAAAATTCCTTTTTAGTTTCCGTCGCGCTGTTCGCGCGCAATTTCCCTATAGCCGATATCGCGGCGGCAAAAGCCTTGCGGCCAGTCAATCGCATCGACGCCAGCATAAGCACTTGCTTGGGCCTGCGCCACTGTTTTGCCGCGTGCGGTAACGTTTAATACGCGGCCGCCTGTGGCGGTAATTGCGCCGTCTTCCGCCCGCGCCGTGCCGGCATGAAACACCACCGTGTCGTCGCGCACCTTGTCGAGGCCGTTAATCACCGTGCCTTTGTCATAGCTGCCTGGATAGCCATTGGCCGCCATCACCACGGTCAGTGCTGCATCATCATGCCAGTCCAGCGTCATATCCTTAACTGAGCCAATGGCCGATGCTTCCAGCGCCGGAACAATATCGGATTGCAAACGGCGCATCAGCACTTGGCATTCAGGGTCGCCAAAACGCGCATTATATTCCACCAGCTTCGGGCCGTCCGGCGTCAGCATTAGACCGGCATATAGCACACCGCGATAGGGCGCGCCGCGCTTGGCCATGGTCGCCAAAGTTGGGGCAATAATTTTCGTCATGGCTTCGTCAATCAGCGCCTCGGTCATAATCGAGGCCGGCGAATAAGCTCCCATGCCGCCCGTATTCGGACCGGTATCGCCATCGCCGACGCGCTTATGATCTTGCGCCGTGGCCAAGGCTAGGGCGTTCTCGCCATCGCATAGCACAAAAAAGCTGGCCTCTTCGCCGGTCATAAATTCTTCGACCACCAATTCTGCGCCCGCATCGCCAAATGCGCCCCCAAAAATATCGGCCACCGCATCACGCGCGGTTTGCATATCCTCAGCGATAATCACGCCCTTACCGGCGGCCAGGCCGTCGGCTTTGACGACAATCGGCGCAGCTCCCTTAGCTATGGGGAGCGTGTCGAGATAAGCCAGCGCATCTGCCGCATTATCAAAGCGGCCATAGGCCGCCGTCGGAATGTCCGCCTCAGCGCACATATCTTTGGTATAGCCTTTCGAGCCTTCCAGCTGGGCGGCGATTTTGCCCGGCCCGAAAGCGGCAATACCGGCCGCGCTTAAATCATCGGCCAGTCCGGCGACCAAGGGGGCTTCCGGCCCGATGATGACAAGGTCAATTTTCTTGTCTTCGCAAAACTGAATAACCGCCGCGTGGTCGACCATATCGAGCGCGACATTCTCGGCCAGTTCGGCCATGCCGCCATTGCCCGGCGCACAATAAAGCGTGTCGAGCAGCGGGCTTTGTGCGATTTTCCAAGCCAGCGCATGCTCGCGCCCGCCCGACCCCAAAACCAAAATATTGCGTTTTTCATTCATCATATTTGTCTCTTCTGCAAACCGTGCCATGATGGCGACGATTCATATCATGAGAACAGGAAAAAGCGGAAAAAGGTGAGCGCACACGGCGATAATCTTGTGGAACTTACGGTTTCAGAACTGTCGGGACAGGTCAAACGGCTGGTTGAGGACAGTTTTGGGCGTGTGCGCGTGCGCGGCGAGTTGGGGCGCGTATCGCGACCGGCCTCGGGTCATGTTTATTTTGATGTGAAAGACGATAAAGCTGTGCTGTCCGGCGTGATGTGGAAAGGCACGGCGCAAAAGCTGACCATGCAGCCTGAGCAGGGGCTTGAGGTTATTGTTACCGGCAAGTTGACAACCTTCGCCGGTCAATCGCGGTATCAAATGGTGGTCGAGGCGATGGAACCGGCGGGCGAGGGTGCGCTCATGGCATTGCTGGAGGCGCGCAAGAAACAACTCGCGGCGGAAGGGCTGTTCGATGAAGCCGGCAAACAGGCTCTCCCCTATTTGCCCGAAACCATTGGCGTCATTACCAGCCCGTCCGGCGCAGTGATACGCGATATTCTGCATCGGTTGGATGATCGTTTTCCGCGCCATGTTTTGGTGTGGCCGGTGCGCGTGCAAGGTGAAACTTGCGCTGAAGAAGTCGCCAAGGCCATTGCCGGATTTAACGCATTGGAGAAAGACGGGCCGATTGCACGGCCCGATGTGCTGATTGTGGCGCGCGGTGGCGGCAGTCTCGAAGACCTTTGGGGCTTTAACGAAGAGATCGTCGCGCGCACGGCAGCGCAATCGGATATTCCGCTCATCTCAGCCGTTGGCCATGAGACCGATACGACATTAATCGATTATGCTGCTGATCGCCGCGCCCCAACGCCGACAGCAGCGGCTGAAATGGCCGTACCGGTGCGGGCCGATTTGGCGGCGCAGGTAAATGATTTTGAAACGCGGTTGTTGCGCGCCGAGACCCGACGCCTGGAGCAGGCGCGCAATCATCTGGATGGCTTGGCGCGCGGCCTGCCCAAGCTGGAGGATATGTTGGCGCTGCCTGCGCAAAGGCTCGATGCGGTGGCGCAAAGGCTGGGCGGTGGGTTGCAAGCCAATATCGCAAAGCAAGCGGCGCGGCTGGCGCAAAGTGCGGCGCGGCTCACGCCCGCGGCTTTAAAAACACGTTTGCGGTTTTTGAACGAGCGGGTGCAAGCGCTGATGGCGCGCGGGGAACGGCAAATGCAGACGGTTTTACAGCGTCACCAATCGGGCTTGGACGCGCTGAGCCGTCAGTTGCGTCTGCTCAGCCATGAAAGCGTTTTGGAACGCGGCTTCGCACTGGTGCTCGATGAGGCGGGGCGACCTTTGAGGGATGCGGCGCAAGCCAAAACAGGCAGCTTGCTGGAGATTCGTCTGGCCGATGAACAAAATGTGGCGGCGCGGGTGGAAGCCGGTGGAGCGCCCAAAAAAGACACGTCGCCTGAAAAGAAAGCCGCCAAAACGAAACCCAAACCGTCTGGCGATGGCGGGCAGGGTCAGCTATTATAAGCGACCAAAAGGAGCGGATATGGCCGGTGGCGAAGCACAAATTAAATATCTTGATGGCGATTTCGACGTCATAATGCCGGGCGCTTATGTGATTTGCGCGGTGACCGGGAAACAAATTGCATTGGAGGATTTGCGCTATTGGAGCGTGGCGCGGCAGGAAGCCTATCTCGATGCCGATGCCTCCATGCAGGCGGAATTGGATAATGCGGCGCTTAGCTAGTCTTTTCTTTTTTGTTGTTTTTATGCCGTTCACCGCGCTGGCGGTGGAACTGCCGCGCGATTATGTGCGGGCGCAAAGCGGCGCATTTTCGCAAGGCGGCATGGTGGTGCTGTATCTCACAAACAATACGCAAGTGAAGCTGAATGGCGAGCGCCTGCCACAGGTCGATGGCCGAACCGTGTTGGGTTTTGGCCGCGATGCCAAGCTGGCGCAGCAATTGGAATTTCAGCGCAAGGGCAAAAGTCAGACGGTTTCACTGAGCTTGAAAAAGCGCAGCTATAATATTCAGCGCATTGACGGGCTGCCGCCTGCTATGGTGACGCCGCCCGAAGAAGCATGGCCCCGCATTGCCCGTGGCAGTAAACTGAAAAAGGCCGCGCGCGCCATTGCCAGCCAAGATGACGGCTTCACTGAGGGCTTTGTTTGGCCGACCAAAGGCCGCGTTACCGGCGTTTATGGCAGTCAGAGATTTTATAATGGCGAGGCGCGTCGCCCGCATTTCGGAATCGATATTGCGGCCCCGCGTGGCACGCCGGTCATGGCACCGGCCTCCGGCACGGTGACACTGGCCGAGCCGGATATGTATTTCGAAGGCGGTTTGGTGTTCATCGATCACGGGCTTTCCGTAACCTCTGCCTATATGCATCTCGATAGTTTGAAGGTGAAGGTTGGCCAAAAGGTGAAGCGCGGCGATGTGATAGCAACGGTCGGTTCAACCGGTCGCTCTACCGGCCCGCATCTTGATTGGCGCATGTTTTGGCGCGGCGCGCGTATTGACCCTGCTTTGCTGGCGCGCGGCCAGCCGGATTAGAAGCCAGCCGGATAATGAAAACTGATTAATAAGATTTATACAGCCGATTGGCCTGCCCATCGGCAATCGCGGCCTCGATAACAGCCATTAATGCGGCGTCATTTTCAACCGTAAGCTTGACCGGCAAAACATGCGCAGTGTCGGCCAATTTGGCGCGCGCGCTGCCTGTTGGGGCGCCATGCAAGCGCGCCATGTCTTTTTGCGTGGTAATGAGCGTGTCGCCTGTATCGAGTAGTTTTTTGGCTTCCGTGTCGGTGAAATTATGATGGTCGGCAAAGGTCGTGAAGCCGACAATCTCATAGTCTTGTGCCTCGAGGCTGGCGCGGAATTTCTGCGGCTTGGCGATGCCGCAAAACCCGTGAACTTTTCCTGCGCCATTGCCGTTTAATGCCGCCTTCTTCGTATGGGTGGGGGTAATTTGACCATAAAATACCGGCTTGCCAAAAGCCTCCACCGCATCCATCAAAAAGCCGAGACTGTTATGTGTCGGCGCGCCCAAAACCAGCAGCGCGTCGAGCTTTTGCAGTGCGGCGTCGAGCGGTTGGCGCATCGGCCCGCTTGGCAGCAGGCGTTGATTGCCAAGACCGGTTTCGCCATCGACAACAATCAGATTGAAATGATGCGCCAAAGACGGGTTTTGAAAACCGTCATCTTTTATCATCACATCGGCCCCGTCTTGCACCGCAAGGCGCAGGCTTTGCATGCGGTCAGCGCCGACATAAACCGGCCAATCAGCCGCCAGCATAAGCGGCTCATCGCCGACATGCGCGGAACGATGTCGCGCGGTGTCGACTTTCAGCGGGCTTTTTGTATTGCCGCCATAACCGCGAGATAAAATGGCAGGGCGCATATCGCGCGCGGCCAATTTTTCGGCCAGCCATTGAACGGTCGGCGTTTTACCGGCACCACCGGCGGTCAGATTGCCAATGCAAATCACCGGCTTGCCCGGGTGCTGGGTATGCGCCAATTTGCGATTGGCGGCTTCCAACCCGCGATAGATGAGGGATAGCGGCGCGAGTGCCAGACTGATGGGATGCAGGCGCGATTGCCAGAACTGCGGTTCAGCCATTTTGCGCCTCGCTTTTCCGGTTCATGAAAGGACGCAAAAGATCGATCATGCGCGTGCGCGCGCCCCCCATGGCGGCGCTATAGTCTTTGGCGGCGACCTGCATTTGTTGAATTGTTGTGGGCGTGTTGAGCAGCGCGGTGATTTGCGTCGCCAGCGTCGCCGCATCGGTCACTTCCGCTGTCGCACCTTTGCTTGCCAGATCTGCAAATAGGCTCTCGAAATTGGCAATATGCGGGCCGTGCACAATGGCGCAGTCAAGCTGTGCCGCTTCAAACGGATTTTGTCCCCCATGCGGCACCAGCGTGCCGCCGATAAATGCAATATCGGCCAGCCGATAGGCCAGCCCCATTTCGCCCAGCGTATCCATGATATAAATATCCGTATCGGCATTTGGTATCTCGCCTTGTGCGCGTTGCGCCAATGTCATCCCGTGTTTGCGCAATGCATCGGCAATGGCTGCGCCGCGGTTCGGGTGGCGCGGCACAATAATGGTCAGCAGATTATCCGTCGTCTCGCCAATCATTTGATGCGCCATGGCGAGTTGTTCTTCTTCACCGGGATGGGTGCTGGCAGCGAGCCAGCATGGCCGTGCGCCGATGACGGTCTGCAATTCGGCCAGTCGCTTTTCGTCTGCGATAAGCGGCGGCGCGTCGAGTTTCAAATTGCCCGGCATGGCAATGTCAGACAGGCCCAATTCGCGCAAACGCGCTGCGCTTATGTCGTCTTGTGCGGTCAGCAGGGCGAATTTGCCGAGCAGAAATTGCGCCGTCTTGCCAAAGCGTTGCCACCGCTTGAAAGAGCGCGGCGACATGCGCCCATTCAGCATAATCGGTCGCAGCCCGTGCGCTTCGCAGGCCAGAACCGTGTTTGGCCAAATTTCGCTCTCCACCCAAAAAGCGGCTTGCGGTTGCCAATGGGTCAAAAAACGCATCACCCATTTGCGACGGTCAAGCGGGGCATATTGGTGGATAAGGCGACGCGCGGCAGGATTTTCGCGGGCTTGATAGCCAGCCACAATTTCTGCCGACGTGACAGTGCCGGTGGTCAGCAAAATGTTTAAGTCTTTATCGGCCGCCAACATATCGCTGATCAGCGGCAACACGGAATTTGTTTCGCCCACTGAGGCAGCATGCACCCAAATCAGCGGGCCGGTCGGGCGCTGCTGCGAGGCATGACCGATGCGTTCATCCAGTCGGTCCGGCTCTTCGCGTCCCGCTTCGGCACGTTGGCGCAGTTGAAACCGAAGAAGCGGCGCAGCCAAAAATGCGAAGCAGAGATACAGCCGCAAAACGGCCATTACTTGTCCTCATTTTCAAATTGTTTGTGATAGAGGTCGGCATAAACGCCCTCGGCTGCCAGTAATTCATCATGCGTGCCGCTTTCCGCCACTTGCCCCTCGGCCATCACATAAATGCAGTCGGCATGCATAATGGTCGACAGGCGGTGGGCGATAACCAGCGAGGTGCGCCCCTGCATTAACTTGTTGAGCGCGCTCTGCACTTTTTGTTCAGACGCTGTGTCGAGCGCCGAGGTGGCTTCATCGAGCAATAAAATCGGGGCGTTTTTAAGCATGGCGCGGGCAATGGCGATGCGCTGTTTTTGGCCGCCCGACAGGCGAATGCCGCTTTCACC
Source organism: Alphaproteobacteria bacterium (assembly GCA_022426245.1). Taxonomy (GTDB): domain Bacteria; phylum Pseudomonadota; class Alphaproteobacteria; order RS24; family RS24; genus UBA8337. The sequence continues at coordinate 15,721 of JAKMDW010000094.1, read as the reverse complement.
GACACGCGTCTCATAGCCTTCCGGCATGTCGGAAATAAACTCATGCGCCGCGGCTTGTTTGGCGGCTTGAGAAATCGCCTCGGCATCAGCTTGCGGCGAGCCATAGGCGATATTATTGGCAATCGTATCGTCAAACAAAAACGGGTCTTGCGTCACCAAAGCGGTGGCGCGGCGCAGGCTGTCTAAAGTGACGTGGCGAATATTTTGGCCGTCAATTTCAATCGTCCCGTCGCTGACATCAAAAAACCGCAAGGTCAGATTAAGCAAGGTCGATTTGCCCGAACCCGACGCGCCCACCAGCGCCACGGTTTGCCCGGGCTGCACATCAATCGTGACACCGTTCAGCGCCGGATGCTCGCGCCCGTCATATTGAAAGGACACATTGTCAAAGCGCACCGCGCCTTTGCCGACGTTCAAAATATCGGCCTCGGGGCTGTCCACAATATGGTCTTGCGCGTCAAGAATGGCGAAAACACGTGTGCCCGCCGCGACACCTTCTTGCAGCACGGTCTGCATATTGGCGACCGAGCGCAGCGGCTGATAAACCGCCAGCAAAGCGGTGATGAAGCCCATAAACTCTCCGGCCGTCAAATTGCCCTGCATGGATTGATAGCCGCCGACAAAAATAATAGCACCGACAGCAATGCCGCCTAGAGCCTCAATGGCCGGGCTGGCGGCGGCACGGGCGCGAATGGCGCGCATGGTAAATTCCAAAACCCGATCAATGGTCGAGCCGGCGCGGTCAATCTGGTCGTTTTCTTGACCATAGGCTTTGACGATGCGCAGGCCGCTCAATGTTTCGGCAATCAGGGTCGAAAACTCACCGGTTTCTTGTAGGCCATCGCGCGAGGCCGAGCGCGTGACACGGCCCAATCGGCGCATCGCAGCAATGCCCATCGGAATGACAATCACCGTATAAATCATCGCCAAATGCCAGTTAATGGTGAACATAAAGACGATCAGCGCGACAACTGTCAGCAAATGGCGAATGAGCGAGACAATCATGGTTGAGACGGTGGCGCGCAGGCGCGTCGCATCATTCATGAAAATCGAAATATAAGCACCGCTATGCTGCTGCCCGACATAAGCCAAATCGCCATGCACGAGGCGCGAAAACAAATCGCGCTGCAAATTTGAGGTCGAGCGCTGGCCGACAAAATTCATAATCACATTGGAGGCATAGGTCGCCAGCCCTTTGATAAACGAAATGGCAATCACCCCGACCGGCACCAATATCAGCATGTTGGGGTCTTTATTATTAAACACCTCATCAACCGCAAGCTGGATAAACCACGGCAGCGCACCGGTTGTGGCGGCAATAATGACATTCAGCAAAACCGATAGGCCAAGCAGCCAAATATAGGGCCGCAAATAGCTTCGGAGCATGCGTTCGATAAGCGCGACAGAGCGCGAGCGGCGTGTGTGATAGCGCGCTTGCACATCGGCACGTTGATTATGCGTGACGCTTTTATCCAGCGTGTTTGCGTCTAATTCTGTGGTCAACTGACTCAAAATATCCCGGCGCTTGCGCGCTCCTCATTGCCCTGTTGATTCGCCGCTATTGGGCTAATGTATAGCATATTGTGGCGTGATTACGGCCTGCATTCAGCTTGGCTATGCTCGGCCAAAAACTGCCTATAACCCGGCAAGCGCCATGCCTTCAACCAAAATGGTCGGCGCGTTCACCCCACGGCGGAAAACCAAATCATCGGCCGGGGTCATGTTTAAGAACATTTCCTTCAAATTACTCGCAATCGTCACCTCGCTGACCGGATATGCCAGTTCGCCATTCTCAATCCAAAAACCCGAAGCTCCGCGGCTGTAATCGCCGGTCACGCCATTGACACCCATGCCGATAAGCTCGGTCACATACAGGCCTGTGCCGATATTTTTCAGCATATCGGCAACGCTATCGGGGCCGGCTTGCATATAAAGATTGGTGGCAGACGGGCCGGGCGGGCCGCCAATGCCCCGCGCTGCGCGCCCATTGGTTTCAAGCTCAAGCTGGCGCGCCGAGGCGCTGTCGAGCCACCAGTTTTGTAAAACACCCTTATCAATCGGCGTCAGTTTTTCGGTCGCCACGCCTTCACCGTCAAAACCCGCCGAACGCAGCCCACGCGGGCGCAACGGGTCATCTTCAATGGTGATGGTCGCGCTCATAATTTGCTGGCCCATTTGGTCACGCAAAAAGGACGTGCCGCGGGCGATGGCACTGCCCGAAATCGCCCCGGATAAATGCCCCAAAAGCGAAGCTGAGACGCGCGGTGCATAGACGACATTGGTTTTGGTGCTTTCAATCTTGCGCGGGTTCAACCGTTCAATCGTGCGTTCACCGGCGCGCGCGCCAATATCTTCGGGCGCGTCCAAATCTTCCAAATGGCGCGCCGAATGGCTGGCATAATCGCGTTCCATCGCATCGCCTTCGCCGCCAATCACGGCGCAACTGGCTGAAAAGCTGGTGCTGGTATAAGCGCCCTCAAAACCGTGACTGGTCACCAACGCCGTCGTGGCGCGTCCCCAGCCTGCGCCTGCGCCTTCTGAATTGGTAATGCCCTCAACGTCGCGGGCAGCCGCTTCGCAGGTCACAGCCATAGCCAGCAATTTATCGGCATCGGGTTCATAAGCATCGGCAATATCAAGCGCCGGAATATCTTTGGTCAGTCGGTCTTCGGGCGCGAAGCCGCAATAGCGGTCTTCCGGTGTTGCCCGCGCCATATCAACGGCGCGCTGCGCCAGTTGCTGCAACGCCGCGTCATCAACCGCCGAGCCGGAGACAAATGCTTGCTTTTGCCCGATCATGGCGCGCAAGCCGATATCGCGGCTTTCGGCGCGTTCAGTGTCTTCCAACACGCCCATGCGGCACGACACGGATAATGAAGCACTGTCGCTGACCAGCACATCAGCCGCATCGGCACCGGCGGCGCGGGTCAAATCAATCAGTTTTTGAGCCAAAGCGATATTGGCGGTTTCGCCATCAGCCAGGTGAGAAGAGGGGGACATAAAATTACCTGTGTTACGCGGTTTCGGAAAAACCTTCGGAGAAATTGCCTTTCAGGCGGTTGCGGCCATCATGCACAATTGCGCCCGGTGTGTCTTCATCGTTTGAGCGCGCACTGGCGCGTTTCAGCACGTCGAAATAGCCGGGGGCCAATTCCATGCGGTCGCCATAGCCGTCAGCCAAAAGCGTTTTATGCATGAGCGGCAAACGCCAGCACGGCACGTGCATCATCAAATGATGCTCGACGTGATAATTAACCCAATAAGGCGCAAAAAACAGCCGCGTCAGCCAGTTGGTCTTGGTCGTGCGGGCATTGCGAAAAGGGTCATTATCATCGGGCACAATGGCGTGTTCGGCAATGTTTCTCAGCCGCGTAATGGCCATGTGATAGGTCAGGAAGGGGAGCAGCCAGAACATCAGATAATAGCTCCAATGAAACAGCGCAGCGGTCACCGCCAAAATAATGATATGCGCCACCACGCTACCGCCCAGCTTGCCCCAAAAATGGTTCAGCCGCCCGAAAAAGCCCAGTTCTTTCGGCCCGAATGCGTTCAGAATCTGCGCTTTTCTTTGCTGATAACCGGTCTGACCGCTGAGGTCGCGCCAAATTTTTCGGCGCAGGCTTTTACGGGTGATGGGAAACGGCTTCGACAAAATCAGGTCGGGGTCGTCATCTTGTTGGGTGCGCCGATGGTGCTGCAAATGATACCGCCGATAAGCGTCTGTGCGCGCCATCATCGGATATCCGCACAGCCAGTCTGACAGCCAATTATTCCAGTTTGTCGTGCGAAATAGCGCATTATGCGCCGCATCATGCATCAATACGGCAATGCCAAGCTGGCGCGCGCCGATAATCATCACGGCCAAAATAAAAGTCAGCGGATTGGGAAACACATAAAACAGCGCCATGGCCGCAAACACCGTACCCCAAGCATGGGCAATCAAGGCCAGCCCAACCAGATTGGAGCGGGTCTGTAGCTTCTTCAAAACAGCCGGAGCTACCAGCGCGCTGGCCGATATCCGCAATTTCGATGTGTCCGTCATGCTCATTGCCTTTATATAGGGTCCTTATATAGACCTTTTCGCCGCTTTTTTGCACCCCTCGCCAACATACCAAAGGGACATGCACCTGATACGGCCTGTTATTGTTGGTGTAGCTTAAAATCCACCGAGCACAAAGGCAATGGCGATTATCAGACCGGTATTGCGATTGGTGCGAAAGATTTGTAGGCAGACCTCGGGCTTGTCGATGTCGAGGCGGGTGATTTGCACCAGCAAATGCCAGCCGATAATCGGCAAGGCGGCCCAAAATAACGGGCCGATTTGCGCCCCATAAGCGGCCAATGCCAAACACGCCAATGACGCGCCATAAAACACCGCCAAAACCGGCTTGGTGCGCGCGCCCAGCAACAAAGCGGTGCTTTTAACGCCAATAAGCGCGTCGTCTTCTTTATCTTGATGGGCGTAAATTGTGTCATAGCCCAGCGTCCAAAATATACCGGCCGCATAAAGCGCAAAAGCCTGTGGCGGCAGCGTGTCGGTGATGGCGGCATAGCCCATGAGCGCCCCCCAATTAAAAGTCAGGCCAAGCCATGCTTGCGGCCAGTAAGTGATGCGCTTCATAAATGGATAAGCCGCCACCAGCCCCAGCGCGGCGACGCCCAGCGCGACCATGAACAGCGATTGAAATGATACCAACACCAAAAAACCGACAGAAATTTGCGCGATGAAAAACACCCACGCCGCCGTTAAGCTGACGCGCCCCGATGGCAGCGGACGCAACGCCGTCCGCTCTACCTGCCCGTCAAGATTTCGGTCGATAATATCATTATAAGTGCAGCCCGCACCGCGCATCGCCAGCGCGCCAATGGCAAAAGCGACAAGCGGCGCCAGCGGCGGCAGACTGTCCAATGCGGCTGAAGCCATGGCGACACCCCAAAAGCACGGCCAGAATAACAGCCATGCGCCAATGGGGCGGTCATAGCGCGCCAGCTGCGCAATCGCTTGGCCGCGCGGCGAGAGGCGCGACAGCAGCCAGCTATTTTGCGTATCTGCCGGCGCGATTTGGTTTTCTTGTGGCGACATTATTGGCCAATCCGTTCATTTATGGCACATATATTCAAGGAGTTTTTCATGCCACGCATCACACCACCCGTCCAGAAGATAAGTCAGCGACTACATGTCACGCAAGATTTGCAGGCCGATGGCGCGGTGACGCTGGACGATAAGCAAGCGCATTATTTGCGCAATGTATTGCGGCTGGAGGTCGGCGCGCAGCTTTTTTTGTTTAACGGGCGTGACGGCGAATGGCGCGGGCGCATTGCCGCGCTTGGCAAAAAAAACGCGATTATCGAGACGGAACAACAAACTCGCCCGCAGGACACGCCCTCAGATATTTGGCTGCTGGTGGCGCCGGTAAAAAAAGACCGGCTCGATTATTTGGCGCAAAAAGCAACTGAAATGGGTGTCGGCAAATTATGGCCGGTCAATACGGCGCGCACGCAAGGCGGCCAGCTAAAGCATGAGCGCTTGCAGGCCAATGCGATTGAGGCGGCGGAGCAATGCAACATACTCTGCGTGCCGGAAATTGCCGAGGTAACGCGCTTGCAAGATGCGCTGGCCGATTGGCCGCAAGACCGGGCGCTGGTTTTTTGCGATGAGGCGGCGCGCGTTGGCGACGGGCTGGCCGCGCTTGATGATTTGAAAGGTCGCAAACTGGCTTTGCTGATTGGGCCGGAAGGCGGTTTTGACACGGCCGAACGCGCCGCGCTGGCAGCACATATTGAAACCCATGCTGGGTCCCTCACCTTATCATTGGGGCCGCGCATTTTGCGCACCGATACGGCGGTGGTCGCGGCTTTGGCTTTGCTGCAAAGCCGATTGGGCGATTGGTCGCGCTAAAACCGGCGGGCGTAACCCCCCCTATCTTTCCTCTGTCTTGCTCTGTCTTTACTCTGTCTTGCTCTGTCTTTACTCTGTCTTTACTCTGTCTTTACTCTGTCTTTACTCTGTCTTTCCTGTGCCTTGTCGTTTGTCGCAAACGACCCTACATTTAGCTAAGCACCACGCCGCCAACGCAACCATGCCATTGCGCGTGTAGGAGAACACTAATGTCCGACGCGGCTGAACCCGTCTTAGAGAATATTACTGCGTTAAAAGATTGGATGGTCGCCGGTTGTAAACCGCGCGCCGATTGGCGCATTGGCACAGAACATGAAAAATTCGGCTATCGCAAAGCTGATTTTTCGCCGCTGCCTTATGAAGGGCCGGATGGCATTAAGGCGATGCTGGAAGGGCTGATGCAATTTGGCTGGGAAGGCAAATATGAGGGCGACACGCTGGTCGGGCTGGCGCGGTCAGCCGAGGCGGGCGGCGGCTCGGTTACGCTGGAGCCGGCGGGACAGCTTGAGCTTTCGGGCGCGCCGCTGGAAACCATTCACCAAACATGCGGCGAGATCGGCGCGCATATGGACGAAGTGCATGCCGTCGCTGAAAAGCTTGGGCAGGGCTATTTCGGCATTGGCTATACGCCGTTTTGGAATTTTGACGGTGCGCCGCGCATGCCGAAAGGCCGCTATATATTGATGACAGATTATATGCCCAAGCAAGGTGGGCGCGGCACTGAGATGATGTATTTGACCGCCACGGTTCAGGTCAATCTCGATTTCGGTTCGGAGGCCGATATGGTCGAAAAGCTGCGCATCGCATTGGCGTTGCAGCCGCTGGCCACGGCATTGTTCGCCAATTCGCCGTTTCTGGACGGCAAGCCCAGCGGTAATCTGTCAGAGCGGTCACTGGTCTGGACGGATACTGACCCCAAGCGCACGGGCATGTTGCCTTTCGCTTTTGAAGAGGGCTTCGGCTTTGAGCAATATGTCGATTACGCGCTCGACGTGCCGATGTATTTCGTTGTTCGCGATGGCGCGTTCATCAATACGCTCGGCATGAATTTCCGCGACTTTATGAAGGGCGAGCTGCCCGCCTTGCCGGGCGAAAAGCCGACGGCGCAGGATTGGGAAAATCATCTGACGGTGCTGTTTCCCGAGGCACGGGTGAAGCGGTTTATTGAAATGCGCGGCACGGATAGCGGCACGCGCCCGTCTTTATGTGCATTGCCCGCCTTTTGGGTTGGCTTGCTTTATGATGCCGATGTGCAAAGCCAAGTGGCCGCTTATGTTGCGGATTGGACCGAGGAAGAACGCGCAGCTTTGCGACTGGGTGCGGCGCATACCGGCCTCGCCACGCCGTTTCGCGGCGGCACTTTGCTCGATATAGCGCGCGATATTCTGCCGCTGGCCAAACAGGGGCTGCATAATCGCGGCTATAAAGATGCTGCAGGCGATGATGAAACAAAGTTTTTGAGCTTCTTGGAAGATGTGGTGGCCAGCGGACGGTCACCGGCTGAGACGCTGCTCGCGCGTTATCAGAATGAGTGGCATGGCGATATCAAAAAAGCCTTTGACGCGCTGTCGCTTTAGGCTCTAGCGCGCTGTTGCTCTGCGGCAAGACGGCCCAAACCAAGATTGAGTCGCATCGCGGTGGATGGGTGTTTAGCCTGTGCCGCCGACGGTCAAGCCCTCAAGGCGCAGCGTCGGCTGACCGACACCCACGGGCACGCCTTGTCCGGCTTTGCCGCATGTGCCAATGCCTTCGTCAAGCTGCATATCATTGCCAATCATGGAAATGCGCTGCATCGATTCTGGCCCCGTGCCGATAAGGGTTGCGCCCTTAAGCGGTGCCCCCAGCTTGCCGTTTTTCACCTCATAGGCTTCGGTGCAGGAGAAGACAAACTTGCCGGAGGTGATGTCGACCTGTCCGCCGCCAAAGGATACGGCATAAATACCGTCTTTGACGCTGGCCAGAATTTCGTCCGGCGCGTGATTGCCACCCAGCATATAAGTATTGGTCATGCGCGGCATGGGCTGGCAATTATAGCTTTCGCGCCGCCCATTGCCCGTCGGGTCCATACCCATCAGGCGCGCATTTTGTCGGTCTTGCATATAGCCCTTCAAAATACCGTCTTCGATCAGCACGGTTTTCGAAGTCGGCGTCCCTTCATCATCAATGGTCAGCGAACCGCGTCGATCGGGGATTGTGCCATCGTCAATCACGGTGACGCCGGGTGAGGCGACACGTTCGCCAATGCGGTCTGAAAATGCCGAGGTTTTTTTGCGGTTAAAATCGCCTTCTAACCCGTGACCGACGGCTTCGTGCAATAGAATGCCCGGCCAGCCCGGCCCTAAGACAACATCCATTTCACCGGCCGGTGCGGGAATGCTGTCGAGATTGGTGACGGCTTGCTCGAGCGCATTATTGACTTGCTCCTGCCAGTTCTCAGGCGCCAGCCATTGCGCGTAATTGGCGCGTCCACCGCGGCCTGAATGGCCGGTCTCTTGGCGCTCGCCTTCACCGACAACAACCGACACATCGAGGCGCACAAGCGGGCGCACGTCAAATAGCGGCGCGCTATCGGGACGAATAATGCTGACCGCTTGCCATTCACCGGCCAGCGATACAGAGACTTGCCGCACGCGATTATCTTTGGCGCGCGCATAGGCGTTAATTTCCTCAAGCAATTTCACTTTATCGGTAAATTCAGCGCCATCGAGCGGATTGGCGTCCATATAAAGTGCTTTACCGGCAGCCATCGGGCCGCCTGCCCATGTGCCTGAATGACCTGAGAGCACGGGCGACAGGCTGGCGGCGGCGCGGTTCAGCGCGTCTATGGATAAATCCGTGGCATGCGCAAAGCCGACCGCCTCGCCGTTCACCGCGCGCAAACCGAAACCATGCGTGGTGTCGAAGCTCGCGGCTTTCAGGCGGTTATCGTCAAAAGAAAAGGCTTCCGACAGGGTGTATTCCAAAAATAACTCACCATCATCGGCGCCGTGTAGCGCTTTTTCAGTAAATTTATGCGTTTGGTTCAAGTCGAGACCGGCTTGATTGAAAAACAATTCCTGTGGATTGCGGCTCACGGCACCCTCCTTCTGACAGTTGATATTAGCTATGCTTAATATGTCGTTTGATGGCGGCAGAGGCAAGTCTAGAGAGTGTGCTTTCGTGGCAATGGTCATAAAGTCGCACAGATGAGACTGGCAGTGTTCATTCCGCGCATAATTTTGTATATGAAGGCATGCAAAAAGGCAGAGTGAGTCTCTGCTTCAACTCAAATGGGGACAGCATATGGGTCTTTTCAGCAAACTCAGCAAATTAGGTGCAAGCCTGACGGCGTGTTTCGCAATGGGTATTGCCGCCGCTTCGGCATCGCAGCCGAAAGATTGGCAGCTCGGTTTTCAAGAAGCCGCCACTGAAAACATGGAAATGATTACGAGTTTCAATGATTTTCTGTTGATTTTAATGGCCGCTATCAGCGTGTTTGTGCTTGGCCTGATGCTCTACGTGATGGTGCGCTTCAACGCCAAAGCCAATCCGGAACCCAGCAAAACGACCCATAATACTTTGGTCGAAGTGGTCTGGACTGTCGTGCCGATCGTCATTTTGGTGGTGATTGCCATTCCGTCCTTCCGTCTTTTGTATTTCCAACGCGACATCCCCGAAGCCGATATGACAGTGAAAGCGGTCGGTTATCAGTGGTATTGGGGTTATGAATATCCCGACCATGGCGATTTTGCTTTTGACTCGCTTATGCTGACCGATGAAGAGCGCGGCGACCAGCCCCGCCTCTTGGCCACGGACACCGCCATGGTGGTGCCGGTCGATACGACGGTGCGGGTGATTGTGACCGCCGCCGATGTGCTGCACGCTTTTGCCATGCCGGCTTTTGGCCTGAAAATGGATGCCGTGCCAGGTCGTTTGAATGAAACCTGGTTCAAGGCCGAGAAAACCGGCACGTTTTACGGCCAGTGTTCAGAGCTTTGCGGCATTCGCCACGCCTTTATGCCAATCCGCATTGAAGTGGTAGAGAAAGCCGAATTCGCCGCTTGGGTTGAAGATGCGAAAAACGAATATGCAGAAATTGACAATGCCGATGCCATGGTGGCTTCGGCTGAACTTGAAGACGCAGCGCGTCAGTAAGAGGGAGACTGTCTGATGGCAACCGAACAAGCAGCCGCTCACGAGCACGAAGACCATCCGACCGGATGGCGTCGCTACGTCTATTCGACCAATCATAAAGATATTGGCACCATGTATCTCATCTTCGCGATTTTCGCCGGTGTGTTGGGTGGCCTGATGTCGGTGATTATGCGGGCGGAGCTGCAAGCGCCGGGCGACGGCATTTTGGGAGGTGACTATCACCTATATAATGTGCTGGTGACCGGTCACGGCCTCATCATGATTTTCTTCATGGTCATGCCCGCAATGATTGGCGGTTTTGGTAACTGGTTTGTGCCACTGATGATTGGCGCGCCGGATATGGCCTTCCCGCGTATGAATAATATTTCTTTCTGGCTGCTTCCCGCATCATTTATCCTGCTGGTTATGTCGATTTTCGCCGAGGGCCCTCCGGGCAATGATGGCGTTGGTGGTGGCTGGACGATTTATCCGCCGCTTTCGACAAGCGGTCAGCCCGGGCCGGCTATGGATTACGCGATTTTGTCACTGCACGTCGCCGGTATCTCGTCGATTTTGGGGTCGATTAACTTCATCACGACGATTTTCAATATGCGCGCGCCGGGCATGACCCTGCATAAAATGCCGCTTTTCGTTTGGTCGATTTTGGTCACTGTGTTTTTGCTGCTGCTGTCGCTGCCGGTCTTTGCCGGTGCGATTACCATGCTCTTGACCGACCGTAATTTCGGCACAACATTCTTCGACCCTGCCGGTGGCGGCGACCCGATTTTGTATCAGCATTTGTTCTGGTTCTTCGCCCATCCGGAAGTTTACATTCTTATTCTGCCGGGCTTTGGCATGGTGAGCCAAATCGTTTCAACCTTCTCGAAAAAACCGGTCTTTGGTTATCTCGGCATGGCTTATGCGATGGTCGCCATTGGCGGCGTCGGCTTTGTTGTGTGGGCACACCATATGTATACAGCCGGTCTCTCGGTTGACACGCAAGCCTATTTCATCGCCGCGACAATGGTCATTGCCGTGCCGACAGGGGTTAAAATCTTCTCATGGATTGCCACAATGTGGGGCGGGTCGATTGAGTTTAAAACGCCCATGCTTTGGGCGCTGGGCTTTATTTTCTTGTTCACCTTTGGCGGGGTAACAGGTGTGATGTTGGCCAATGCCGGCGTTGACCGTGCCTATCACGACACTTATTTCGTGGTGGCGCATTTCCATTATGTGTTGTCGCTGGGCGCTGTGTTCGCCATTTTCGCCGGTTGGTATTACTGGTTCGGCAAAATGTTCGGCTACACTTATTCCGAATTTATCGGCAAGCTGCATTTCTGGGTCACTTTTATCGGTGTGAACCTGCTTTTCTTCCCGCAGCACTTCCTCGGTATGGCGGGTATGCCGCGCCGTTATGCTGATTATCCGGACGCTTATGCGGGTTGGAACTATTGGTCATCAATCGGTTCTTACATCTCTGCTTTTGGTGTTCTCATCTTCCTGTTTGGTGTTTTCCATGCGCTGGCGCGCAAGCAGCCTGCCGGAGCCAATCAATGGGGTGAAGGTGCAACAACGCTGGAGTGGACGCTGTCCTCGCCACCGCCTTTCCACCAGTTCTCTGAACTGCCGAAAGTGAAATAGGAAAATATAATGTCTCAGACCCATAAAGAGACATTGCTGAAAATGCAGGAGCCGGCATCTACCGATGTCGGCTCTGCTGCCGATTATATTGCGCTGATGAAACCCCGCGTCATGTCGCTGGTGGTATTTACCGCATTGGTCGGGTTGGTTATGGCGCCGGGCGCGATGCATCCGGTTATGGCGGTGTCCGCCATTTTGCTCATCGCGGTCGGGGCGGGCGCCTCGGCTGCATTAAACATGTGGTATGACGCCGACATCGACGCGGTGATGAGCCGGACGCAAAACCGCCCGGTGCCGTCGGGGCGCGTAACGGCTGAGGGTGCATTGACGTTTGGCCTATGGGTATCAGGGCTTTCGGTCCTCTCTATGGCGGTGATGATTAATTATCTCAGTGCGGCTTTGCTGGCGTTCACAATTTTCTTTTATGCCGTCATTTACACCATGTATTTGAAACGCCGCACGGCGCAAAACATTGTTATTGGTGGTGCGGCCGGGGCTTTGCCGCCGGTTATCGGTTGGGCTGCCGCGACCAATTCAGTATCCATTGAGCCACTGATTTATTTTGCCATTATCTTTTTCTGGACGCCGCCGCATTTTTGGGCGCTGGCGCTTATTAAAAACGATGATTACCAAGCCGCCAATGTGCCAATGTTGCCGGTGACGGCGGGGGTTAAGGCAACCCTCTCGCAAATTGTGCTTTACGCCTTTGTGCTGTTTGGTGTCACGATGTTGCCTTATAGCATGGGCTTTAGCGGCCTGTTTTATGCCAGTGGCGCGGCTGTGCTCGGCGGCATTTTTGTTGCCTTGTGTTTGATTTTGGCTTTTACCGGCGAAAAACACCGCAACCGCGTGGCCGGTATGACGTTTGCCTATTCGATTTTCTATTTATTTCTGCTGTTTGTGTTGTTGCCGACAGATAAGGTTATGGGATTATGAGCGAAGAAAAAGACACAAAAGAAGAAGTGGTATGGACCGAAGAATTGCTGCGCGAACGCCGCAAACGCGCGACCATTATGGCCGTCGCCTTGCTGGCTTTCATCGCGCTATTCTTTTGGGTCACGCTGGTTAAATTGGGCGCCAATGTCGCCAATCGTCCGCTTTAGAGGGATTTCAAAAACACCATGACCGACAAGATGACCGATACGCCGACCCTCAAAACAGTCAAGACCGACAGCAAGGCAAATGCCCGCGTCGCCTCGAGTGCTGCGCTGATGGCGATGCTGATGATCGGTGCGGCCTACGCCTCTGTGCCGCTTTATGATTTGTTTTGTCGGGTCACCGGCTATGGCGGCACCACGCAAATTGCCGCCTCAGCCCCCGGTGCGGTTAAGGGTGCCGCTGCCGAGCGCATCATTACCGTGCGCTTTGATGCCAGCCTGAACCGCAAATTGCCGTGGGCGTTTGAAGCCCCTGATAGGGCGGTCGAATTGCCGATTGGCGAATCAGGTCTGGCCTTTTACAGCGCCAAAAACCTGACTGACCGCCGCATTACCGGCACGGCGACCTATAATGTGTCGCCCGACAAGGCCGGTTATTATTTCTCAAAAATTGATTGTTTCTGCTTTACCGAGCAGGTCTTGGAAGCCGGCCAAAGCGTCGATATGCCGGTCAGTTTTTTTGTCGATCCGGAAATTTTGACAGACCCGGAAATGGATGATGTCAAAACCATCACTTTGTCTTATACATTCTTTGAAGCGCCCGACACGGCGCAAAATAATACGCAGCAAAAGCCTGCCACTCTGGAAAGAGAGAAGAGGGGATAGAATATTATGGCTGACAGTCACGCAAAACATCACGACTATCATCTGGTAGACCCAAGCCCATGGCCCGTTGTTGGCTCAATCAGTGTTCTGATTTTAGCCATTGGCGCGGTGCAAATGCTGCATGACAGCTCACCGTGGGTGATGCTTATCGGCTTTGTCGGTGTTCTCTATACGATGCTGGCATGGTGGCGCGATGTGGTGAAAGAAGCCAATACGGGCGACCACACACCGGTTGTGCAATTGCACCATCGCTATGGCATGATTTTGTTCATCGCTTCTGAGGTTATGTTTTTCGTAGCTTGGTTCTGGGCTTATTTCGATGCCAGCCTGTATCCGGGTGAGGCCATTCAGGCTTCGCGCACCGAGCTGACCGGTGGTGTTTGGCCGCCGCAAGGCATTGAGACATTTGACCCGTGGCACTTGCCGCTTATCAATACGCTTATTCTGCTGACATCGGGAACGACCGTTACTTGGGCGCACCATGCGCTGCAGCATGATGACCGCGAGGGTTTGAAATGGGGTCTGATTTTGACCGTTGCTTTGGGCGCTTTGTTCACCGTGTTTCAGGTTTATGAATATCAGCACGCAGCCTTTGGCTTCTCCGGCCATATTTACGGCGCGACATTCTTTATGGCGACCGGCTTTCACGGTTTCCATGTTGTCGTCGGCACGATTTTCCTTGCCGTCTGTTTGTTGCGCGCGCTGCAAGGAGAGTTTACGTCGAAACAGCATTTTGGTTTCGAGGCCGCCGCTTGGTATTGGCACTTTGTCGATGTCGTCTGGCTGTTTTTGTTCATCGTTATTTATATTTTGGGTGCCGGTGCGCCGGGCGCTCACTAAACCCGTTTCGGGTTTGTTGAATTTGGAGCGCAGGGAATGGCATTGAGACATTCCCTGCGTTCTTTTTTTCCGGCTGTTTTAACGCTGCTCATGCTTGCTGTGCTGTTAAGTCTTGGCGCTTGGCAGGTTGAGCGATTGGCATGGAAAACCGACCTGCTGGCGCTTATGGAAGCGCGCCGCGATGCGCCGCCACTGTCAATTTCCGGCCAAGCCGACATTGCCGCCTTACACCGTGACACTCATGATTTTTATCCGGCCCTATTCAATGGCCGCTTTGGCGATGATGTGGTGTTCTGGTTTACCCAAATCGAAAACAAGCCGACCGGTCTCGACCGCCCCGATGCGGCAGGCTATCACATGCTGGTGCCGTTTATGCTGGAAGATGGCAGCGCCATTATGGTTGACCGTGGCTTTATTCCGGCGCGCCTGTTAGATATTTCCGCGCCCCCGCCGCCGCAGGGTTTGCAAAACCTGGCGGTTATTTTGCGCTGGCCTGATGGGCGCGGATCGTTTGACAATGCCGATGACCCATCGCGCAATTTGTTTTACGTGCGCGACCCCAAGGCCATTGGCGCGCATTGGCAATTTGCCTTGCCGCCCATGTTGGGCGAGGCGGCGGTGGCCAATGATAGCTGGCCGCGGGGTGGGCAAACACGATTTTCCATGCCGAATAATCATTTGCAATATGCGGTGACCTGGTTTGGTTTGGCCATAGTGCTTGTGATTGTTTCAGGACTGTGGCACATCCGTTTTCTGAAATCGCGGCGCACAAATGCTGCAAGAGGTGAAACACGGTGAAATATATTTCCACCAGAGGCGAGGCGCCTGTTCTGGGCTTTGAAGACGCATTATTGGCCGGATTGGCCGATGATGGCGGCCTTTACGTGCCGGAAAGCTGGCCGCGTCTTTCTGATGCGATGATTGCCGGTTTTGCCGAAAAGAGCTTTGCCGAGATTGCCGTCGATGTGTTGCACCCGTTTATGGGCGATGATGTGCCGCGTGCGCGATTGCAGGCAATGGTCGATGAGGCGTATGCCGGTTTCACGCATGATGAGGTGACACCGCTTACTGATTTGGGCGATGGCCGGTATTTTCTTGAGCTTTATCACGGGCCGACTTTGGCGTTTAAAGATGTCGCCATGCAATTATTGGCGCGGCTGATGGATGATGCGCTTATGCGGCGGGGCGCACACGCAACGATTATCGGCGCAACATCAGGCGATACGGGCGGGGCGGCGATTGAGGCGTTTCGCAACCGTGAGGCGGTTGATGTTTTTATTCTTTTCCCCGATGGCCGCGTTTCCGATGTGCAGCGCAAGCAAATGACCACGCCGACCGATGCCAATGTGCATACGCTGTCAGTGGCGGGCACGTTTGACGACTGCCAAGCGCTGGTGAAGGGCATGTTTAACGATGCGCCGTTTCGCAAAGAAATGGCGCTCGCCGGGGTTAACTCGATTAACTG
>JAKMDW010000075.1 GCA_022426245.1 Alphaproteobacteria bacterium | reverse complement strand
CCATGCCGGTCGGCTTTGGTGATATGGCGCTGAGCATGCCCGATGGCGGCAAGCTTATCGGCTTTGCCAAAGCGATGGAATTTAACACGCTGACCAAAAGGCTGGCCGAGCGTTATGGCTGGTCGGTCGATGATTACGCCGCCAATGACGCCCTGGCGGCAGATGATGCGCCGCCGCCACAAGCCGCTGCGAGAAGTGAAACGGACGCGGGCTATCGTCCCCTGCCGGCCGAGATGGGCGCGCTGGACACACAAAGCTATCTTGGCATTAGCGATGCCGCCACGCTAGCGGATTGGATTGCGCGGGCTTATGAAACCGGCCTTGTCGCCATTGATACCGAGACCGATGGGCTTGATGCGATGCAGTGCCATTTGGTCGGCGTGTCGCTGGCCGTCGCGCCGAGCGAAGCGGCCTATATGCCGCTGGCGCATGGGGCCAATGACGGCTTGATGCTGGGCGATGAAACACCGCCGCAAATTGATATGAATACCGCATTGGGTTTATTGCAGCCGCTTTTGGCCGACCCGTCTGTGAAAAAGATTTTGCAAAACGCCAAATTTGACGCCCAAATTTTGGGTCGTTACGGGCTGGTGCTGAACGGCTTTGACGACACCATGCTGATGTCTTATGCGCTTGATGCGGGCAATCACGGCCACGGAATGGACGCGCTGGCGCAAAAATATCTGGGCCATACGCCGATTCCGATTAAGGAGCTTTTGGGCAGCGGCAAGAACCAAATCACCTTTGACCAAGTGCCGATCCCGCAAGCCATTGCCTATGCGGCTGAGGATGCCGATGTGACGCTGCGGCTGTATAAATATTTGCAACCGCGCCTCGTCGCCGAGCATATGGTGGGGGTTTATGAAGCCACGGAGCGGCCTTTGGTCGGAGTGTTGCGCGCAATGGAAGCCGAGGGCGTTGCGGTCGATCGGACGGTCTTGTCGCGCCTGTCGGGCGAGTTCGCACAGAAAATGGCGTCGATGGAAGCAGAGATTTTTGAAACAGCGGGCGAAAGCTTTAACATTGCCAGCCCCAAGCAATTGGGCGAGATATTATTCGATAAAATGGGGCTGCCAGGCGGCAAGAAAACCAAAACCGGCGCCTGGGGCACGGGTGCCGATGTGCTGGAGGGTATTGTCGCCGAGGGCGGCGGCGCCAAGGGCGTGTCTTTGGCACGGCTGGTGCTCGATTGGCGCGGGCTGGCCAAGTTGAAATCGACCTATACCGACGCGCTTCCGGAGTTTATCAATCCCGATACGCAGCGTATTCACACCTCTTATTCTTTGGCCGCGACGACGACCGGCCGCTTGTCGTCATCTGAGCCGAATTTGCAAAATATTCCGATACGCACCGAAGACGGGCGGCGTATTCGCACGGCGTTTGTGGCGGCGGACGGGCATCAACTGGTCAGTGCTGATTACAGCCAGATTGAATTGCGCGTCTTGGCGCATATGGCCGATATTGCCGCGCTGAAAGATGCGTTCTTGAACGGCGATGATATTCACGCCATGACCGCGTCGGAAATGTTTAATGTGCCGATGGCCGAGATGACGTCGGAAGTGCGCCGCCGCGCCAAAGCGATTAATTTCGGCATTATTTACGGCATTTCGGCTTTCGGGCTGGCCAATCAATTGGGCATATCGCGCGGGGAAGCGGGCGATTACATCAAAGCTTATTTTGAAAAATTCCCCGGCATTAAAGATTATATGGAACATGTGAAAGCCGAGGCGAAAGCGCTTGGCTATGTCTCCACCCTGTTTGGCCGCAAGGTGCATGTGCCGGAAATCAACGCCAAGATTCCGGCCCGCAAAGCGTTTGCCGAACGCGCCGCCATTAATGCGCCGATACAAGGCACGGCGGCCGACATCATCCGCCGCGCCATGATACAAATGCCAAGCGCGCTGGAAAATGCCGGTCTGAATGAGGCAAAAATGCTGCTGCAAGTGCATGATGAGCTGATTTTTGAAGCACCGGCGAATACTTGCGAAAAACTGATCGAAACGGTGAAAACCACAATGGAAGGCGCCTGCGCGCCGCGTCTGACGCTTTCCGTGCCGCTTTTGGTAGAAGCTCAAGCCGCAAATAATTGGGAAGAAGCACATTAATAGTATTATTAATTTTTATTAATATTATTATTTAACTAAAAAACAAAAAAGGCGGGGAAAACCCGCCTTTTCTATTCAAACCGACATTGCGGGCTTGCCATGTGGCAAGCGGACGCCTCTCGTCATTCAGCCGCTAAAGCCGCCGCTTTGACATTATCATCGACATGTTCGATGAATTTAGCGAAATTATCGACAAACATGCCAACCAGCTTGGCGGCCTGTGCGTCATAACCGTCTTTATCGGCCCATGTGTCGCGCGGGTTGAGGATTGAGCTATCAACGCCCGGCACAGCCACCGGCACATCAAAGCCGAAATTGGCGTCGGTGCGGAACTCAACATCGTTGAGGCTGCCATCCAGCGCGGCAGACAAAAGCGCCCGGGTTTCCTTAATCGGCATGCGATTGCCAATGCCATAGGCACCGCCGGTCCAACCGGTATTGACCAACCAGCATTTGGCATCATGCTCGGCGATGAGGTCACGCAGCAAATTGCCATATTCTGACGGGTGACGCGGCATAAACGGCGCACCAAAACAAGTCGAGAAAGTTGCTTCCGGCTCGGTAACACCTTTTTCCGTGCCGGCCACTTTCGCCGTATAGCCGGACAGGAAGTGATACATGGCCTGGCTTGGTGTCAGGCGAGAAATCGGAGGCAGAACGCCAAACGCATCCGCCGTCAGCATGATAATGCTTTTCGGGTGACCGGCCGTGCCGGTGGCAGATGCATTAGGAATAAAGCGCAGCGGATAAGCACCGCGTGAGTTTTCGGCCAGCGTATTATCATCGAAATCAAGCTCGCGCGTGACCGGGTCCATCACCACATTTTCCAGCACTGTGCCGAAACGCTTGGTGGTGGCGAAAATTTCCGGCTCGGCTTCTTCCGACAGATTAATCATTTTGGCGTAGCAGCCGCCTTCAAAGTTAAACACGCCGTTTTCCGACCAGCCATGCTCGTCATCACCGACAAGCTCGCGATTCGGATCGGCAGAAAGCGTTGTTTTGCCTGTGCCTGACAGGCCAAAGAAAACCGCGCTGTCGCCATCATCACCAACATTGACCGAGCAGTGCATCGGCATAACGCGTTTGGCGGGCAGGGTATAATTGAGCATTGAGAAAACCGATTTTTTGGTCTCACCGGCGTAAGATGTGCCGCAAATCAAAACGATTTTCTTGTCAAAATTTACCGCAATCATGGTCTCTGTGCGGCTGCCATGGCGTGCCGTATCGGCTTTAAAGCCGGGGAAATTCATAATCACGAATTCAGGGTCAAAACCGTCAAGCTCCGGTTTTTCCGGCTCAATCAACAGGTTTTGAATAAATAATGAGTGCCAAGCCAATTCGGTGATCACGCGGGTCGCCAAGCGATGGGTCGTGTCGGCGCCGCCAAACAAGTCTTGCACCAGCAACTCTTTGCCACCGGCATAGGCCAGCATGTCTTCATGCAAGGCATCGAACTGTTCTGATGTCATGGACTTATTATTGTCCCACCAGATCGTGTCTTCTGTGGTGGCGTCGCGGACAATGAATTTATCCTGCGCCGAACGGCCCGTATGAGCGCCTGTTTTTACCAGCAACGCGCCGCCTGAAGCAATCTCGCCTTCGCCGCGCGCCAGTGCCATTTCGTAAATCTCTGATGGCCGCAAATTCCAATAAATAGCGGCCGCGTCACCCAAACCCTGCTGGTCAACGCCCTTTTTGCTCATGTGAAAGCCGGTCTGCTGCATGATAAAAACCTCCCCGTGACACCCAAATCCTTGTGTGGTGCAGATGCTGCACATTAGGCGACACGGCGCGCCAGTGCAAGTTTAGCAACCATCGCCGTGCCGCATGGCTGCCACATTTTTGTTGATGGTTAAAAACTGCTTTTTCAAGCGCCTAAATTTGCGCAAATGGCTTCTCATAGAGCGCAAAAAATGCCTAAACTTATCGGTGAAGGGAAACACCATGCCGCAAATTATTCTGGTTGATGACGACGCCAATATTCTGGCTTCCGTGCGCATGGCATTGGAAACTGAGGGGTTTGGTGTGCGCAGTTTTACCGATGGCGAAAGCGCCCTTGAGGCCCTGGCACAAACGCCCGCCGATATTGGCGTGTTTGACATAAAAATGCCGCGCATGGATGGTCTTGAATTGCTGAGAAAACTGCGGCAAACCAGCCAAATGCCGGTGGTTTTCCTGACCTCAAAAGACGATGAAATCGACGAGGTTTTCGGCCTTAAAATGGGGGCTGATGACTATATCACCAAGCCGTTTTCGCAACGCCTTCTCATTGAGCGCATACGCGCCGTTTTGCGTCGCACCAAGGCACGCAATCAGGCCGCGCAGCATAATTCTGACAGCCCAAATAATAATAGCGGACGCGATTTGGGTGCGATTTTGGAACGCGGCAGACTGACCCTCGATGCCGAACGACATGATTGTTTTTGGGGCGGCAAAACCGTCGCCCTGACGGTCACGGAGTTTATGATCCTCGATGCGCTGGCGCGTCGCCCGGGTGTGGTGAAAAGTCGCGACTCGCTGATGGACGCCGCTTATGACGATCAAATCTATGTTGATGACCGCACCATTGACAGTCACATAAAACGCTTGCGGCGCAAGTTTCGCCAAGTCGATAAGAGCTTTGATGCCATCGAAACGCTTTATGGTGTTGGCTATAAATTCAAAGAAGTGAGTTAAATGGCCGAAACCGATGCGCGTAAAATTATCAGGCCGACCGTCTGGCGGTCGCTCATCGCCCGTCTTGTCGGGCTGAATATGCTCGGCCTGTTGGTTTTGGTCGGTGGTTTTCTAACCTTTCAGGAAAGCCGCCAGCTGTTAACCAATGCCTATCGCCAAAGCCTTGAGACGCAAGCCAATCTCATCGCCGGTGCTTTGGCCCCGACCGCGCAGACCAATAATCCGTTTCAGTTTCTCGAGCCCTCCATCATGAACCGGCTGCTGCAAAATGGCGGGCGCTCTGATTGGCAGTTGCGCGATGCCGAGGCCATTTTGGCTCGTGCCCGTTTGGTGTCGGTAGCACGGCTGCGGCTTTATGCGCGCAATGGGCGGCTGGTGCTCGACAGCGCTCATATGGACCGCTCGGCACGGGTGATTGCCAAATCACTGCCGCCCATGCCGGGCAATGACACCATGCCCGGGCTGATGCAAAATCTGATGAACAGGCTGACATCCATATGGCGCGCGCCGACGCCGCTTTTGAGCGAACTAAATGCAGCTGACGGTTTGCGGTTGGAGGAAGTCACGCGCGCGCTGCGCGGCCAACCGGCCAGCGCCCAGCGCCAGTCTGAAGAAGGCGGCGATATTTTAACCGTCGCCGTGCCGGTGCAGGGTTATCGTGCTGTTGTCGGCGCGCTGATGGTCTCGACCCAGCCCGGGGAAATCAATGCTCTGCTGGCCGAAGAACGCCGCCTGATATTTCAGCTTTCCGCCATCGCCTTGGCGGTCAATATCATCACCTCGCTGCTGCTGGCTGCGACCATGGTTGTGCCGGTGCGCCGCCTCGCCGCCGCCATGCGCGGCTTTGGCAGCACCTCGCCCAGCCTGCCCGGACTGGAAACCATTCCCGATTTATCGCATCGGCGCGATGAGATTGCCGAATTATCGGGCGCCTTGCGCGATATGACCGAGCGGCTTTTGGCGCGCATCACCACGATTGACCGTTTTGCCGCTGATGTGGCGCATGAGTTGAAAAACCCGCTCACCTCTCTGCACAGCGCCGTGCAGAGCCTCGACCAGTCAAAATCCGGCGATCGCGAACAACTTATGGGCATTATTCACAATGACATTAACCGGCTTAATCGGTTGATTTCAGATATTTCAAAGGCCACGCGCCTTGATGCCGAGCTGAGCCTCGAACCCAGCGAGCCGTTTGATTTAAGCGCTTTGGTGGGCGAGCTAGCCGAGGCGCTGACGCCCGGCCTTGAGAACGACAATAAAGTCAATTTGGTTGTGCGCGCCGATACACCATGTCCGGTGCTGGGGCAAAAACCGCGCATCGCGCAAATTATTGACAATTTATTGACCAATGCCGCCTCCTTCACCCCCTCGGGCGGACGGGTCTTTTTAACCACACGACAGGGCGACGGGCAGGCCTTGTTGCTGATTGCCGATGAGGGCCCCGGGCTGGCTGCTGATACCCAAGAAAAAATCTTTGACCGGTTTTATACCGACCGCACTAAGCAACCGGGCCGCCTTAACGACACAAATGACAGCACAAATGCGACGGGTAAATTGGGCCATTCCGGTTTGGGGCTGTCCATCTCGCGGCAAATTGCGCGGGCGCATGGCGGTGAGTTGATTGCCGCTAATCGTCCCGACGGCACCGGGGCTTATTTTACCCTCAGCCTGCCTTTGGCAGAGGCAGCACCGCCGCGCCGCAAACGGAGCAAAGGGGCGCTTGATGAGTGAGACGGTGCATGGCAGTGCTGTTTTGGTGACAGGGGGCGGCGTTTTGCTTTTGGGCGCATCGGGCAGCGGCAAATCCAGCCTTGCCGCACATTTGATTGAAAATTTCGGCGCGCGATTAATCGCTGATGACCGTGTGGGCTTGAGCGAAAAAAAAGGCGTTTTGCGTGCCGATGCGCCGCCGCCGCTTGCCGGTAAATTGGAATTGCGCGGGCTGGGTGTGGTGCGCTTACCGTTTGTCGAAAACGCTGTTTTGTCCCTATCCATTAATTTGGTGGCGCGACAAAATGTGCCGCGTATCGCAGAGGAGACGTTTTTTCATCATCAAGGGTGCCGCCTGCCGCAGCTTGATTTACACGCCTTTGACCTTGCCACGCCGCATGTGATTTTGCAGGCATTGGCGCATTTGCCGCGACACGGCTTCAGCCAAACCGGCGTTTATGGGACTGAAACTGAGCTATAATTTGGCCGCATAAAACCCTGCCAATCGATTATCGAATGGCGCGGCGTCTTGATTGGCGCGCGAAACTCTTGCAAGGTAAAACGCAATACAGGAGACACATATGATCGGTTTGGTTTTGGTAACACATGGTGCTTTGGCCGATGAATTTCGGGCCGCGCTGGAACATGTGGTCGGCGCGCAAGAACATTTGGCAACGATTTGCATTGGGGCTGATGACAATATGGAGAAGCGGCGGCAAGATATTGTCGATGCCATTGGCGAGGTTGATAGCGGCAGCGGGGCTGTTTTGCTGACCGATATGTTTGGCGGCACGCCATCCAATCTGGCGATATCGCTCTTGGAAAAAAACCGCGTTGAGGTCATTGCCGGCATCAACCTGCCAATGCTCATCAAGCTGACCTCGGTTCGCGAAAACATGGCTCTGGGCAAAGCGGTTTTGGAAGCCAAACAGGCGGCGCAAAAATATATCTCCGTCGCCAGCGAGGTCTTGGGCAATGCATCAGATGATTGATGTGCTGATTAATGGTGCCGAAAAGCTGCAAAATGTCCGGTAAAGATAGCGCGCAGCGCGATGTGACCATTTCAAACAAGCGCGGCTTGCATGCGCGTGCTTCCGCCAAATTTGTCAATATGGCTGAGGGATTCGACGCCCAAATCAGCGTCTCGCGGGGTGATGAAACCGTTAACGCCACGTCAATTATGGGGCTGATGATGCTGGGTGCCTCAATCGACACCACCATTACAATCGCCGCGCGCGGCCATGAAGCCGAAACAGCAATTGACGCTTTGGCTGCTTTGGTCGCCGATAAATTCGGTGAGGATTGAGACGAATCCGCCAACCGATAGCAATCATTTGATATATAAAGAAATCTTTATATGCTTCTTGCTCCTCTGCCATCAAACTGCTAAAACACCCGAAATCGCAGGAGATAAACGATGAGCCAAGATTATAAAGTTGCCGATATTTCACTGGCCGATTGGGGCCGCAAAGAAATTGCCATTGCCGAAACCGAAATGCCGGGTCTGATGGCACTGCGTGACGAATATGGCCAAGCCAAGCCGCTACAGGGCGCGCGCGTGACCGGATGTTTGCATATGACCATTCAGACCGCCGTTCTGATTGAAACGCTGACTGCCCTGGGTGCCGAAGTGCGCTGGTCGTCTTGCAATATTTTCTCGACCCAAGACCATGCGGCGGCGGCGATTGCTGCCACTGGCGTTCCGGTGTTTGCCTGGAAAGAGGAGACGGAAGAAGAATATTGGTGGTGCGTTGAGCAAACCATTAAAGGCCCTGACGGCTGGACACCGAATATTCTGCTCGATGATGGCGGCGATCTGACCACTTTGTGCCATGAGAAATATCCTGAGATTCTCGATGATTGCGTCGGCGTATCGGAAGAAACCACAACCGGCGTGTTGCGGCTTTATGAAATGGCCAAAGACGGCTCGTTGAAAATCCCGGCCATTAACGTCAATGACAGTGTTACCAAATCTAAATTCGACAATCTTTATGGTTGCCGTGAAAGCCTCGTTGACGGCGTGAAACGCGCGACCGATGTGATGATGGCCGGTAAAATTGCCGTGGTGTGTGGCTATGGCGATGTCGGTAAAGGCTCGGCCGAAAGCCTGCGCTCGCAAGGCGCGCGCGTCATGGTCACCGAGGTCGACCCGATTTGCGCCCTGCAAGCCGCCATGGAAGGCTATGAAGTGACAACAATGGAAGAAGCCGCGCCAATGGCCGACATCTTCATCACCGCGACGGGCAATAAAGACATCATCACGCTGGAGCATATGCGCGAGATGAAAGACCGCGCCATTGTCGGCAATATCGGCCATTTCGATAGCGAGATTCAAGTCGCCGCGCTGAAAAATATGGCTTGGCACAATGTGAAGCCACAAGTCGATGAAATTGAATTTCCCGATGGCAAGCGGATTATCCTGCTGGCTGAAGGACGTTTGCTCAATCTGGGTTGCGCCACCGGTCACCCGAGCTTTGTGATGAGCGCCAGCTTTACCAATCAGGTTTTGGCACAAATCGAGCTTTGGCAGAACGGCGATGGCTACGACAAACAGGTTTATGTGCTGCCCAAACATCTTGATGAGAA
Source organism: Alphaproteobacteria bacterium (assembly GCA_022426245.1). Taxonomy (GTDB): domain Bacteria; phylum Pseudomonadota; class Alphaproteobacteria; order RS24; family RS24; genus UBA8337. Next base: position 56,357 of record JAKMDW010000075.1, on the reverse strand, counting down.
AGTGGCGCGTCTGCACCTGGCCAAGCTGGGTGCCAAGCTGACCGAATTGTCAACCGACCAAGCCGATTATCTGGGCATTGAACAAGCCGGTCCGTTTAAGCCGGAACATTATCGCTACTAGCTTGCCGAAACCCTATCCGCTTCGTAAAAGCAGATATGGCAGAAAGCCGATTTAATTTTGACAGCGCCGATGAAGCGGCGACGGCGCGCCTGGCCGGTTGGCTGGGCGCGGCGCTAGAAGCGCCTGTCTTGATTTTCTTAAACGGTGATTTGGGGGCAGGCAAAACGGCCTTTGCGCGCGGGTTTATTCGCGCCCTGCACGGCCAAGACACACAAGTGCCAAGCCCAACCTTTGCTCTGCTGCAACCCTATGAGGGGGTGCCGGACATTATTCATGCCGATTTATACCGCCTCGGCGCGGCAGAAGAGCTTGACGAGCTGGGTATTATTGACGCGCTGGCCGATCATATTTGTTTGATTGAATGGGCCGGAAACGGCGCCGGTGTTTTGCCCGCGGCCGATATTGATATTCATCTTGAGACCACTGACCACGGTCGGGCCATTACAATTACCGCCCCAGCGCAAATTTGCGCGCAGCTTGAAAATGCCGCGGCGCGCGATGCAGCGTTAACGGCTTTTCTTGCCGCCGCCGATTGGCAGACGGCAAAGCGCGCACCGCTTGCGGGTGACGCCTCAACCCGACGTTATGAGCGTTTGCAGCTAGAGACCACAGCGATAAACAAGCGCGCCGTGCTGATGGATTGGCAAGAGGCGCCGGATGGGCCGCCAGTGTATGACGGCAAGCCCTATAGCCGGTTGGCGCATTTGGCCGAGGCGATGCCGCGCTTTGCCGATATGGTGATATGGTTGCGCCAAGCCGGACTGGCCGCGCCGCAGCTCTATGCGCTTGACCGCGCAGCCGGGTTTGCTCTGCTGGAGGATTTTGGCGACCGCACCCTTGCCGCGCATGTAACCCCCGATAACCCTCCGGATAAGACAGTGTTTTATTTTGAGGCCGTCGAGACCCTGTTGCATTTACATGCCCAAGAGCCGCCGGATTTTTTGCCCGCCTATGATGGCGCGGTGCAGGCCACTGAGACCTCGCTATTCACCGATTGGTATCTGCCCTATTGCGGCATGACACCAAGCGACGCCGCCAAAGCCGAATGGCACGCACTATGGCAGGAGCTCGGTAACGCGCTGATGCAAGAGGCACCCGTCGCCGTGTTGCGCGATTATCATTGCGTCAATCTTATCTGGCGCGACCCCGCGCAAGCACGCCATCGCATCGGCTTGATTGATGTGCAGGACGCGCTGAAAGGCCACGCCGCTTATGACCTCGCTTCGCTTATTTACGATGCGCGTATTGATGTTGCCCCGCTTCATCGCGACGCGGCCGTGAACCATTATCTCACGCGGCGGTTTGGCGATGACCAAAAAGCGCGCGGCGATTTCATGGCTGCATTGGCGGTTTGTGCCATGCAGCGCAATCTCAAAATTGCCGGTATTTTTATCCGCCTCGCGCAGCGCGATGCCAAGCCCGCCTATCTGGCGCATATGCCACGCATTATCACTTATCTGAGGGCACAGCTTAATGCGCCGCGCTTGAAACCTGTTGCCGATTGGCTGACCACCCATGCGCCAAAGGCGCTAGACGCGCATATTCCCGAAGGCGGCGCATGATCGACACAGCAATGATATTGGCCGCAGGCAAGGGCACACGCATGCAAAGCACCCCCGCCGACCCGCCCAAGCCGCTGACCGAGATCGCCGGTCAAAGCCTGCTGATGCGCATGGTGGCGCGGTTGGAAGCCAGTGGCATAAAAAAAATAATTATCAATCTGCACCATAAGGCGGCGCATATTGAACGCGCTTTGGCGCGCTATGACGGGTCATGCGAGATTATATTTTCTGATGAGCGCGCCGCGCTGCTGGAGACCGGGGGCGGGGTCAAAAAAGCGCTGCCGCTTTTGGGTGATGCGCCGTTTTTGGTCGCCAATGGCGATGTATTATGGCGCGAAGCCGATAACGCCAATGCCGCCCTGCCTGCTTTCTTGGCGGCTTTTAATGCCGCGCATATGCAAGCCCTGCTGATGTTATGCGCAACGCAAAAAGCCAGCGGCTATGACGGTGCAGGCGATTATGAGCAAAGCGCGGACGGGCGACTGACCCGACGCGCCCCTAATCCTCAAGGCAAAAGCGCCCAATATGTTTTTGCCGGTGTGCAGGTTTTGACGCCCGACTTGTTTGACGCACTGCCCGCCGCATCCACAAAAGGCGCGTTTTCACTCAATCTGGCTTATGACGCAGCCGCCCAAAATGGCGCGCTTTACGGCCATGTGCTTGACGGCCAATGGATGCATGTTGGCACGCCTCAAGGTCGCGCCGCGGCTGAGGCCATATTGGCGGCAGACTGAGTTAATTCCACCGAGCCTTTATCAGCATCCGCCAAATGCCATGCTATAATGCAGCATGACTGATTCCGGTGCGCCAAAAGACAAACAACATGCGGCAGAGCTTAACCTCTATAATATCGCTGCCGGACAGCCGTTTTTGCCGCGCCTTGCCGCTGCGCTGCTTGATGACACGCATCGCGCCGGTTTGTTTGGCGATTGCCATCTTGAAGATGTTCAAATTTTACTGCCGACGCGCCGCGCCGCGCGCATGCTGGCCGGCGAGATGGTGGCGCAAGCGGCCAAAAACGGGCGCGATGCACTGTTGCTGCCGCGCATTGATACGTTGGGCGACCTTGATGAGGATATGCCCGACACGCTCACCGCCACCATGCCGGATGATGATTTGCCGCCAGCTATTGAGCAAATGGCGCGGCACTTTCATCTTCTGCCGCTGGTCGCCGCATGGGCCGAAAAAGGCGGGTTGGGCGGCGGCGCAGGTGAGACGCTCAATCCGGTCAAGCTTTCCGCTCTGGTTCACGATTTGGAGCGCTTTCTCGACCAGACCCAGAATGAGCAAGCGCAGCTGGAAAAACTCGACACGCTGGCACCTGAAAACCTTGCCGAGAACTGGCAGCATATTGTCTCCCTGCTGAATATTGTTTTGCGTTATTGGCCGGACCAGCTCAGGGAAGTCGGGAAAATGGACCCGACCGCACGGCGCAATGCCTTGCTCGACAGGCGGCGGCAAAATTGGCGGGACACGCCGCCCGATTACCCGATTTTGGCCGCCGGTTCGACCGGTTCCATTCGCGCCACCGCCGATTTACTGACGCTGATTGCCGGCCTGCCGCGCGGCGCGGTGGTGTTGCCCGGGCTTGATGAAGCTGCTTCGCCTGCGCTTTGGAAGGCCATCGCCAAAGATGATGTGCATCCGCAATATGCGTTGGCGCAATTGCTTGAGCATATGAAAACTGCGCCGCAAGCGGTGAAACGTTTTCCTGCCAGCGCGCCCGAAGCGCCGCGCGCCGCATTGCTTAATCAAGCACTTGTGCCGGCGGCGCAAACCGCCAATTGGATAAATGTGAAGCTCGATGCACACAAACAGACCCTGGCGGGTTTGAACCTCATCGAGGCCCCGGATATCCGCGCCGAGGCTGGGGCGATTGCGCTGGTCATGCGCGAGGTTTTGGAGCACGACACGCGGACCGCGGCACTGGTCACGCGCGACCGCAATCTGGCGCGGCGCGTCTCGGCGGAGCTCAAACGCTGGGGTATTGATATTGATGATTCCGCCGGGCAGCCCCTGGCTAATTTGCCACGCGCGCGCCTGTTGAGGATGGCTTTGCAAGCCCATGATACAGGCTTTGCTCCGGTCGATATGCTGGCTTTGTTAAAACACCCTTTGGTTTGTTTGGGGCAATCGCGCGGCGGTCATATGGCGCATGTCCGGCTGTTAGAGAACGCCGTTTTGCGCGGGCCGCGTCCGTTTGGCGGCTTGGCCGGTCTGCGAGCCGGCCTCAGCCAAAATGACCGGCTGGCGGCGCAAGACCGCACCGCCGCGCTGACCCTGTTGACCCGCCTTGAAACCGCTTTCGCGCCAATGGCCGCAGCCGCCTTTCATCAAACTTCATCTATCGAGATGCATCTGCATGCTGTGCTGGAAACGCTTGGGCCTTTTTTGCGCGAAAACGAAACCGATGGAGACGGTGACGACGAAACTGATGAGGCGGCTTTTGCAGCTCAGGCATTGTTTCAAAATGATGAGCAAGGGCGCGCGCTGGCGAGCCTATTTGAAACACTGAGCGCGCATAGTCCGCTGGCACCCGATATGACCCAGAGCGCGTTTCCGGCTTTTTTTGATATGTGGTTGATGCGCCAAACTGTTCGGCGGCAAGTGCCCGGTCAACCGCGCTTGTCCATTTTAGGGCCGCTCGAAGCCCGCCTGATGCAGGCTGATGTGATGATTTTGGGAGGGCTGAATGAAACCGTCTGGCCGCCCATGCCGGAAACCGGCCCGTGGCTATCGCGCCCGATGCGCGCCGCTTTGGGCATGAGCCAACCCGAGCGCCAAATCGGCCAGGCAGCGCATGACTTTGTGCAAGCCGCCGCCGCGCCGCAAGTCTATTTGACCCGTGCCGAGAAAATTGACGGCGCACCCAGTGTCGCCGCGCGATGGTTGCGGCGGCTGGAGACCTTGGCGGGGGATTTGCCGCGCGATAAGGGCGATGCGCTGATCAGCTGGTGGCAGGCTTTGGATCAAACCGGCGGCGCGCCCATGCCTGACAGCGCGCCGCGCCCGACCCCGCCAACAGCCGCGCGCCCCCGCCAATTATCGGTGACACAAATCGAGACATTGCTGCATAACCCTTATGAAATTTATGCCCGCAAAATCTTGAACCTGCGCGCGCTTGAAGCGGTTGATGCCCCACCCAATGCCGCGCATCGCGGTATTTTCTTGCACCGGTTAATGGAAAAGTTTATCGCCGCCGGTCACCACAAAAAGCCCGATGCCGTGACCGCATTTCTCGATTTGGCGCACGCCGAAGAAGGCCGCCATGCAGACGGCGCGGCACTTATGCAGTTTTGGCAGGCGCGTTTGGACGCCTTGGCTTTTTGGCTCTCTGATTATGAAACGGCGCGTACCGATAAGGTCAAAGCCAGTTTTGTTGAAGTGACCGGCAAGCTGACTTTGGGTGATTTTACCCTCACCGCCAAAGCCGACCGGCTTGACCAATATGAAAATGGCGGTTTTGACATTATTGATTACAAAACCGGTGCGGTGCCGGGCAAAAGCCAGATTGAGGCGCATTTGGCCCCACAATTGACTTTGGAAGCGGCGATTTTGCGTGACGGCCTATTTGAAGACCGCCGCTCCGCCAAGCCTGTTTCCCTATCGGGCGCATGTGCGGCACTGACCTATATGAAATTGACCGGCCGCACACCGGCTGCCGAGCCGACAGCTTTCGATTGCAGCGATGCGCTGATTGATGAGGTGCTGGATATGCTGCGTCGCCTGATTGCCAATTATGACGCCCCGAGCCAGCCCTATTTGGCGCATATTCGCCCACGCCCGCGCTTTGGTGTGCAAAATTTGGCCGACACGCCATTCGACCATTTAGCCCGCAGCCCCGAATGGCAAGATGAGGACGAAGCATGAGCGGCGCGCCTATCCAAAACCCCGATACGGATTTAAGCCAAGCGCTGAACCCAGATGGGTCGGCTTGGGTGGGTGCCAATGCCGGTGCCGGCAAAACCTATATTTTGGTTTCGCGGCTGGTGCGGCTAATGCTGGACGGGGTTCTTCCGGAAAAACTGCTTTGCCTCACCTATACACGCGCCGCGGCGGCTGAGATGCAGGGTCGCCTGTTCGATTTGCTGGCAGAATGGGCGCTGCTCGATGACGCCAAGCTGTCGCAACAGATAAACGAAAGACTTGGCGCACCGGTTGATGAGGCCGTGCTGACGCAGGCGCGCATATTATTCGCGCGCGCGCTTGAAACCCCGGGCGGTTTGCGTGTGCAGACCATTCACGGGTTTTGCGAAAGCCTGCTAAAACGCTTTCCCCTCGAAGCCGGATTATCGCCGCATTTTGACCTGATGGATGAACAAGAAGCGCGCAGCCTCGAAGCCGGATTAATTGCCGACCAGCTGCTGCGCGCGCAACAACCCGAGCGCGCCGCCGCAATGGCCGTGCTGACCCGCGCTTTGGCCGAAAGCGACTTAATCAGCTTGGGACGCCAAATTATTGCCACGCGCGACAGCTTTGACCCGCATCGCGCCGGCGATAATTTGCGCGACCTTGCCCGCGCCATGCAGCTCGACAGATTGCGCGATGACGCAGACAATATGCCCGCCGCCGCGACACTGATTGCCAAGGCCGGTGAAGGATTTGATACCATTGCGCGCGCCGCGATTGACTGGTTTCAAGGTGGCGGCGCGAATGACCAAGCGCAGGCCGCACGCCTGACAGATTATCTGGCGCGACGAGACAGTGACCCGGAACAGGCATGGCAATATTTGCGTGCGGTGTTTTTTACCGGTCAGGGCAAACCACGCGCCAAGCTCTACACAAAAGACCGCGCCTCGGAAAACCAAGAATTAGCGCGCGCGTTGGATGATGCCGCCGATGATATGGCGCAACTCAATGACCGCCTTATGGCGCTTACCAATTATCATTTAACCGCCGCTTTATTGGTATTTGCTGAAGCGCTGTTGGACAGTTATCAGGCTGAAAAGACCCGCCGAGCGGTGCTTGACTATAATGATTTGGTGGCTATGACCAATCGACTATTGGCAGGTGATGGCGCGGCGCAATGGGTTCTATATAAAATTGACAATGGCCTTGAGCATATTTTGGTCGATGAGGCGCAAGATACCAGCCCGGCGCAATGGCAGGTCATCACGGGCTTGGCGGAGGCGTTTTTCGACGATGCCGGCTTGGCGACCCGCGATGACCGACCGCGCACGATTTTCGCGGTTGGTGATGAAAAGCAATCCATCTTCAGCTTTCAGGGCGCAGACCCGACCGGGTTTGACCGACAACGCCATTATTTCGAACAAGCCATCACAGCCATTGGGGGACAATTTTCCTATGTGCCAATGACCATGTCTTGGCGTTCAGCCCCGCAAATTCTTGCCGCCGTTGATTTGGTGTTTGCGAGTGAGGATGCGCGCAAAGGTGTCACGGCGGGCAATCAGGCCATGACCCACCAAGCCAAGCGGGAAGGTGCCATCGGCCATGTTGAATTTTGGCCGCCGCTTGCCACACCGCGCGATAAGGACACGCTCAAAGCGTGGCAAATTCCCGACAGCCTGCCGATAAGCGGGCGCAGCAAGCTGGCCGGACAAATTGCCGAAAAGATTTCAAACCTGCTGGCCGATGCCACACAAAATATCACTGCCGGGGATATTCTGGTGCTGGTGCGCAAACGCGATGCCTTTGTGTCTGAGTTGACGCGGGCGCTCAAACGCCGCCAGATTAATGTGGCCGGCGCCGACCGCATGGTGCTGCTGCAACAGCTGGCGGTCGCCGATATGCTGAGCGCGCTGGATGTCGCGCTAAACCCGACCGATGATATGGCGCTAGCGATTTTTCTGCGCTCGCCCTTAGGCGGGCTTGATGAAGACGCGCTTTTCGATCTGGCGCATTATCGCACCGGCAGTCTGTGGCAGGCGATACAGCACGGGCTGGAAAAAAACCCCGATGCGGCATTGGTCAACGCCCATGCGCGCCTCGATTGGTTGCGCAAAAAAAGCGATTTTCTGTCGCCCTATGAATTAATCGCTCAATTTCTAGGCGCGCAGGGTGGGCATAAATTACTAAGCCGCAGGCTGGGCCCTGAGATTGACGACCCGCTTGGCGAATTGCTCCGTCTGGCTTTGGCCTATGAGGCGCGCCATGCTGCCAGCTTGCAAGGCTTTGTGCATTGGCTACGCCAGGGGAGCCAAGATATTAAACGCGATATGGAAGCCGGCGGCAGCGCCGTGCGCATTATGACCGTGCATGGCGCGAAAGGTTTGGAAGCGCCAATCGTCTTTTTGCCCGACACATGCCGACCGGCCGTGCGGCAAGGGGGCAGTGGCGACCGGGTGCAGTTTGATGCCAATGCAGATACGGCGGGGCGGCGCGTGCCGCTTTGGCGCGCGGCGGCAAACCTGCGCGACAGCCATAATGCGGCGCAAGCTGAGGCCGCCAAACAGGCCGCGATTGAAGAAGAGAAGCGGCTTTTATATGTCGCCATGACGCGGGCCCGCGACCGGCTTTATATCGCCGGATGGTTGCAAAAAGGGCTGAGCGAGGCGCCCGCCGATAGCTGGTATGCGCTGGCCGCGCAAGCTTTGGACGACCCGCAGCGTCGCGCATTGGCGGCAGGCGAAATGCCGCTTGAACGCAAAAAACAGGCCACCGACGCCCCAACGCCCGGGATAGCCGCATCGCCCGATTGGGTCATGCGACAGGCGACACAAAACAGTGCCGGTCACACTTTCTTTGGCGATAAAATATTCTCACCCTCTAACCTGCCCGATACTGATGCTGCCAAATCGGAAACCATGGTCAAGATGATGGCCCCAAATGCCGACCAAGACGGGGATCAAGCTAAAAAGGCAGATGATGAGCATCTGCGCCAAGCCGCCAAGCGCGGCCGTTTGGTACATCGCTTGTTGGAAATTCTACCGCGCTATGCGCCGGCGCAACGCGCGGCTGCGGCAACAGCTTATTTGAACCACCATGAGGGCGCAGCCGATCCGACCATTTTGGCGCAAGTCATGGCGGTGATGGCCGACCAAGTGCTGGCACCATTATTCGGTGCGGGCGCACTTGCTGAAGCGCCGATAGGCGGTTTCCTGACCCGCCATGACGGGTCGCGTCTGGCGCTTTCGGGACAAATTGACCGCTTGGTAGAAACCGATAAGACTATCTTGCTGGTAGATTTCAAAACCGGTACACCGCCCAATGACCGCAGCGGTGGTCTGTATCAGAGCCAAATGGCGGCCTATCATGCGCTGATGCGCGCCGCCAAGCCTGGCAAAACCGTAAGCTGTGGCCTGGTTTGGACCCAGACCGGGCGCATTGACTGGCTGAGCGCCGATATTTTGAACGCTGCGCTGGACGATATTTTGCACGCGCGCAGCCCCCTTGAGAATCATCAGGCGCGCCCCTAAATTAGTCCGAAGCGGAAAAGGAGACCGAAATGAGTGTGTCGCACATAAATGATGACGAGTTTGAGCAAAACGTGATTAATGCTGACGGCCCTGTTCTGGTCGATTTTTGGGCAGAATGGTGTGGCCCGTGCAAGCAGATTGCACCGGCGCTTGAAGAATTATCGGCCGAATATGATGGCAAGCTATCCATCATCAAAATCAATATTGACGAGAATCCTGAAGCCCCGACAACTTATGGTGTGCGCTCGATTCCGACCATGATGATTTTCCAAGACGGGCAAGCCGCTGCCACGAAAGTCGGTGCGGCACCCAAAAGCGACATTAAAAGCTGGATCGACGAAAGTCTCTAATCAGCCTCTAATACGGGCTTAATGATGGTTTTGTAAAACCTCACCGGCCAGATAAAGCGAACCGGCGATAAGCACCAATGCGTCTTCCGCCTCAATGCTGGCCAGAGCCGCCGCCGGATTTTCATGAACCGAGGCGGTGAAGCCGCATTTTTCAGCGGTGGCTGCCAAATCCCGCGGCGCTAACGCATTCTCATTTCCGGCAATCGGCACGGCATGAATATGGATCGGTTGCCCGCCTATTTGTGCGCCACCCGTCGCGCCCCTATCGCCGCGCGCGAGCGCCGCCAGATATGTGTCATGCGCTTTGCTGGCCAACATGGCGAGCACCACATGCACGGGGCGCGGCTTCTGGGTCATCAGCCAATCCGCCAAAATATGCGCAGCCGCCTCATTGTGGCCGCCATCGAGGAAAATATCGGCATCGGGCAGACGCGCACTCAGCGCCGTGACCATTGGCCCGCGCGTTAATTTTTGCAGGCGCGCCGGCCAGCGAACGGTTTGAAGACCGGTCGCCATAGCCGCTTCGCTTACCCCCAAATAATGGGCGCAAGCCAGCGCCGTCGCCGCATTGTCTATCTGATGTCTGCCGCGCAACGCCGGTTGCGGCAGGGCCAGCGACACATCGCCAATGGCGAACCCGATGCCTTCCCCGCTCGCACGCGCTGTAAAATCGCGTCCGGCCATTTTGACCATGGCCCCGGTGCGCGCAGCACGGCTCAGAATAAATTCTTCAATCCCGGCTTGTTGCGGCGATAAGATAAGCGGCACACCGGCCTTCAAGATACCGACCTTTTCCTCCGCAATGGATAAGAGCGTATCGCCCAAAAACTCCTGATGGTCGAAGCTGATAGGGGTGATGGCGGTGCATTTGGGGGTTACCACATTCGTCGCATCAAGGCGCCCGCCAAGCCCGACTTCCAACACCAAATAATCAGCTTGATGTTCGGCAAAAGCCAGAAAAGCCGCCGCCGTCGTGACCTCAAAAAACGTTATGGGACGCCCCTGATTGGCCGCCTCAACCCGCGATAAAATTTCTTCCAAAAGCGGCTCGGCAATCGGCTCGCCGCCCAAAATAATACGTTCATGAAACCGCGTGAGATGCGGCGAGTGATAGGCATGAACGCGATGGCCCTCAGCCTCCAATATGGCGCGCAACATGGCCGCTGTAGAGCCTTTGCCATTGGTGCCGGCGATATGGATAATCGGTGGGGTTTTGTCTTGCGGGTGGTCAAGCGCAGCCAAAAGCCGCCATATGCGGTCGAGCGATAAATCAATCAGCCGCGGGTGCAACGCCAAAAGACGCTCGAGCAACACATCTGAACCGCTATGGGACAAAATGAGGCGTTAAGCCGTTGCGCCTTCAGGGGCGCGGCCACCGGTCAATAAATCAATGAGCCGTGCCAAAGTGGCCGGCATATCGTGGCGGTGCACGACCATATCAACCATGCCATGCTCTAGTAAATATTCGGCGCGCTGGAACCCCTCGGGCAATTTTTCTTTGATCGTATCTTGAATGACGCGCGGGCCGGCAAAACCGATAAGCGCACCCGGTTCCGCAATATGCACATCGCCCAACATGCCATAAGACGCGGTCACGCCGCCTGTGGTCGGGTCGGTCAGCACCACCACATAAGGCAGGCCGCGCTCACGTAATTGCTGCACAATTACCGTTGTGCGCGGCATTTGCATCAATGATAAAATGCCTTCCTGCATGCGTGCGCCGCCGGCAGCAGCAACCATAATCAGCGGCGCGTTATTTTCGAGCGCCGTTTGACCGGCGGTCACGACAGCCTCACCGGCGGCCATGCCCAGCGAGCCGCCCATAAAATGAAAGTCCTGAACGGCGATGACCGCCGGACGTCCGCCCAAATCACCCTTGGCGACCTTAACCGCATCCTTATCACCGCTTTTGGTGCGCGCATCTTTCAGGCGCTCGGCATATTTTTTCTGGTCTTTAAACTTGAGCGGGTCATGCGCCACATCAGGCAGATCAATCAGTTGATATATGCCCTTGTCGAAAAGCGCGTCAAAACGCTCTTTCGCACCAATGCGCATATGATGGTCGCAGCCCGGGCAGACTTTTTGCAGGTTTTCCAAATCACGATGAAAAATCATCTCGCCGCATTTTTTACACGCTTCCCACAAATTATCGGGCGTATCATCATGCTCGCGAAAGACGCTTGGAAAGCGCGGTCGAACGAAGTTTTTAATCCAGTTCATTTCCCATCCAATCCAGGGTCACTCTGCTGACCGCTTGGCTGTTGGTTTCAACTATGTTCTTTTTACACCTTCGGCCAGTGCGCTGGCAAGGGCGAGGACTTCTTCTGCCGTTTCGGCCTTGTTTTCTGCTGTTTCGGCAATCACATCAACCAATGCCGAGCCGACCACAACGCCATCGGCAATGGCGGCCATGGCCGCTGCTTGGGCGGGTGTGCGAATGCCAAAGCCAACGCAAACCGGTAATTTTGTGTGGTTTTTAATGCGCGCAATATTATCGGCCACCGCTTGCTGCTGCGGCGCAGCAGAACCGGTAATGCCGGTAATGGAGACGTAATAAACAAAGCCCGATGTATTGTTCAAAACCTCGGGCAGGCGTTTGTCATCCGTTGTCGGTGTCGCCAGGCGAATGAAATTCACCCCGGCGGCCATAGCAGGCAGGCATAATTCGTCATCTTCTTCCGGCGGCAGGTCAACAATAATCAACCCGTCAACACCGGCGGCCTTGGCGTCGGCAACAAATTTATCGACGCCATAAATATAAATCGGGTTGTAATAACCCATCAGCACAATCGGTGTGGTGTCATTCGTGACCCGAAAATCGCGCACCATATCGAGCGTGCCCATGAGCGTTTGCCCGGCTGCCAAGGCGCGTTGCGACGCGGCCTGAATGGATGGGCCATCGGCCATCGGGTCGGTAAAGGGCATGCCCAATTCGATAATATCAGCGCCTGCTTGGGGCAATCCGGCCAGAATTTGGGCCGAAATATCAAGGTCGGGATCGCCCGCCGTCACAAAGGCGACAAAGGCTTTTTGCTTATCGGCTTTCAGGCGATCAAATAGCGCATCAATACGAGGGCTGTCAGTGCTGTGGCTGCTCATGATTAAAGTTCCACATTCAAATGATCGGCAACGGCGAACACATCTTTATCGCCGCGGCCACACATATTCATCACCAATAAATGATCGGCGGGTAAATCTCCGGCAATTTTACCGACATGCGCCAGCGCATGGCTTGGCTCAAGCGCCGGAATAATGCCCTCAAGGCGGGTGATCAGCTGAAACGCTTCCAACGCTTCTTTATCAGTGGCTGACACATAAGTGACGCGTCCGGTATCGCGCAAATAAGCGTGTTCCGGCCCAATGCCCGGATAATCAAGGCCGGCCGAAATCGAATGGCCTTCAATAATTTGGCCATCATCATCTTGCAGCAAATAAGTCCGATTGCCATGCAGCACACCCGGCTCGCCACCGGCCAGAGAGGCGGCATGGTCGGGCGTATCCAAACCGAAACCGCCCGCTTCAACGCCGATAATATCAACCTCGCCATCATCCAAAAACGGGTGAAACAGCCCCATCGCATTAGAGCCGCCGCCAATACAAGCAATCAGCGTATCGGGCAGACGCCCCTCGCGGGCCAGCATTTGCTCTTTGGTTTCACGACCGATAATCGATTGAAAATCGCGCACCATAGCCGGATAGGGGTGTGGACCGGCGACAGTGCCGATAATGTAAAACGTGTCCTCAACATTGGTCACCCAATCGCGCAGCGCTTCGTTCATCGCATCTTTCAGCGTGCCGGCACCTGAGGTAACGGGGCGAATATCCGCGCCCAAAAGCTTCATGCGAAAGACATTGGGTTTTTGGCGTTCAATATCCGTCGCGCCCATAAACACCGTGCACGGCAGGCCAAAGCGCGCCGCCACTGTTGCCACGGCCACGCCATGTTGACCGGCACCGGTTTCGGCAATGATGCGGGTTTTACCCATGCGCTTGGCCAGCAGAATTTGCCCGAGGCAATTATTAATCTTGTGGCTGCCCGTATGGTTCAGTTCATCGCGTTTGAGGTAAATTTTCGCGCCGCCATAATGCGCGGTCAAACGCTCGGCAAAATATAGCGGGCTGGGGCGACCGACATAATGGGTCTGCAAATCTTCCAACTGCGCAGCGAAGGCTGCATCGTTTTTGGCCGCTTCATAATTTTCCTCCAAATCGAGGATAAGCGGCATCAGCGTCTCGGCAACGAAACGACCGCCATAAAGTCCAAAGCGACCCTTTTCATCGGGTCCGGCTCGATAAGAGTTTTTCTGCTCCACGCTCACATTACTCCCGGCCGCGCACGGCGGCGATAAAGGCTTCCATTAGCTGCTTGTCTTTTTGACCGGCGGCGCTTTCAACACCGGACGCCGCATCCACCATAGGTGCGCCGCTGACCGATAGGGCTTCAGCGACATTATCTGCCGTTAGGCCACCCGCCAAAAGATAAGGCTGAGAGAGGTCATAAGCCTTCAGCGCCGTCCAGTCAAAGGCTTCGCCATGGCCGCCGGTCACGCCTTGCGCGGCTTTATCGCGCGGCGGTTTAGCATCGAATAAAAACCAATCGGCGCAGGCCTTATAATCGGCGGCGCGCGCCACATCTTGCGCCGTCTCGACCGGCAGCGCCTTGATGATGGCGCAGTGCGAACGGCGTTTAATCTCCTGCACGCGGTCGGGGCTTTCATCACCATGCAGTTGCAAGCGATGCGGGCTGACGGCGGCAATGGCGCGGTCAACGCCATCATCATCAGGATTGACCAAAAGCGCCACGCGCTCCATTGCCGGCCGACACATAGCGGCCAAGCCTGCGCCCTTATCTTGTGTCACAAAGCGCGGCGATTTTTCAATGAAATTAAAGCCGACCAATTCAACGCCCAAGCGGTTCATATGGTCAATATCTTCCGCCCGCGTCAGGCCGCAGATTTTAATCGCCGGTGTCGTCATAATAAAATGCTCATGACTGGCCTTCAGCCTGGCCCGCAGGCGCGCTGGCTGCCAGATCGGCCATGATGGCGCGCGCCGCTTCACCGGCATTTGCCGCTTCGGTAATGGCACGGCCAATAACCAATATATCGGCGCCGGCTTGTTGTGCCGCTTCGGGCGTCATCACCCGTTTTTGGTCATGGCTGGCGCTTCCGGCGGGGCGAATGCCCGGCACGATTAATTTGAAATCCGGACCCATTTCAGCGCGCAGGGCTTCTATTTCATGGGCCGAACAAACGACGCCGCCCAGGCCATTATCACGGGCCAATGCGGCCAGTCGCAAAACCTGGTCGCGCGGACTGCCCTGCACACCCATGGCGTGCAAATCGGCTTCTGATAGGCTGGTCAGCACGGTAACCGCCAACATGGTCGGTGCGCTCAGGCCTTTATCACCGGCTTCAGCAGCGGCATCGGCGGCGGCTTTCATCATCGCCGCGCCGCCACCGGCATGGACATTCAACAAGCCCGGCTCAAGCGGCAAGAGCGCGCGCACTGCTTGCGCGACCGTGTTGGGAATATCATGCAATTTCAAATCAAGAAATATCGGCACGCCCTTATCAGCCAGCGCCCGATAGCCCAGCAAATAATGCGCATAGAAAAACTCAAAGCCGATTTTCAATCCGCCGACATGGCCGGATAATTGCGTTGCCAAAGCCTCGGCGCGCGCCATATCGGTTGTATCAATGGCGCAATAAATATCAGCGCGCATGGGCTTCATCACTTTCTTCTCCCGTTTCGAGGTCTTGCTGCACAGAGGCGTCGTCCAATTTTGCAGAAGCGGTTACGGACAGCGGCACAGTCTCGGTTTCAGCGTCGACTTGGTCTGGCGCTTTATCTATCACGACAGCGCGCATTGGCCTAGAACTAGAAGGGCTAAGAGCATGCGATGGGCCCGGCAACGCTTGGCGGCGGTTTTTGCCAAACCGCCCCATCAACCAGCCCGATAATAGCCCGAGGATAAACAGCGCGAACAGCGCAATAAACAGCGGCATTTCGAGACGCCCTTGCGGTTCATCGCGCAGCAAATCCATTGGGTTGAACGAAATGCTGACGCTCTGCCGATTGAGCACGGCGAGTGGCACCAAAATAATGAGAGTAGAAAGAAAGACCAAACGGGCAGCAAGCTGCTTGGCCACAAGTGCAACCGGTTTCAACCAGCGCCCGACCAAGTTTAGCGGCCGCCGTCTCGGTTCATGCGGTCACGCAAATCTTTGCCGGTTTTGAAAAAGGGCGCATGCTTTTTTGCGACCGCTACCGATTCACCCGTGCGCGGATTGCGTCCGATGCGCGCTTCGCGCTGTTTCACCGAAAAAGTACCAAAGCCACGCAATTCGACACGATCACCGCGCCCCATTGCATCACCGATTTCATCGAGCAATTGATTGACGATGGTTTCTACGTCGCGTTGATAAAGATGCGGATAGAGCTCCGCAATTTTGACAATAAGTTCTGATTTAATCATCCGCACGCCTCTGAAAGTACCCTCATAAGCTGCCATTAAGGCCGCGACGCGTCAAGCGCATGTCCCTTAGAAATTGCATAAATAAAAAATCCGGCCTGCGCAAACAGGCCGGACTTCATATCATATCAAACGCAATATAATGGCCTATTTCTCGCCATCTTCCTCTTCGCTTGCCTTTTCAGCAGGGGCCTCTTCGGCAGGGGCTTCTTCAGCAGGTGCTTCTTCGGCAGGAGCTTCTTCAGCAGGAGCTTCTTCAGCAGCAGCCTCTTCAGCAGGGGCCTCTTCAGCAGGGGCCTCATCGCGGTTCAGGGCTGCACCCAGAATGTCACCCAGTGACGCACCGCTATCAGACGAACCATATTGCGCCACGGCTTCTTTCTCTTCAGCGATTTCCAGAGCTTTAATCGACAGGCCGACGCGACGGTCGCGCTTATCGAGATTGGTCACCATGGCGTCAAGTTTATCGCCAATGTGGAACCGCTCAGGGCGTTGGTCTTGGCGGTCGCGCGATAAATCAGAGCGACGGATAAAGGCCGTTACATCGCCTTCGGCAACAGACACTTCAAGGCCACCATCAGTGACCGCGGTTACTTCGCAAGTTACCGTATCACCACGGCGCAGATCAGCGACGCTTTCAAACGGGTCACCATCAAGCTGTTTAATGCCCAGGCTCACGCGCTCTTTATCTTGGTCAACATCAAGCACCACCGCTTCCACGGTTTGGCCTTTGTCATATTGCGCCAAAGCTTCATCACCCGACGCATTCCAATCGAGGTCAGAAATATGCACCATGCCGTCAATGTCATTATCGAGGCCGACAAACAAACCAAACTCGGTGATGTTTTTAATCTCACCCGACAATTTCGTGCCAACCGGGAATTTCGATGAGAAATCTTCCCATGGGTTTTCCATGCACTGTTTGAGACCCAGTGAGATGCGGCGTTTCTCAGCATCCACTTCCAGAACCATGACTTCAACTTCTTGGCTGGTCGAAACAATTTTGCCCGGATGGACATTTTTCTTCACCCAGCTCATTTCAGAAACATGGACGAGGCCCTCAATGCCGTTATCCAGTTCAACAAATGCGCCATAATCAGTGATGTTGGTGACGCGGCCCGTCACTTTGCTGTTCAGCTCAAATTTCGATGCCGCTTCATCCCACGGATCGGCCTCAAGCTGTTTCATGCCCAGGCTGATGCGCTGCGTTTCTGCGTTGATTTTGACCACTTGCACACGCACCGTCTCACCAACCGTCAGAACCTCTGACGGATGATTGA
Organism: Alphaproteobacteria bacterium; assembly: GCA_022426245.1. Lineage (GTDB taxonomy): Bacteria > Pseudomonadota > Alphaproteobacteria > RS24 > RS24 > UBA8337. The sequence continues at coordinate 39,193 of JAKMDW010000075.1, read as the reverse complement.
CGCGACGCCACGCAATATCGGTGACGTGCAACAGGCCGTCAACGCCGCCCAAATCAACAAACGCACCATAATCGGTGATGTTTTTAACAACGCCCTCAACTTGCTGGCCTTCGAGCAAATTGGAGACAATCTCATTGCGCGCTTCGGCGCGGGTTTCTTCCATAATGGCGCGGCGTGAAACAACAATATTGCCACGGCGGCGATCCATTTTCAGAATTTGGAAAGGCTGCGGTGTGTTCATCAAAGGCGTGATGTCACGTACCGGACGAATATCCACTTGGCTGCCCGGCAAAAACGCCGTTGCGCCGTTCAGGTCAACCGTAAAGCCACCTTTCACACGACCGAAGATAACCCCTTCGACGCGCTCATCGGCTTCAAAGTTTTTCTCCAGCTTGACCCAGCTTTCTTCGCGGCGGGCTTTGTCACGCGACAAAACCGCCTCGCCCATCGCATTTTCAATACGATCGACAAAAACTTCTACCTCGTCGCCAACGCCGATAGCGGCAGGCTGGCCGGCCATGGAAAATTCACGCAAAGGCACGCGGCCTTCGGTTTTCAGGCCAACGTCAACAATCGCCAGATCATTTTCAATGGCGGTGACGCGACCGCGCACAACCGTTCCCTCAATCGGGGCATCGGCGGCAAAGCTTTCTTCCAAAAGCGCGGCGAAATCATCAGAGCTCGGGCTCATTCCCATATCCGTATTTTGTTCAGACACTTTATGTGTCTCCTTAAGTTAATGCCAAACCCCCCGCCATTTCACGGTACCCCATTTTATGGGTTAAGAGCCGGACGTCCCAAATGGCAAAATGCGCATAAAAATGCGCTTCCGGTTCGGGCAAAGTTTTGAAATATGTTCACCCCTTCATGGGACGCGGATTTTTGGATTTCGGGCTAGCGGTTAAGTTTTCCCTCAACCAAAGCCAGAGCCGCTGCGAACGCCTCTTCTATAGACAAATCAGAGGTATCTAGCAAGTGCGCATCTTCTGCTTGCCGCATTGGCGCGGCGGCGCGTCCGGCGTCCCGCGCGTCGCGCACCTCAATATCGTTCAACACGGTTTCAAAGCTCAATGTCGCGTCATCAGCCTGCAATTCTCTCCACCGCCTCTCGGCGCGAATATCAGCCCGCGCCGTGATGAATAATTTGGCCGCCGCATCGGGGCATATATTCGTGCCGATATCGCGCCCATCCAAAACCGCACCGGCTTTGCCACCGGGCGGGGTCTCAGCAAATTGGCGCTGTGCCGAAATAATGGCAGCACGCACATCGGGCATGGCGGCAACCACAGAAGCCGCGCGGCCGGTCTCAGCCGTGCGCAGAGCTGCGGCAAAATCAGTATCTGCCAATCGGGACATATCAAACCGGCGAGCCGCGGCGACCGCATCGGCTTCGGTCTCAACTTGGCCGCCCATATCGATGACGCTTAACGCTACAGCGCGGTATAGCGCGCCTGTATCGAGATAGGCAAAATTGAAATGCGCCGCCAATTTGCGCGCCAAAGTGCCTTTGCCCGAGGCGGCAGGCCCATCAACGGCGATAATCGCGGGATCAGTCAATCTGCGCCCCCAATCCGGCCATCAAATCAAAAAATTCCGGAAAGCTCGTTGCAATCATGGCGCGGTCATCGACCGTCACCGGATGGTCGGCGACCAGACCGAGACATAAAAAGGCCATGGCGATACGATGGTCGTGATGGGTTTCAACCATGCCCCCGCCGGCAATGCGACCGGTAATGCCGTTGGCACCCGGCGCGCCCGTCACACGCAACCAATCCGCGCCGGCCTCAACCGAAACGCCATTGGATTTCAAGCCCGCTTCCATCGCCGCCAAACGGTCACTTTCTTTAACCCGCAATTCTGCCAGTCCGGCCATATGGGTTGTGCCTTGCGCGCCGGCCGCGGCAATCGCCAATGCGGGAAATTCATCAATCATATCGGGGGCGATATCAGCCGATACATCAATGCCGTGCAAAGCTGAATATTTGACCCGCAAATCGGCGCAGGTTTCGCCGCTCGCATGGCGTTCATTCATCACCTCAATCGTGGCGCCCATATCACGCAAGACCCGCATCAGCCCGTCGCGTTGTCGATTGAGCATGATATTTTCCAGCACCACATCCGAGCCCGGCACGCTCAGCGCGGCAATCATCGGGAAGGCCGCCGAGGACGGGTCGCCCGGCACATTGAGGTCGACCGCCGTCAAGCGGCTTGGCCCGGTGGGATTATGCAGGGTCACATTATGAAACCCATCTGCCTCCGTCACGCTGACATTGGCTCCAAATAGCTCCAGCATGGTCTCGCTATGCCCGCGTGTTGCAATTTTTTCGCGCACGCAAATATCGCCCGCTATGCCGAGACCGGCCAGCAGGATAGCTGATTTGACCTGCGCCGAGGCGATATCGGGGGTGATGCTGGCCGGCATGAGCGGTGCCGCTTTGATATGAACCGGCAAGCGCCCGCCATCCGCCGCATCAGCTTGCGCGCCCATTTGACGAAGCGGATCAAGCACCCGACCCATTGGCCGCGATGAAAGCGAAGCATCACCGGTAAATTCAGCGTCAATGCCGGCCCCTGCGACCAGCCCCATAACCAAACGCACGCCGGTGCCGGCATTGCCGAAATCAAGCGGCGCAGCAGGACTTGTTAAGCCCATCGGGCCGACACCGATAACCTGCCAATCGCCGTTTTCCTGTTTTTCAATATGCGCCCCCATGGCGCGCATGGCATTGGCCGTGGCCAAAACATCATCGCCCTCCAAAAGACCGCAAATGCGGCTTGTGCCGGTGGCAAGCGAGGCCAGAATAAGGGCGCGGTGCGAGATTGATTTATCGCCCGGCACGCGCGCATGACCGGTTAAAGCGGCACTGCGACCGACGCTGGCTGGTTGTTTGTTGGAAACCGCACTCATGGCGCTTTGTCGCGTTTTTCTTGTCTATCGTCAAGCAGCCGCAGGCTGGGCGGTTTTGCCGCTAATTTTAGCTATGACAGATTATTTGACAGATAGGGCGCTTCATGGCAGGAACGTTGCTCTGTTAATTTTCACCGGAGGGTCGGATGGTTGATCCGAAACTGGGCACAAAACGCACTTGTGAAGCCTGTGAAGCTAAATTCTATGATTTAAATAAAACGCCTGCGACCTGTCCCAAATGCGGGCATGTCTTTGACCCGGAGGCCATTGTCGTTGCCCCGGCGCGCGCTGTCACGCCGACTGCCGAAGCCGAAAAGAAAGACGATGAAGGCGAATTGGACGAAGACGAAAATGCCGTCAGCCTTGAAGGCATGGTCGATGAAGAATCTGATGATAGCGACGATGAAGACGAGACGCTGCTTGAAGAAGAAGAAGCGCTGCTCGACGATAATGATGAAGATGAGACGCTGCTTGAAGATGATGAGGAAGATGAAGAAAGCTTCCTTGAAACTGACGATGATGACGATTGACGCACAAACCGTCTGATTGAAAGTCCCCATCAGGATTTGAGTGAGGATTTGATTTAAGACTTGATTGGTGCGTCGCCTTCGATTAGTTTCCGCCAGAATTTACCGGCAGGCGTTTTAATGCCTCTGCCGGTTGGGGGCCATAGCTCAGTTGGGAGAGCGCTTGCATGGCATGCAAGAGGTCGGCGGTTCGATTCCGCCTGGCTCCACCATTCCCCTGAAATTTTAGCCTTCTGGCCAGCTCAATTCGCGTGCTCGTTCAATTCAAGCCAGCCAATATTGCCGTCGCTGCGCTTATAAACAATGCTCAGCGCATCGCGCGCTACGCTTTTGAACAGCACAAAATCCTCTGCCCCGACTTCCAATTGCATCACCGCTTCCGAGACACTTAATTGCGCCACTTGCTTTTTGCTCTCAGCAATCACCACCGGGGAAAACTCTTCCGGCACATCCTCTTGCCGTTCAGGCGCCAGAATTTTTTCCGGTGTTGCCCCGGCGGATAAGCGTTTCTGATCGTGATGGTTTTTCAGCCTTCTTCTATAGCGGCGGAGTTGTTTTTCAATTTTTCCCACCGATTGGTCAAAGCAAGCATAAACATCATTGGCCGCACCCGAGGCGTGCAAATAAAGCCCGCTATCGAGATGCAGGGCACATGCGGCCAGAAATTCATGACCCTGTTTTGAAAAGGTCACGCTGACATCTGCCGAGCGTTCAAAATATTTGTGAACCGCTTCTTCAAGACGGGCTTCGACATGCTCTTGCAGGGCGGCGCCGGTTTCCATATGCCGTCCGGTAATATTGATATTCATTTTGTCTCCTTTTCTTTTATCGGCACCGATCGGCTCTCTGGTCGAGGGCGATCGTCAAAAAGAAGCCGTCTTGGCACATGTCACCGGCAAGAAAGCCAATTCATAATGTGCCCCGGCAGGCAGGGACAGTCATCAGCCACATGCCTGCGAAAAGGCTGTGCCTAAGATTTAGTCTGCCCGATGCGGCAGGCAGAGTCGAGTCATGTGAAAATTTTGAAAAAAACGGCTGCGCTGCGTTAAAGCGAAAAATCATCGCCCAGATAATGCGTGCGCACAGCTTCATTATCGACAATCTCTTCCGCCGTACCCTCGGTCAAAACATGGCCATCATGCATAATCACCGCACGGTCAATAATGCTCAATGTCTCGCGCACATTATGGTCGGTAATCAACACGCCAAGGCCACGGTCTTTCAACTGCGCCACCAATTCGCGAATATCATTAATGGCAATCGGGTCGATACCGGCAAACGGTTCATCAAGCAGGATAAAGCTCGGATCGCTGGCCAGCGCCCGGGCTATCTCAACACGGCGGCGTTCGCCGCCCGACAAAGCCCCACCGGCGGATTGGCGCACATGGGTGACGGAAAACTCGTTCAAAAGGTTCTCCAGTTTTTCTTTTTGCGCTTCCGGATCGGGTTCGACAATTTGCAAAATTGACATGATATTGGCTTCGACCGACAAGGTTCTGAAAATCGAAGCTTCTTGAGGCAAATAACCAATACCCAAACGCGCCCGCCGATACATCGGCAAATGCGATACATCTTGCCCGTCCAATAAAATACGCCCGCTATCGGGACGCACCAAACCGGTAATCATGTAAAAGCTGGTCGTCTTGCCGGCCCCGTTCGGCCCCAAAAGGCCGATGGATTGGCGGCGGTCAAATTGCAGCGCCATGTTTTTTACCACCTGACGCCCCTTATAGGATTTACACAGGTCAATGGCTTGCAGGCCACCTTTGGTCGGTTTCGGCGTGGGGTTTTCAGAGGGGTCAGCTTGGCTGTTCATGGCGACATTATATGTCCGTGACGGCGTTACCGCAATTCAATACGCGCACGCGGTTTATCACCGCCACCGGTCAAGCGCGCCTTGCCGCTGGCCAAATCAAGCGCCAATTGCGCACCGCTCAATTGCCTATCCTGCGCGCCCGCTTCCGTCGCCATTTGCAAAACCGACACATTGCCGCGCAACACCAATGTGTCGGCGGTCAAATCCATTATCGCCATATCAGCTTTGGCGCGACGGGTCACCTGTCGCGCGTCCTCGGCAGAGACAAGGACGACCTGCCCCTCGGCTTTGAGACTTTGCGCCGTGCCGTCATCGGCCAACCGGATATCAATGCGCGCCGCCGATAGGGTCAGCGGCCCTTGGCGCACCAGCGCGCCGTCGCTGAGCCGCATCGTATCATCGCCGCGCTGCCAAACCATCAGCCCCGCTTCGAGGTCAATCGGTGCCGCCGCATCGGTGGCAAAGCGCAATCCCGGCCCCGCCATCTGAGCCGTTTCTTGCGCCCTTTCTTGCGCTTGTGACATTGCCGAAAGCATAATCAGCATGGCAAATATGTTCGGCAATACACGCATTTATCGGCGCGCCTTATGGCGCGGATGCAGCCGCATTTTTATGTTCTGGAAGCGATAAAGCCCGCGCGCCTCATCGGCTTTTAAATGTTGCGCTGTCACATCACCGCTGGGCGCACGCATGGTCGCGCCCTCGGGCGCCTGCCAACTTGCCGTGGCAATATCTATTTCCAGACGCGGCGTGCTGATGCGGCGGCCATCCCCGCTTGCGACAACCACATTGCCGCGCAGGCCGGCCATACCCCCATCATTTGTCCGATATAGGCCTGTATCGGCGGTGAATGAAAGCGCAGGCTGTGCCTGCGAGGCATCAACCTCAAGGCGTGCCGCCGACAGGCCGATATCGCCATTGGTTTTTTGAGCACCCTGCATCGCTGTCAATTGATAGCGCCGCCCATCACGCATGCGCCCTTCAAATATCGGTCGGTCAATCACCAAACGGTCATGCGCATTGCTGTTTGAAAGCGCGTCCAAATCTGGCGCGCGCGAAAAGTCAGGATTGGCCGCCAGCACCAATAAGAGCAAAAGCAAAAAAGCAGCAATCGGCAAGACGCGGCGTAAGGTTAAAATGCGCTGCGAATAAGCAGCGATATCGGCCGCGTCAGAAGCGCCGGGTTTTTTATCGGTTTGCGGCTGCTCGGCCATGCATTAACCGCCTAATGGGCGAAAATATCCATATCGTCCCAGCCCGCCAAATCCATTGCCGAGCGCACCAGCACAAAATCAAAACACGCTTCTGCCATTGGGCGGCGCCCTTCGCGGTCGAGCATGGTCTCAAGTTTCTCTTTCAGCAAATGCAGATAAAGGACATCGGAAGCCGCATATTTAAGCTGGGCATCAGACAAATCGGGCGCGCCCCAATCCGAGCTTTGCTGCGCCTTTGACATATCAACACCCAGCAATTCGCGGCATAAATCCTTCAAGCCATGGCGGTCGGTATAAGTGCGGGTTAGCTTTGAAGCAATTTTTGTGCACCAGAGCGGCGCGGCATGCACGTTTAAATATTGAGCAATCACCGCCAAATCAAACCGTGCATAATGAAAAATCTTAACCAGAGCGCGATCGCCCAAAACGGCTTTCAAATTCGGCGCGTCATAATTTTCGCCGTCCAATTGCACAATATGAACAGAGCCGTCACCGGCCGAAAGTTGCACCAAACAGAGCCGATCGCGCGCCGGTTTCAAACCCAATGTCTCGGTATCAACCGCAATCGATCCGGTAAAGGTCAGGCCGTCGGGCAAATCATTCTTGTGCAGATGAATGGTATCGTCTTGCGTCATCGGTTGGCCCCATATGGTTTCGCGTGTTTTTGCATCAGCCTTTCTTCTAGACTGTGCGGCGGGCAAACTCAAGCAATCCGGGAAGTGATAATGTTGGGCCGCATGGGTCTCAAGCTGGGTCTTAAGATGGCTCTTAAGATGCGGCTCACAGTGTTTCGCGGCTTGAAGCCTTACCCCTTGAAGCCTTACCTCTTGAAGCGGGGCCCGTTTGGCGACACAATGCCGCCAACAGATACACCAGAGATACTGGCATGGGAGATAATGATGAGCGATGCAGCGACTTATATGAATGAAGCCACCCAAAAGGCGCGGGTGATTGACGGGTTGGCCGAAAATGTGCCGATGCGGGTGATTGAAAAAGTCGGCATTATCGGGGCCGGTACGATGGGCGGCGGCATAGCCATGAATTTTGCCACAGCCGGCATTCAGGTGACGATTGTCGAGACCAAGGAAGAAGCGCTAACCCGAGGCCTCGGCGTGGTGCGCGGCAATTACCAACGCTCCGCCGATCGCGGGCGCTTTCCGCAAGAGGAGGTTGATGCCCGCATGGATCGCATGACCGGCGTGTTGGAAATGGAAAAACTGGCTGATTGCGACTTGGTTATTGAGGCGGTGTTTGAGGATATGGGATTGAAGAAAGACATTTTCACCAATCTCGACCGGATTTGTAAGCCAGGCGCAATTCTGGCAACCAACACCTCCGCCCTTAATATTGATGAGATAGCCGGGGTGACACAACGCCCGCAAGACGTGATCGGGTTGCATTTCTTCTCACCCGCCAATGTGATGAAATTATTGGAAATCGTTCGCGCCGATGAAACCGGTGACGATGTTGTGGCCACCTCCATGGCGCTGGCCGTGACCATTGGCAAAGTTGCGACGCTGGTCGGCGTCTGTCCGGGTTTTGTCGGCAATCGGATTTTGGCGGCACGGCAACGCGAAGCCCAAGCGCTGGTCAATCAGGGCGTGCTGCCGTGGGATGTCGATAATGCGTTTAATAATTTCGGGTTTAAAATGGGGCCGTTTCAAATGTCAGATTTGGCGGGTCTGGATATTGGCTGGAAAAAGGGTGCTGAAACCGGCAATCCGATACGCGACCGCTTATGCGAAATGGACCGGCGCGGCCAGAAAACCGGCGCGGGTTATTATGATTATGACGAAAACCGCCAACGCAGCCCCAGCGCGGTGACGGAAGAGATTATTGCTGATGTGACCGGTGTTGCTGCCGGTGCATCGGGTCTGTCGGAACAGGATATTCTGGCGCGCCTGCTGCATCCAATGGTCAATGAGGCGCTGCTTATTCTGGAAGAGAACAAAGCCCAACGCCCTAGCGATGTTGATGTCATTTGGTCGTTTGGCTATGGCTGGCCGGGTGATACGGGCGGGCCGATGTTCTATGGCGATATGGTCGGGGCCGGGGAAATCCTCGCCACCATGCAAGCGCTGGCTGCCGATAATCCGGCCATCAAGCCGGCCAAAACGCTGGAAAAATTGGCCAAAGAAGGCGGCAGATTTATTGACCTTGATTTGGGTGGTCTCAAAACCGGCTAAACTGTCTAGTCAACAAAAGCGCGTTCGATAACGAAATCGGCGGGGTCGGAATTGGCCCCTTCGCGCAGGCCGTGCTCTTCCATCAGACCTTTTAATTCCTTGGTCATGTCGATGGAGCCACAAATCATCGCGCGGTCGGTTGCGGGGTCAAGCTTCGGCACGCCCAAATCATCGAACAGGGCACCCGAGCGGATAAGCTCGGTAATGCGGCCTTCATGGTCAAAGGCTTCGCGCGTGCAGCTTTGATAGAGCTTCAGCTTGCCGCGTCCCAATTCACCGATTTCAGGGTCATTCAAAAAACCGTCCACCGTCGCGCGGCTATAGGCCAGCTCGGCCACTTCGCGGCAACTATGGGTGACGATCACCTCATCGAATTTCTCATAAGTTTCGGGGTCGCGCAGCAGGCTGGCAAAAGGCGCAAAACCGGTGCCGGTCGAGAACATATAAAGCCGCTTGCCGGGTTTCAGCGCATCAAGCACTAAAGTGCCGACCGGCTTTTTACCGAGCAGCACCATATCGCCCTCAGTGATTTTTTGCAGCTTGGAGGTCAGCGGGCCATCAGCCACTTTGATGGAATAAAATTCCAAAGTATCGGCCCAATTTGGACTGGCCACACTATAGGCACGCAAAAGCGGCTTGCCGTTTTCTTGGGGCAGCCCAATCATAATGAACTCGCCCGAACGGAAGCGGAAGCTTTGCGGCCGCGTGCAGGTAAACTTGAACAAGCGGTCGGTATAATGCTCGACGCTTAAAACTTTCTCTTCGCTGGGTGCATTGCTCATCGGACTATCCTTGTCAATCTTGCGGCGGTTATAACGCAAAGCCAAGGCGCTCGCAAAGCTATTTTCCATATTTTTTTGCATAAATATATTTTCTACATTTATTTTTGTATATATATTGAAAATAGGCTGCTCGGCAGCGGGTTTTTCTGGCAAATCGCCGCCATCTCGGCTAGTCAAAGCGCATGCGTTTTTTGCACCTCTTACTGGCCGCGTTATTTCTGGCCTCCAGCGTCACTGCTTCGGCCTGTCACGGCATTGGTGATGTGCATGTGATTTGTAAAGACGGCTCGGTTTCGGCACTTTATATCGAAGATGAAGGCGCAGCAGCCGGAGCTCAAGGCCCCGATTGCTGCCCGATGGCCGGTTTTGCCCTGCCCGAAACCGATACGGCGCCACTGGCCGCCGACCATCGTGAAACCCAACCCACCCCGTTCAGGCATAGCGTGCATGCCATTCGCGCCGATGCCCCGGTTCCGCCAAGAGGCCCGCCCGCACGACTGTTTTTCTAAAAATCCCTATTTTTTTTGAAAGGACAGTCTGATGACGAAACGATCCCTAATCGTAATGACGGCCATTTTGGCCACCCCAAGCCTGAGCTTGGCTGACGAAAACCATACCCCAACCGCAACAGCTGAAAGCCATGCACCGATTATGGTGATGGGCGACCATATGCACAAAGCCGGTGAATATATGGTCTCATTGCGCCAGATGAATATGCGCATGGAAGGCAATATTCACGGGCGCGACAATGTCGACGATATGGCGGTTCTTGCCGTTGCCAACCAACACGCCATGCCTGCCAATTTGCGCGTCGTGCCGCAAAAAATGGAGATGGAGATGACCATGTTGGGCGCCATGTATGCACCCAATGACAATATCACCCTGCTGGCCATGCTGATGCAAATTGACAATGAAATGACCTTGACCACCTATCAAGGCATGATGGGCGATACGGTTCGCGGTCAATTCACCAGTAAAAGCGCCGGGCTGGGTGACACGGTTATCGGTGCCTTGCTGCGCGGCGGTGAGACGAAAAACGGCGCGTGGCACTATGGCCTTGCTTTGTCCTTACCAACCGGCTCGATCGACGAAACGGGCCAAATCCTCACACCTGCCAGTGATATGAAAATGACCAAGCGTCTGCCCTATCCGATGCAACTCGGCTCCGGCACATATGATGTCAAACCCTCCATCACCTATAATGGCGATTGGCAAAAATGGGGCGGCTGGCGTGTTGGCGCACAGGCCAATGCGGTGATGCGTTTGAATGATAGTGACGCAGATTATCGCTTGGGTGATAAGCTGGAAGTGCAAGGTTGGGCGATGAAGAACCTTAGCCCCTGGGCCAGCGCATCGCTGCGTCTCGACGCATCGCATCAGGGCAAAATCAACGGCCAAGACAGCCAGATTGCGCTGCCGGTGCAAGCCGCGCAAACCAATTTCAGCGGCGGCACATTCGCCAATATGTCGCTCGGCATTAACCTTATCGGGCAAAGCGGCGCTTTGCGCGACCACCGTCTGGCGCTTGAGCTGACCATGCCGGTATATCAAGACGTTAATGGCATTCAAATGAAGCGCGATGAGACGCTGACACTGGGCTGGCAAAAAGCCTTTTAGACAAATGCCGGTAAGAAATTGCGGGCGCGTGATTTAATTATTGCGTGCCCGCATACCCCCATCGACCGGAATCGCCACGCCGGTAATATAGCTGGCCGCCGGCAAGCACAAAGACATGGTGATATGCGCCACCTCTTCCGGTTCGCCATAGCGCCTGAGTGCCGTGCGCCGATGCGCGAAAGTCGCCTTATGCTCATCAGGAATAAGCGCGGTAATGCCGGTGTGAATCGGCCCCGGGCAGACCGCATTAACGGTAATGCCTTCCTTGCCAAGCTCAATCGCCAGCCCTTTGGTCAGGCCGATAATGCCGTGCTTGGCCGCCGTATAGGGGGAATTGCCGGCGCTGCCGCCCAACCCCTCAGTGGAGGCGATATTAACGATGCGCGGCGTGTCGGAGCTGCGCAAGGCGGCCAGCGTTGCGCGGATCAGCACTTGCGGGCCTTCCAACATAACCGCCAGACTTTTGTCCCAATGCGCCGGATACGCATCACCGTCAATCGGAGAAGGAAGCGCCATACCGGCATTATTGACGACAATATCCAACCCACCCAAATCATCGATAATCGTCTTGGCTGTCGCCTCAATGGCGGCATTGTCGCTCATATCCATCGCATAGGCTTTGGCCGTTTTGAAACCGGCTTCCTCGATCTCACCAACGATTTTATCGCAGGCTGTCTGATCCAGATCCGTCACCGCCACATGCGCGCCCTCGCGCGCCAGCAAATGCGCCGTGGCGCGTCCCATACCACTGGCCGCGCCGGTAATAATGGCTTTTTTTCCGGCAACCGACCGGCTCATCTCAATGTAATCTCGCATTTTTTGCTCCCTCATTTGGCGCAAACAGTAAGCAGGCTGACAAACCCTGTCCAGCGCCCGTTTTCGATAAATCTTTTGCGAACCTCTTGCGGCGCATGGTGGCATTTGCTCTGATAAGGGGCAGAGGGGATAAATTCATGAGCATTTCAAAAGACCAACATCCGATTGATACGGGCATGGGCGAGCGGCCTGAACCTGATGAAATTCTGAACGGCATTGATTTGAGCGGTAAAACCGTTCTGGTGACCGGCGGCTATTCGGGCATTGGATTGGAGAGCGTGCGTGCTTTGGTAAAGGCCGGCGCGCATGTGCATGTGCCGGCGCGGCGCGTCGCCCAAGCCCGCAATATGCTCGATGGGCTCATTGCACCGACCCATATTGACGAAATGGATTTGGGTGATTTGACCTCAGTTAAAAAATTCGCTGAAGACTTTTTAAGCCGGCACGACAAGCTCGATATTCTTATCGGTAATGCCGCCGTGATGGCTTGCCCGCTTGCCCATACGGTGCAGGGCTTTGAGAGCCAGATCGGCATTAATCATTTCGGCCATTTTACGCTGGTCAATGGGCTGATGCCGGCGCTTAAAAATGCCGGCCAATCAGACGGCGCGCGCGTCGTGCTGCTGTCATCTGTCGGCCACCGCATTGCCGGTATAGATTTTGACGATATGCATTTCAAAAACCGCCCTTACGATAAATGGCAGTCTTACGGCCAATCGAAAACCGCCAAAGCATTGCAAGCGGTTGAGTTGGACCGCCGCGGAAAGAGTGACAATATTCGCAGCTTTTCAGTGCATCCGGGCGGTATTTTTACGCCATTGCAACGCCATCTCGCCAATGAGGAAATGGTCGCCCTGGGCTGGACCAATGATGATGGCTCGCCATCAGAGATGGCTGCCGCAGGATTCAAAACGCCGCCGCAAGGCGCGGGCACAACGCTGTTTGCCGCCACCTCGCCCAAGCTCAATGGCATGGGCGCAGTTTATTTAAATGATTGCAATATTGCAGAAGCCGTGGCCGGCGATTCCAAAGACCATAATGGCGTGCGCCCTTGGGCGGTCGACCAAGACTTGGCGGCGCAATTATGGGATGAGACTGAAAACCAGATTGCGGCTCTTTGAGGGTTGCAGCTGCTTAATCAGCGTCAGCCAGCAGCTTTTCGACATAGCTGAAAATCTCACCATTAATGGCGCGCGATACCGGCGCGTCCGGCACAAAGCCGTTAAAGCCGTGAAACGCGCCCGGCACAATATGAAAATGCGTCGGCACGCGCGCACGGGTCAGCTTGCGCGCATAGGCAATATTTTCGTCGAGGAATAAGTCCAAATCCCCAACCGGCATATAAGTCGGGGGCAGACCCGAGACATTTTCGGCCCGGGCCGGCGCGGCATAAATCGGTATGTCTTTAGTGCCAAACAAATCGCCGAGATAACTCCGCCATCCAAACAGATTATAGTGACGCGACCAGATCGGCGTGTCGGGCAATGTCTCAGAGGCCGGCTCTATATTCGTGTCATCAATCATCGGATAAATCAGCAATTGACCAAGCGGCGCACACAGCCCACGGTCACGAATGAGCAAAGCCAATCCGGCGCACAAGCCCCCACCGGCGCTCACACCACCAATAATGATGCGCGTTTTATCAATGCCCAACGCATCGGCATTGTCCAGCAAATGCTTCAGCCCCTCATAGCAATCCTCTAACGGTCCGGGATAGGCGGTTTCGGGCGCCAATCGATATTCGACCGATGCTGCATAACAGCCCAGTTGCGCCGCCCGCAGAGTAAAAATGTCGCCCTGTTTGGCTTGCCCCAAAACATATCCACCGCCATGTATCCAATAAAATAACGGCTTTTTGCCGACCTTTTTTTCGCCTGCTTGTGTCGGTTGCATGATGCGCATGTCAATATCATGCCCATCAGCTGAACTGGCCGTCTCCATGCCTTGAGCGATGTTTGCCGGTCGCTCGATATTGGCCAATAACATCTCATCGCGGGCATTGGCGGCAAGGCGCGCCGCCGCAAGGTCTTGGGTCAAATCATTGCCGCCGGTCAGCGCGTGCATCACCGCCAAACCGGCTTCCAAATCAGGGTCGATATAGGGTGACTTATCTTTCGATAAAGGCATGATTCAACCGCACACGCTTTACGCGCCCATGCGGAAATACAGCCCCGCATTATCGCACAGACGTTTGATGAGCTTGTCGCCCATCGCCGGCGCCGGTGTGTAAATGCCCCCGGCAAGCGCATCGCTATCTTGCAGCAAACACATGGCGCTTTCGGTCAGGATTTTTGATGTCGACCCATAACCCGGATCCATATCGCCCCCGACGCTCGCCTCAATGCGCTCGCCATTGGCCGTGATGCCGATAAACAGCACATCATAATTGCCTGCCTCGCGGCTGGCCTTATCGGGACCCTCGCCCGGTTGCGGCACGTCATCACCCTCCAGCGGGTTATTGGCGGCGACAAAATCAGCCATGGCTTTTCCTTCATCACCGGCACCGGTCACCATCATTTCATCATAGAGAAAATCTTCCCCATAAGCGTGACCCAATAGCGCATTGGAGCGGTGAATGTTTTTCGTGTTGATGGCCGCCATAATGAATGGCGCAACCCATTGTCCGGTCGCCTCATCTTCATAAGGCACATTATCAGCCGGTTGCTCAGGCCCTTGAAAGTCGCCTTTTTCGGTCATGGCCAACGAAAACGGGTTAATGAGAATGCCCAACAGGTCAGGGTTTTTGCCAACCGCCGCCATGGTCGCCCCCAGCGATGCCGCCGTGCCGCCTGAAAACTCCCCATTCATGGCGCGCACGCGACCGTGCACTTGTCGGCACGGGCTGCCGAATTTTTCTTGTGCCGCTTGTTGTAAATAATAAACCCCCAAATCAAACGGAATGGAGTCAAAGCCGCATGAATGCACAATGCGCGCACCGGAAGCTTTGGCCGTGCCGTCATGGGCGGCAATCGTGCCATGCATCCAGCCCGGCTCGCCTGACAAATCGACATAATCGGTTCCCGCTTCGGCGCATGCTGCCAGTAAGGCGTCGCCATAAAGCTGGTAAGGGCCAACCGTGGTGATAATGACTTTCGCGCGCGCGACCATGGCGGCCATATCATCGGCGCTATCGGCATTGCCGGTAATCAGCGGCGTCGCCGCATCAATGCCCATTTCATCGCGCACCTGAGCCAGCTTTTCTGCGCTGCGCCCAGCCATCGCCCAATTAACGCTGCGGCCATATTGCTGCTGCAAATACTCAGCCACCAAACGGCCGGTAAATCCACTGGCACCATAAACGATGATGTCAAATTCACGGTTTGCTTTTTGCGTGCTCATATTTTTCTCCCTAATCTGGGTGAGAGTTTAATCTGGAGAACGCAGCAAGCAAGGATAAATCTCAATTTGTACTTTTCATTTGAGCGGGTTTTGTTAGGCTCTGCGCTCAACCTTTGGGAGGGGCCTCATGTCATCTGTGACAGCAACAAAAGAAAAAATTTACAATGCACGTCATTATGCGCTTAGCATTTTGGTGGTGGTTTATACATTCAACTTCATCGACCGCCAAATTTTATCGATATTATTGGAGCCGGTAAAAAATGACCTCGGCCTGTCCGATACCGCCATGGGCATGCTGACCGGCTTTGCCTTTGCCATGTTTTACGCCACTTTAGGCATTCCGATTGCGCGCTATGCCGACCGCTCCAATCGCCGCAATCTGATTGCTTTGGCGCTGGGCATTTGGAGTTTCTTCACCGCGCTTTCCGGTGTGGCGCAAAATTTCTGGCATTTACTGTTTGCGCGCATTGGCGTCGGGGTTGGCGAAGCCGGTTGCTCGCCGCCCGCCCATTCCATGATTGCCGATTATTATCCGGCAGAACAGCGAGCCACGGCATTGGGTATTTATTCGCTGGGTATTCCCATTGGTATTATGTTTGGCCTGTTTGCCGGCGGCTGGATTAATGAGCTTTTCGGCTGGCGCATGGCGTTTTTCTTGGTCGGCCTACCGGGTATTTTACTGGCGCTCATCGTTCGTTTCACATTGGCGGAACCGCCGCGCGGTCTGGCTGAAGGACGCGATGATAGCGGCGAACAACCGAGCGTCAGAGAGACATTGACTTATTTATGGGGCAAAAAATCCTTCCGCCACATGTCCTTTGCCGCCGGTCTAACGGCGTTTGTCGGTTATGGTTTTGTGACCTGGGCACCGGCTTTTCTTATTCGCTCTTTCGGCATGAGCACGGGCGAGGTCGGCACATGGTTCGGCTTGCTGCTGGGTGTTGCCGGGGGTGTTGGCATTGTGGCAGGCGGCTGGCTGGCCGATAAATTCGGCGCCAAAGATCCGAAATGGTATCTGTGGACAACCGCCATTGCGCTGGTGGTTATGACGCCGTTCAATTACTTGGCCTATAACGCCGCAACCGCCACCGCCTCTATTTTGGGCATGGTGGTGCCGGTGCTGCTGGGTAATTTTTATCAAGCCACGACGTTTAGCCAAACACAGGGCATTTCAGAGCTGCGGATGCGCGCCGTCGCTGCCGGTATCTTGCTGTTCATCATCAATATTATCGGGCTCGGTTTTGGCCCGCAAATCGTCGGCATTGTGTCTGATTTACTGTTCGACACATATGGCACGGAGAGCCTGCGCTATGCGCTGCTGATTTGCTCCATCGTCAATGTTTGGGCGGGCTGGCATTATTATGTCGCCGGTAAATATCTGAAAGATGATTTGGTCACTGAGGGTTAACCCCGCTTGGGGCATCCAAAGCGGCTGGCGCGCGTATAAAACGCATGGATAAAATTGCACAAGAGACCGCAATAGCAACGGGGCCGCGGCGGCCGAAAATTCGCTTTATGTCCATGTTTAGCGAAATCGCGCCATTGGCAGCATTTTTTATGGTCAATCAGGCTTACGGGCTTTACGCCGCTGCGCTGGCTGCTATTGGCGCGTCATTCCTATTGGTCACGGTCACATGGGTGTTGGAAAAACGTTTGGCACGGTTTGCCATTTTCGCCACCTCAATTGCCACTTTGCTGACATTGGCCGCCATTCTGGCCGAGGAAAAAACCTATATTAAAATCCAACCGAGCTTATTTTCAGGTGCTTTCGCAGCGGTGCTGCTCATTGGACGGCTGCGCGGCGAAGCGATGATGAAAATATTTTTCCAAGCTCAATTCGACCTGCCGGATAAGGTTTGGAAGAGCCTGTCTTTGCGTTGGGGGCTGTTTTTTCTGGCCGCAACATTGGCCAATGAGGTGGCCTGGCGCGCGCTCAGCGATGATGATTGGGTCAGCTTCCGCGTGCTTATCATGGCCCCCGCGACCGGCCTTTTCATGCTGGCGCAATTACCGATAACCCTCCGCGGCCAAAAGGAAATGGCGGCGATAATGCGCGATGAAAACGCTTCGGCTTAGGCCCGCTTCAGGCGTTGCGGGCGCGAAGCGCCATCCATAATTTCCATAAAACCAGACCGGCTAACCAAAACAAGAAGAACCGTATCGCCCAAAATTTGGCCAATGTGACAGAACTCGCAAAGGCGATTTGCCGATCGCTGACATCCGGGAATTGCGCCAGCATCAGCGCAATTTGCGTGTTCTCAGCCAAATCCAAAATCATCACGGCCAGCACCGGTGCTAAAATGGCTTTGTCGAAAATACCACGCGCCGCCAAAACCAGCAGACCGCCGAAGAAAGCGCCATAGGCGAATGGAAACAAAGTATCGAGGATAAGCGTGAAGCGCAGATGCAAAGCCCGCCCGCTTTCGCCGTAAAGCAGCATTTGGGTTTTCAGCGCCTCGGCATCATAGCCGCTTAGCTCATCGAGCATATTCGCGCCCAACTGTTGCTTTAGCCAGTCAAAACTCAACAGGCATAAGACGACGGCTAGAAAACTTGTAATCAGGCTGATACGCCGCGTTAAAAGCGGGTTCAGCGCGTCCAAACGGGAGATGAAAGATGATTGCAAAACGGCCTCCTCTTGTTATGTTCTTGGCCTAATTAGCGTAACACTCAAATTTTTTTGTGCAAACCCTTTGGTAAGATGGCACACGCCGTTGGAGAGACCGACATTATGGCCAAATATGAAGCAGTGATTTTTGATTTTGGCGGGGTCGTGACCTCAAGCCCGTTTGAGGCGTTTAATCGCTATGAGGCGGCGCATCATCTGCCGGAGAATTTTATCCGCACCGTCAATGCCACCAATCCCGACGCCAATGCCTGGGCGCTGTTTGAGCGCAGCGATATTGACGCGACCGCTTTTGACGGAGCGTTTCGTGATGAAGCTCGCGCCGCCGGTCATGATGTTGGCGGGGCAGATGTTTTGGCGCTTTTGGCCGGTGATGTGCGCCCTGAAATGATCGCCGTGCTGGACAGCATCAAGGCGCGCGGCTATCGCATTGCCTGCATCACCAATAATGTCAAAACCACAGCTGACAGCGCCGATGGCGCAAACCCCGGCATGGCACGAAGTGCGGATAAAGCGGCCGAAATTGCGGCTGTTATGAGCCGCTTTGAAATGGTGATTGAAAGCTCGGTGGAGGGCGTCAGAAAGCCCGACCCGACAATTTATCAGCTGGCTTGCACGCGACTGGGCTTGGCACCGGAGACATGCGTCTTCCTCGATGATTTGGGCATTAATCTGAAGCCGGCGCGCGCCATGGGCATGGGCACGGTGAAAGTCGTGAGCGCCGCCCAAGCGATTGCCGATCTGGGCCAGCTTTTAGGACACGAGCTGCCTTAAGCACAAGCTGGCTTAAGCACAAGCTGCTCTAAGTAAATTGCGCCCCAATGGCACAGCCATTAAAAAACCCCGGCAAATCGCTTTGCCGGGGCTGTTTTTGAACATGCAGGCTTAGTGAGCCAACGCACCGCTTGGCGCTTTTGGCGGCTCACGGCGCGGCAAGATGATTTCCATCACCACAGCCAGAGCCGGCAGCACCGTCACAGCCATGACCATATTAATCATGAACATGAAGGTCAAAAGCAGTCCCATATCAGCCTGGAATTTCAGTGCCGAGAAAGCCCATGTCGATACGCCGACAGCCAATGTCAGTGCCGTAAAGACCACAGCCATACCGGTTTCGTTCAGCGTCTCTTTAAAGCTCGCCGTGACATCAAGACCGTTTGAGAGGTGATATTGAATGCGGTTGTAAATATAGAAGGCATAATCGACACCCAGACCAACCGCCAGCACCATCACCGGCAAGGTTGCAACCGTAAGGCCGATTTCCAGAACTTCCATGAACCAATAGCCCATGAAGGTTGCCAATGTGAGCGGCACACAGCACGCCACCGTGGCGCGGAAATCGCGATAGGTAAACAAGACCAACGCAATAATGGTCATATAGACGTAAATCATCATCGGTAATTCAGAGACTTCAATCTCTTCATTCACCGCAGCTTGCACGCCCATATTACCCGATGCGAGGCGGATAGAGACCGGCACGACTTCATGCTTGTCTATTTTCACACCTTGCGCGCGCAACTCAGCAAGCAGGCTTTCAGGCGAATCCGTGGCCACATCATAGGTAATGGCCAAAGCTGGTGACACGCCATCATCAACCACATCTGTGCGCAGGCCGAGATTGATATTGCCCGGATCGCGCATCGGCGGATCAGTGATGATCATCAGATCAGAAATCGGCGCCGGTTGGGTCTCGCGGAACTCTTTAATCGCATTGGTGACACCCTTAATGGTTGTCGCCTTTGCATCCTCCAAGAAAACCAACTGCGTCAGCAAAGTGCATTCTTCATTCAACAAACCGGTCGACGCACCAATGGGCGAAGAGGATTGCACCAGCGCATATTTATTGCGCGGCAAAGCCTGCCATTTCAGATTGCCCTCATTAAAGCCGGCGCTTGATTGACGCGTAACCGATGGCAATGACAAGACCAGCGACACCCCGTCGACATTACGCAAATACCATGAAAACTCGTTCAGATATTTCATGTAAGGGTAATTAATGCAGGCCTCGCGTGGCGTCTCAACAATCACAGACAGCAGATTAAGACCGAGCGCAAATTTCTCGGCAATCTGGCGGCTGTCTTCATTATAACGCGCCTCTTTACGCAGTTCCGGCGACCCGGCATGCAGCGCACCGACATGGCGGTTTTGGCTTTGAATGAACGCCGTGACGAACAAAATAGCCGCCAAAATCACAACACCAATCGCGGCGCGTGGGTTGGCGATATTGCCCAATTTCTGCATCAGGCGTATACGCGATTCACGCGCTTTGCCGATACGCTCCACAAAACCGTCATCAATTTTAAAGAAGCTGGCCAAAATCGGCAGCATAATGAGGTTGGTCAGAATTTTCAGCGCCACACCGATAGAGGCGGTAATGGCAAGTTCTTGAATCATCTGAATCGGAATTAAGACCAGCGTGCCGAAGCCGACAAGGTCAGTGACCAGTGCCATAGACCCCGGAATAAGCAGGCCGCGGAAGCTGGCGCGGGCGGCTTCATCAGCCGTTTTGCCCGACGAAATTTCCGCCGTTATAAGGTTAATTTGCTGCACCCCGTGGCTCACACCAATGGCGAACACCAAAAACGGTACCAAAATGGCCAGCGGGTCGAGACCGTAGCCCAGAATATTCAAAATACCGAACTGCCAGACCAATGAGGTCAAAGAGCAGAACAATGGCAGGAAGGTTAAAATCGCTGAACGGGCATAAATATAAACCGACAGAATGGTCAGCAGGAAGGCGATAATAAAGAATTGCACCACCGTGCCCGCACCATCGGCAATGTCGCCGATAAGTTTGGCGAAGCCGATAATTTGCACTTCATATTTATCGTTTTCAAATTTATCGCGAATATCGGTTTCCAGCTTTTCCGCGAGGTCGAAATAATCGAGCCGCGCACCGGTTTTGACATCATAATCGAGCAATTCGGCACGCACCATGGCAGCCGAGAAATCATTCGCCACCAGACGGCCGACAAAGCCACCGCGCACAACATTGTTTTCAATGATTTGCAAGGCCGGTTCACATTTTGTGGCCAGACTGGCTGTTTTCAGCCGCGACACGCATTGGCTGTCAATATTGTCCAGCGTAATCGTGCCCGGAATAACATCATCAGCAACAAAACCGTCTTCGGTAATTTCGAAATAGCGCGAATTGGGCGTCCAAAGCGACGTTAATGTATGACGCGCAACACCCGGCAGATAGAAAAGAGCATCCGTCAAATCTTTATATTGCGAGAAGAAATCGCGGTTCCAAATCTGATCCTCGCGCATTTTCAAGACCACAATGATGCGGTTCGAGCCGAATAGGCGGTCACGATATTCTTGGAACGTCTGAATATATTCATGGCCGGCCGGTAATTGCTTGTCAAAGCCCGCCGTCATTTTCAGCTGCGTCGCATAAAACCCGCTATAAATCGTAAAGGCAGCGAACACTGCCAGAATGACACCGCGATAACGGAACAAAAACGTTTCTAATTTTTCTACCATTGGACCCTCCCAAAGCCATGCAAAGGCTGGCCTTTTACAGCCAAATTATGGGCAGACCTTCCCATTAAACTTCGTCCATGACAAGTGAATTTTAGCCAATTTCCCTTGCAAAATGCCGCGGCTTGCGGTGGTGTGAGGCGGATGTAACGGGTGGCATATATGGCGGAAACCAAAAGCGAAGATGGTTTATCTTTAGCCGATATCGGGCTGGAAGACGGACGCCAATCCGCGGCTGCCTTGGCCATTCAGCGCGGCACGATGCGGCTGTTATCGCAGTTTAATATTGCCTGCTTGCCCGAGGTGGTGCTGCCCAATCATCGCCGCGCCGATTTAATGGCGCTGACCGATAAGGGCGAAATTTGGATTATCGAGATTAAAAGCGGCCTAGCCGATTTTCAGGCAGATGATAAATGGCCAGACTATCTGCCCTATTGCGACCGGTTTTATTTTGCCGTCGCGCCCGACTTCCCCAGCGCCAAACTGCCCGATGAAGCAGGTATGATATTTGCCGATAGCTATGGTGCTGAAATTATGCGCGACAACAGCCAGCCCAAGCTGGCCGCCGCACGGCGCAATTTATTGCTTCGCCGCATGGCCCGCATTGGCGGCTTTCGCTGGTCGCGATTAAGAGATAAAGCGGATAATTAGCGCGGCGCGCGTTTGGCCAAAATCCGTTGCAGCGTGCGTCGATGCATGTTCAAACGCCGCGCCGTTTCAGAAACATTGCGGTCGCATAATTCGAACACCCGCTGAATATGCTCCCACCGCACACGGTCGGCCGACATCGGGTTTTCCGGCGGTAAGGCCCGGCCTTCAGGCTCGGCCACCAAAGCGGCATGAATTTCATCGGCATCGGCAGGCTTGGCCAAATAATCAACCGCACCGCGCTTTACCGCCTCAACGGCCGTGGCAATATTGCCGTAACCGGTCAACATAATGATGCGCGCTTGCGGGTTTTCATTGCGTAGGTTTTCCACCACATCCAAGCCATTACCGTCTTCAAGGCGCATATCGACCACGGCATAGGCGGGTTTCACAGACTTGCCGAGCTTTATGCCCTCGCTGACCGAACCGGCCCCATGCACCACATAGCCGCGGCTTTCCATCGCACGGCCAAGCCGGTTGAGCCAGGGCTGATCATCATCGACAATCAGCAAATTCGCCCCTTCATGGGATTTCACTTGCATTTCTACTGCTTCGTTGGACTGGGTCATTATCTACCTGCCTTTTCCTAACTCCTATATAGGACGGGCGGTTTCCTTTTCAACCGATAGGCGATAGTTGCTGAACTTGCCATCAAGCGCGTTTAAGATTGCATCTCTAATCTTTGACGCGGCCAGACCACACGCACACACGCACCGCCCGGCATGGCGCCGTCAATGAGCTCGGTTTTCTTCAAATTGCGCGCACTGACCCGCGCCCCGCTGCGCTGCAATAAAGTGCGGGCAATGAAAAAACCTAAGCCCAAGCCAAATTCATCATTATCCTGTATGCCTCTTGAGCTGCGCGATGAGGTATAAGGCTCGCCCAAGCGGCCGATAATATCAGACGCAAAACCCGGGCCATCATCTGCCACTTCGACCACCACTTGCTGCGCTGAATAAGTGACCGCCACATAGACAACGCCATTGGCAAACTCAGCCGCGTTTTCGATGAGATTGCCGAGGCCATAAATCAGTTCGGGCTGGCGTTTCAAACGCGGCTCTCGTGTCGCCAATAGGCCATTGGGGCGGCATGAGACGATGATCTCTTTATTGTGCAAGCCGGCTTCCAGGGCAGCTTCTTCCATCAACCCCCGCAAATTGGTTTGCGAAACCATCGGGTCGCTCTCTTCGCTGACCAAATCGGCCAAAATATTGCGGCATCGCATGGCTTCTTCGCGCATTAAAGCCACGTCCTCGCGCAAGCCCTCGGGTAAATCATCGCGGCCTGCCAATTCGCCTGATACCAAAACAATTGTGCCAAGCGGCGTGCCAAGCTGATGCGCCGCCGCCGCCGCCAAGCCATCCAGCGCGGAGAGGCGTTGCTCACGCGCCAAAACCGAGCGTGTCGCCGTCAAGGCTGCCGACATACGCCGACCCTCGCGGCTCACCCCCCAGACATAGGTCGGGATAAAGACCATCGCCAAAAGCAACGCAACCCACATGCCGACGCGCAATAATTCAGGTATTTCAGGCGGCAGGCCAAGCCATGGCAAAGGTGCATGAAATATTGATAAAAGCGAGACAATCAGACCGGCGAATAAAACCAATATGACGGTGGTGCGCGCATTGAGTAAGCTGGCCGAAATGGTGACCGGCGCTAAAAGCAGCAGCGAGAAAGGATTTAATAAGCCCCCGGTAAAAAACAATAAAAGGCTCAGCTGAACGATATCATAAGCCAAAATCAGGGCGGTTTGGCGCTGCGTCAGCATGTGATTGGCCGGAAAAAACACCAATAAGGCGAGATTTAAGGCAACCGCAAGCCCGATAACAAACAGGGCTTCGCCGACCGGTAGGTCAAAGCCGAAGCCCAGATAAACAATTGCCACAGCGGCCGACTGTCCGGCAATCGCCATCCAGCGCAGCGCCGTTTGCACCCGCAAGCGCACGGCAGGCGCGACCAAGGTGATGGCATCAATCGCATCAATTGATGCGTCCGACGACCCTATATATGGCCGGTTTTCACGCATTAGCGCGCCGTCCAATGCAGCTTCGTTCAAGGGCGCATTCTGGCTCATCGGCCTAACTCTCCTTCACGGGCAGGCGCCATATTGCACACTATCCCTGCTCAAGATATAACCGCCTTTACCAACTCGGCAATAGCCGACCCGAAAGAAAGCCTTTGCATGAGCCGCAATGTAAGAACCAGCCTGATCATTACCGTGCTTGGCCTGACCGCCCTGCTGGCGTTAATGCTGGCCGAATTGGGGCAAGGGCGTAACGATGATGAGACGACGCCGCGCCGATTGACGGCGGCGATTGGCGGTCCTTTTGAACTGACAGACCAAAACGGCACACGGCGCAGCGCGGCCGATTTTGCCGGACGCCCGATGCTGATTTATTTCGGCTTCACCTATTGCCCCGACGTTTGCCCGACCGCGCTCGATATTATGGGCGGCGCATTGGATATCCTAAAACAGACAGCCCCGCGCGCCTATCAGCAAGTGCAGCCAGTGTTCATCTCGGTTGATCCGGCCCGCGATACACCGCCTGTTTTGCGAGATTATTTGGATTATTTTCACCCGCGCCTGACCGGCCTGACCGGCTCGCAAGCTGAGATTGATGCGGTCAAAAGCACTTATAAAATCTATGCGGCACGCAGCGCGGCGCAAGATGAGAACGGGAATTACAACGTCGACCATTCAAGCTTTTTCTATTTAATGGATGGTGATAATCGCTATTTGGCGCATTTCGACCATGCGGTCACGCCCGCAGAACTGGCAGAAAAACTGTCGGGTTTGCTGAATTAAACTCAAATAAGCTCAGCCAAGCCGGTTAATCCCGCCCGCCAAACAAACGGCGCAAGAGGCCCCCAATGCCGCCATTGCGATTGGGCAAATCGGCCCCGGGTAAGGCAACAGAGGCGGCCAATTCTTTTTGTTCATCCATGAAAGCGGCAAAAATTTGCGCCGGTAGGCCGCCGCCGGTGACGCGGTTCATCGGTGCGCCATCATCATTACCGACCCAAACACCGACCACCAAAGCGCCGGAATAACCGACAAACCATGCGTCACGCCAGTTCTGCGACGTGCCGGTTTTGCCCGCAAGCTCCACCCCCTCAAGCCGCGCGGCGCGGCCCGTGCCAATGCTGATGGTGGCGCGCAACATTTCATTCAGCGCCCCAATATGGCGCGGCGCAATAATCTGCAAAGGCGATGGCGACAGCCGGTCATATAATGTTTGCCCCGAGGCGCTGATAACGCCATGGATAATATGCGGCACAACCTGTTGCCCGCCATTGGCGAAATGCGCATAGGCCGCGGTTAATTGCATCAGATTGACCTCAAATGTGCCAAGCGCCAAAGAGGGATGCGCGCGCATGCGGCCGGTCAATCCAAGACGCCGCGCCATATCAATTACCTTGTCGCGCCCCGTCTGTTCGCTGACCTGCACCGCCACCGTATTTAACGAGCGCGCCAGAGCTTCGCCGGCTGTCACTGTGCCGCGATATGTCCCGTCATAGTTTTTCGGTGACCAGCCATTTATCGCGAGCGGCGCATCGTCAAAAGCATCATCGGCACGCAGGCCGTTCTCAAGCGCCGCCAGATAAACCATCGGCTTGAAAGCCGAACCGGGTTGGCGGCGTGCCTGCACCGCTCTGTTGAACTGGCTTTTGCCATAGGCGCGGCCCCCGACCATGGCGCGAATGGCACCATCGGGTGTCATCACCACCATTGCAGCTTGGGCTGCTTGGCGGGTTTCGCCTTGCGCTTCCAAGAGGCGGTTAATGGCGCGCTCTGCCGCTAATTGCATGGGGCGATCAATGGTGGTCATCACATCCAAATCGGCGCGCGGGCGGCCAACAAAATCGGGCAATTGGTCAAGCGTCCAATCGACCGCATAATGCGCCCCATCGGTCGAACGATTGGTAATGATAATATCCTCGCCCGATAGAGCTGCAGCCTCGCCGGCCGTTAAATAGCCGGCCGCCTGCATGGCGGCAATCACGATTTGGGTGCGCCGCGCCGCTGCCGCCGGATCGCGGGTCGGGGCATAGCGCGATGGCGCTTTCAACAGCCCGGCCAGCATGGCCGCCTCAATTTGGGTGAGATTTTGCACCGGACGATTGAAATAAGTTTCCGCCGCCGATTGCACACCATAAGCGCCGCTACCGAAATAAACCCGATTGAGATACAGCGCGATAATGTCTTGTTTGGTGAAATGCGCTTCCAACCAGAAGGCCAGCAACAGCTCCTGCACTTTGCGCTTGAAACTGCGCTCCGGCGTCAGAAAAACATTTTTCGCCAATTGCTGCGTCAGGGTTGAACCGCCTTGCGCCAGACGACCTTGCCGCAAATTAACCGCCATGGCGCGCAGCAACCCGCGCGGGTCGAGGCCGAAATGCGAGAAAAAGCGCCGGTCTTCAATGGCAATCACCGCGTCGATTAAGTGCGGCGGCAGGTCTTCATAGCGCATGGGACGGCCACCGCGCCGTCCGCGCCGCGCCACCAGCCCGTCATCGCGAGCATAAATAGACAGTTCGGGCTGGCTGCCGGTCTTCCATAAATCATCCGTGTCGGGTAAATCGAGCGCGTAATAAACCACCAAAGCGGCCAGAGCCAAGCCCAGCCAAAGCAGCACAATAAAACCCCAATAGGCCAGTTGCTTCACGATAAGGCGCCGCGGCCCTAAACCGTTCGGCTCATTATTTGACACATTATTGGGCATGTCGCTCATTCGCGTTCCCGCAACAAACTAACCTGTGTGCCTAAATATCGAGATTGGCAACGGCCAGCGCATTTTGTTGAATAAATTCGCGGCGCGGCTCTACCACATCGCCCATTAATTGCTCAAACAAATCATTGCTCTCGGCAACATCTTGCACTTTGACCTGCAAAAGCGAGCGCGCATCTTTGTCCAAAGTGGTTTGCCAAAGCTGGTCTGGGTTCATTTCCCCCAAGCCCTTATAGCGTTGCAACGCCACGCCATGACGCCCCTGTTCCATCACCGCGGCCAATAATTCGCTTGGCGTATTGATCGCAATATCGCGGTCTTTAATGGTCAGCTTGGCGGGGTCGAGATAAACCGGTTGCAATGCCGGTGCCAGCTCATCAAGGGCGCGCGCATCTTTCGACGAAATTAATGGCCCATCAATATTAAACGCCTCGCGCACACCGCGCAGTTCACGCTCAAAAGTCAGCCCGCCATCGCCCGAGGGCAGACCCTCCCAGCCGCGCTCCACCTCATCTGACATGCGATTAAGGCGCGCCGCAATATATTGCGCGCTTTGCGCGGCCAGCTCGGTTTTCGATAAAATCTCCGGCGTCAGCGCACCGGCAATGGCCGTCTGCTCAATAATGAATTGCGGATATTTCGGCGGCAAGCCCGATAATATGGATTTAATCATCCGCGCTTGTGTCACCATTTCGGCCAAGTCAGGCCCGCTTCTTTGTTCGCCCGATGCCAGCGTCAGCACAGCCTCCCCGAGACCTGCCTCGATCAGATAATCTTCCAAAGCCGCGTCATCTTTCAAATAGCTTTCCGCGCTCTGGCGGCGAATTTTATAAAGCGGCGGCTGGGCAATATAGAGATAGCCGCGCTCAATAATTTCCGGCATTTGCCGATAGAAGAAAGTCAATAAGAGTGTGCGGATATGGGCCCCGTCAACATCAGCATCAGTCATGATGATAATCTTGTGGTAGCGCAGTTTTTCAATATTGAAATCCTCACGCCCAATGCCCGTGCCCAGTGCGGTAATCAATGTGCCGATCTCGTTTGACGACAGCATTTTGTCAAACCGTGCGCGCTCGACATTCAGAATTTTACCGCGCAGCGGCAGCACGGCCTGATTGGAGCGATTGCGTGCTTGTTTGGCAGAGCCACCCGCACTATCGCCCTCAACCAAAAACAATTCAGCGCGCGAGGCATCGCGTTCCTGACAATCGGCCAGCTTGCCGGGCAGGCTGGAGACATCAAGCGCGCCTTTGCGCCGCGTCAATTCACGCGCTTTGCGGGCCGCTTCGCGTGCGGCGGCGGCCTCGACCACCTTATTGATGATAATCTTGGCTTCGGTCGGATGTTCTTCAAACCAATTATTCAATACATCATTGACCACGCTTTCCACTACCGGGCGCACTTCGGACGACACCAGCTTGTCTTTTGTTTGACTGGAAAATTTCGGGTCGGGCACTTTAACCGACAAGACCGCGGTCAGCCCCTCGCGGCAATCATCGCCGGTCAAGGAAACTTTCTCTTTTTTGGCAATGCCGGATTGATTGGCGTAATTATTCACCGTGCGGGTCAACGCACCGCGAAAACCGGCCAAATGCGTGCCACCATCGCGTTGGGGAATATTATTGGTGAAGCACAAAACCGTCTCGTGATAGCTGTCATTCCACCACAAGGCCAGTTCAACACCAATATCATCAGCCTCTGATTGCAGCGCAATCGGCTTGTCAATTAAGGTCGTTTTATTGCGGTCGAGATAGCTGGCAAAAGCTTCCAGCCCACCGTCAAAACGCAGCTCCACTTTGCGCGGCTCGGCATGGCGCAAATCTTCCAACACAATGCCGACACCGCTATTGAGAAACGCCAATTCGCGCAGACGATGCTCAAGCGTCTCAAAATTAAACTCGGTCATGGTGAAGGTTTCAGAAGAGGGATGAAAAGTCACTTGCGTGCCGGTCGTATCGGCATCACCGATGACGGCCAAATCCTCTGCCGCGTCGCCATGCGCAAAACGCATTTCATGCAATTTACCGTCGCGGCGAATGGTCAGTTCAAGCCAATCGGACAGCGCGTTCACAACAGAAATACCCACGCCGTGCAGACCGCCCGAAACCTTATAGCTATTACTGTCAAACTTACCGCCAGCGTGAAGCTGGGTCATAATCACTTGCGCGGCGGAAATGCCTTCTTCAGGGTGCATCTCGGTCGGAATACCGCGCCCATTATCCGACACCGTTACCGACCCATCCGCATTGAGGCGCACAAACACCTCATCGCAATGACCGGCCAACGCTTCATCGATGGAATTGTCGACCACCTCATAGACCATATGGTGCAAGCCGGTGCCGTCATCCGTGTCGCCAATATACATGCCGGGGC
This sequence comes from Alphaproteobacteria bacterium, assembly GCA_022426245.1. Taxonomy (GTDB): domain Bacteria; phylum Pseudomonadota; class Alphaproteobacteria; order RS24; family RS24; genus UBA8337. The sequence continues at coordinate 10,128 of JAKMDW010000075.1, read as the reverse complement.
GTTTTCGAACCGCTTCCAGCCCCTTTAAAACTTTAATCGAGGAGGCGCCATATTCGCCATCATTGACTTCCTTTTTGACTTCCTTTGGCGTCTCATTTGTTTCAGGCGTGTCACTCATTATGATTTGCTCCCCAGCGATGCTTCCCCAGCACCTGTTTCATTTATTTTGTCCGCCATCGTCACCGCGGCAAATGCCGACCCGAAAACCGCCTCAAACCCGTCAAAAGCCTCATTATCCGTGCCGGTAATCCAGCTTTGCCCGCCCAGCGCGTGCAAAATTTCTGCCAATGCGCCACGGCGGTGACGGTCGAGATGCGCCGCCACCTCATCGAGCAGCAATATCGGCACATCGCCGCGTTGCGCCGCCACAGAATGGGCTTGCGCCAAAATCAACCCGACCAAAAGCGCTTTTTGTTCGCCGGTTGAGCAATCCGCGGCAGCCATGTTTTTTGCGGCATATATAACCTGAAGGTCACTGCGATGCGGGCCTTCCAATGTGCGTCCGGCCGCGCCATCAAGGCGACGCGTATCCGCCAAACGGGCCCGAAACGCATCCTCAACCTCAAGCGCCGATTGTTGGCGTAACCCGGCTTCCAGCGAACCGGCCAAAGCAATTTCTGCCCGCGGGAAAGCCGCTTCAGGAATCGCCGCCAAGCCGACAGCCAACGCATCCAATGCGGTCAAGCGCGCCGCCGCGATGGCCACACCATGCAGCGCCATGGCCTCTTCCAAGCCAGTGAGCCAGCCATTGGTCTCAGCGGTTGAGATGCCTTCTTGCAAAAGGCGATTGCGCTCGCGCATGGCTTTTTCATAGCCGCTCAACGCTTTCGACAAAGTGACGTCAAGGCTTTGCGCGAAGCGGTCGAGAAATTTGCGTCGCCCGCTGGCACCATCGACAAACAAGCGGTCCATGGCCGGGGTCAACCAAAGCTGCGGCAAAATATGCGCGATATGGTCAAGCTTGCCATTGGCCCCATCAATGCGCAATTTGCGCGCACCGTTTTGCCAGCCAATGCCGGCGCGCACCGCGCCATGAGCGGTTGCAATATCAGCGCTTACCGTCCAGCCCAGCCGACGCTCAAACCGCATATCGTCAAACGCCGCACTGCGCAAACCGCGCCCGGGCGCAAGCATGGACAGAGCCTCAAGCACATTGGTTTTGCCAACACCATTGGCACCGGTCAGCACCATTGCGCCACCGACACAATTCAGCGACAGCTCTGCATGAGACCTGAAATGGGTCAGCCGCAAAGCGGTAATATGAGGGGCCGGCGCACTGGCCGGTGCCGCATAATCATGCGACCGGTCGAGACTGGCGGAAGCGCCCGTCATTACACCCGCATCGGCATAAGGACATAAAGGGCTTGGCCGTCTTCATCATCGCGCACCAGCGTCGGTGACCCGCTATCGGCCAGCTCAAAGGTTGCCGTCTCGCCGTCCAACTGGCCGGTAATATCCATCAAATAGCGTGCGTTAAACCCAATTTCCATCGCATCGGCACCATAAGACACGCTGAGCTCATCATTGGCCGAACCGCTATCAGGGTTGGAGACCGACAAGGCAAGGCTGTCTTTGTCGAGCGCCAATTTAACGGCGCGGGATTTCTCGCTCGAAATGGCCGAGACGCGGTCAACGCTTTGCGCAAAACTTTTGGCGTCCAATTTCAGCATTTTGTCATTATCTGAAGGGATAACCCGGGTGTAATCGGGGAACTTGCCATCAATCAGTTTCGAGGTCAGGACAATCTCGGCAAAAGCGAAATTAATTTTCGTCTCGGAAACCTGCAAGGACACCTCGCCCTCAGCCTCCTCGAGCAGCTTTTGCACTTCGCCAACGGTTTTGCGCGGAATAATGACGGCCGGCATGGCATCAGCACCCACTGGTTGCCCCATATCAACACGCGCCAAACGGTGACCGTCTGTCGCCACGGCGCGAAGCAAATTGCTGCCGCCCTCTTCCAGCACATGCAGATAAATACCGTTTAAATAATAACGTGTTTCTTCGACCGAAATGGCAAAGCGCGTCTTATCAATCAGGCGGCGTAAATCACCAACCGGCAAGGCGAAGGCGACGGGCATTTCATCTTGTGCCATAGCCGGAAAATCTTCGCGCGGCAGGGCTTGCAGCGTAAAGGCCGACTTGCCGGCCACCAAATTAAGCCGCCCACCGGTTTCATCGGTCGCCAATTCAACCTGCGCCCCATCGGGCAATTTACGGACAATATCGTAAAGCATATGCGCCGGTGCGGTGATCGCCCCGGGCTGCACAATCTCCGCCTCAACGCGTTCGCGCATTTCAATTTCCAAATCAGTCGCGGTCAGGGAAAGCACGCCATTATCGGCTTCCAGCAAAACATTGGAGAGAATGGGGATGGTATTGCGGCGTTCGACGACGCTTTGCACATGGTTGAGCGCTTTTAACAAATCGCTGCGTTCAATTATGGTTTTCATGTCACCCTATCTCCGTCTTCATTTTTTTTAAAAACAATCCGGCTTGTTAACACCCAATGGCTTTCTAATGCTTTACGACCCGCCCCAGCGGTTTTGTGAACGATTTCAAACAGCCAAATAAAAAGCACTTAAGGGCGAATTGAAACCACCGCAAAAACAGCGAATCTCTTGTCAAAAATATAGCAGAAACAGGGGCGCTGAGGGGTAGTTTTTTTACCCCTCACAGCGCTTTCCCCCAAGCGTAAAAACAGGCGCGCAGCCGGCCTCAAGCCGGCCGTTGAAATGACCTGCGCTTACTTAGTTTTCCAGCATGCGGCGCAACAGGTCGACATCCTCATCAAGGGCCGGATCCTCATCGCGTAATTGTTCGATTTTGCGCACGGCGTGAATGACCGTCGTATGGTCACGCCCACCGAATTTGCGGCCAATCTCAGGCAATGAACGCGTCGTTAATTGCTTCGACAAATACATTGCGATTTGGCGCGGGCGAGCAACCGAACGCGCCCGGCGCGCCGACAGCATGTCGCCCATTTTGACATTGAAATATTCGGCCACGCGACGCTGGATTTCATCAATCGTCACGCGACGGTCAGAGGCGCGCAACAAATCGCGCAACACGTCTTGTGCCATTTCCAAAGTAATCGGGCGCCCGACAAAACTCGAATAGGCAATGACCCGGTTCAACGCGCCTTCCAGTTCACGAATATTGGTGATGATGCGCTGCGCCAAAAACTCCAGCACCGGTTGGGGTATGCGTGTGGCATCGGTGCTGCCATCGGTGCGGCGCGACAGGGACTCGGCTTTGGCCTGCAAAATGCCCAAGCGCAATTCATAATCTGTCGGGTGAATATCAGCCACCAGGCCCCATCCCAGACGCGAGCGAATGCGCTCCTCAATGCCTTCCAAATCGGTCGGCGAGCGGTCAGCCGAGACAATCACTTGGCGGTTATGGTCGGTCAGCGCATTAAATGTATGGAAAAACTCTTCCTGCGTTGAATCCTTGCCTGCAATAAACTGAATATCGTCAATCATCAGCACATCGACTTCGCGGAATTGCTGCTTAAAGGCGACCGTATCCTTAAAGCGCAGGGCGCGAATAAACTGATACATGAATTTTTCAGCCGATAAATAAAGCACTGTGCGTTCCGGCGCGCGGCGGCGTATTTCCCATGCAATGGCATGCATTAAATGGGTTTTGCCCAAACCCACGCCGCCATAAAGAAACAGCGGATTGAAAGCGACCCCATTGCCCTCAGCAAGACGGTGCGCCGCGGCATGCGCCAGCTCATTCGATTTACCGACGATGAAATTTTCAAATGTAAAACGCGGGTCAAGCGGCGCGCCCAAATCATCGCGACCGGTGGCTTCGGGCATTTCCGGCATTGGCGCACGCGGCGCGGCAGGCTGAACCGCGCGGCGCGGTGGCACAGCTTTTTGCTCACGCACTTCCGGTTTTTTATCGGCCGGAACCCATTCGGGTTTCAACTCAATATCAATACGCCGAATAGAGGCGTCTTCTGATTTCCAATGGTCGCGAATGCGCGTCAGATAATGTGCCTCAATCCAGCTGCGCACAAAGCGGGTCGGCACATGCAAAATCACCCGGCCTTTTTGCGTGCCGGCAACCTCTAGCAATTTGAACCAGCTATTGAATGTTGCTTCGCCAAGTTCGGCACGTAAGCGCGAGCGCACTTTATGCCATTGCGCATTCAGCACCTCCATCGCTTCATTTTTGGAGCTGTCCTGAGTATCCGTCAGATCTGCCCGATCGGAAAACTTATCTTTTTCTTTGTCGGCCTTATCGGTGGCATCCGCCATTTTCGTTCCCTGTCTCGCGTTCCTTCAAAAGACCGCGCTAAATATTTCACCGAACCCATAGCAACGCGAAAACCGTGCCATTGGCCTTTTATGCAGGGTCTAACAAATGGCAGGCCCATAACGACATGAACCGATGCTCGAAAGCCAAATGGCGAAGAAGCGAGACACTCCCAAAGGATTTACCAGCCACCACACGGCCTTTAACGAAATCCGGTCAGCTCCTCCCCCGACCAATAGATGACCCGAAAGTATCTAAAGCGGTCAGAAAGATTTCCCTCTGTCACCTAGCCCACTGTTTTCAAAGGTGTTTTATTTGTGAATCCGGACTGAGTCCAAAAAACAAGCCAAACTGCGGGTTTCAGCGACTTTTTGACACTACAAATAAGGGCGAGGTCTGGCAACGGGAAGAAAATGAGAACAGCGGCTTTTTTTGCATTTTTTATAATTTTTTTTCGAATCGCAGAAAATGAAAAAAGCCCGCCGGAATTTCCGACGGGCTTTTTCTCAAACTTCAAAGCCGATAAGCCGCATTGAGCGGCTTAACACAAGGCTCAATTAAACGATGGCGCTGATACGTTTCGACAGGCGCGAAATTTTGCGCGAGGCTGTCTTTTTATGCATCAGGCCTTTTTGACCGGCACGCGCAATCATCGGCTGGGCCGCCCGCAAGGCGGTTTCGGCACCTGCTTTATCACCACCGGAAATAGCTTCATCAACACGACGGATAAAAGTACGCATTTTGGTTTTCTGGTCGCGATTACGCGCCGTGCGGCGTTCAATCTTACGCACCATCTTTTTGGCTGAGCTTGTATTGGCCATCAATCTTTTCCCGTTTTCTAACAGTTCGGCGCGTTATAGGAGCGTAAGCGCGCGCCGTCAACACAATTAAGTGCACGGAGCAAAACCAATAGAATGGGCGGGTCTACCGCCGCGCGGTGCAGCGGTGAACGCCCGGCCTTATTTATTGGTAAATTTCGGTTGCCGCTTTTCAACAAAGGCCGCCATGCCCTCTTTTTGGTCCTCAAAAGAAAACAGCGCATGAAACACGCGGCGCTCATAATGCACCCCTTCTCTGAGGCCTGTTTCATAAGCGACATTGACGCATTCCTTCGCCGTCAGAACCGATGGCAGTGATTTTTCGGCAATTTTCTGCGCCACCTCAACCGCCTCATCAAGCAGCTTACCATCCTCGACAATGCGCGAGACGAGGCCGCAGCGTTCCGCTTCAGCCGCGTCCATCATGCGGCCGGTCAGACACATTTCCATGGCTTTTGATTTGCCGACAAACCGCGTCAGACGTTGCGTGCCGCCGGCCCCCGGAATAACACCGAGATTAATCTCCGGCTGGCCAAATTTGGCGTTTTCGGCAGCCAATATAAAATCGCACATCATGGCCAATTCGCACCCGCCGCCCAACGCATAACCCGAAACCGCGGCGATAATCGGCTTGCGAGCTTTCGCCGCCGCCTCCCAATTGGCGGTGATGAAATCCTCGCGCATGACATCAATATAAGATTTACCCGACATTTCTTTAATATCGGCACCGGCGGCAAAGGCTTTGTCCGAGCCGGTCAATACCATGCAGCCAATCGCGTCATCGGCGTCAAAACCCTCAATCGCGTGGGTCAGCTCATCCATGAGCGGGCCGCAAAGAGCGTTTAACGCTTGCGGACGGTGCAGCGTCATCAGCCCGACATTGTCGCGGCGCTCGACCAAAATGTTCTCATATTTCATGGCGTGGCTCCCTGCCTCATCGGCGCTTATGGGTTGCTGATCGGGGTGAGGTCAAAAATTACCAAATCAGCCGAAAATGTAAGTCGCAGAATTTCCCCCTGACGGGCAAAAGTCAAGATGCCGTTTGCCTGCGCTTGGTCCGCATCGCGCGCGCGCCAGCCCAAATTGGGTAGACTGCGCGCATAGAATGCAATCAGGTTTTCTTGGGTAATGTGACGATTATGGGTTGCCGTCATTTGCACAATACGCCCTTGCGGCTTGTCGAAAACAACCCCGGCTTCGGGCAATTCCACCAGCCCTTCAGCCAGCGGCACATCGCCCAGCATGGATAGATAATCGGATGCGTGCGCCGCATATGGTGCCCCGAAGACAATCGACCCGAAGGCAATCGACCCGAAGATAGTGGTGAATGCCAGCCCAAAGCCGATTAAAATACGGTGAAAAATCTGCATGCGAGCTTTCATGTCCCTTTATTATCAGCGTCGGCAAAATTATCAGCGCTGGCAGGTGGGGCAATAAAAGCTTGAGCGCCCCGATTGCACCAGTCGGAGCACAGTAGCAGAACAATGCGCGGCTGAACAGATTTCACCGGCGCGCCCATAGACTTTGAAGTCAAGCTGGAAATAACCCATCGCCCCGTCCTCATGCGCGAAATCGCGCAAAGTCGAACCGCCCGCCTCAATCGCACGGGCCAGCACATCGCGTATCGCAGGCACCAGCCGAGCCAGTCGCTTTGCGCCTAAATTGGCAGCTTTGCGGCGCGGGCTAATGCCGGCCATAAACAAAGCCTCACAGACATATATATTGCCCAATCCGGCAACCACGCTTTGGTCGAGCAGAAAATTTTTGACCGGCGTCTGGCGGCCATGCGCCGCCGCCAGCAAAACCGTTTCATTAAAATCATTGCCTAAGGGCTCCGGGCCAAGTCGCGCCAAAAACGGTGAATTGCCCGCGGTCTTATCAATCATGTCCATAAAGCCGAAACGGCGCGGATCGGCAAAAGCCAAATGCGTGCCATCGTCAAAATCCATTTCAACATGAATATGTTTTTCGGCCACTGGCGCGGCCAGCCCATGCGCGAAAACACCCGGCGTTTTATTTTTACCATCGGGCTTAACATCATGGGGCTTGTCATTATCGGGAGGGGTCAGGATAAACCGCCCCGTCATGCCCAAATGGCTGAGCCAGTAAAATGTCTCGCCTTTCACGCTCTGCATTTCGGCCAGCAAATATTTGGCGCGGCGGGCAAAATGAACCAGCTTTGCGCCCTCCATATGGGCCGCAAAATTTTTCGGAAACGGAAACCGCAAATTGGGTCGATTGAGGGTCAGCCGCTTAATCCGCCGCCCTTCAATATGTGGAGCAAGCCCACGGCGCACGGTTTCGACTTCTGGCAATTCAGGCATGGCTGCCATCATAGGCGGCGATAGGCATGACGCAAGCAGCAAAAACCGGAAGCGCTGAAAAACCGTAAACAGTGCATGGATTTAGCGCCCCCAATGGGCTATCGTCGCGACGCAGTGAGCCCGCTTGAGATTAGGCGGCATAAATTAGGCGGCTTAAATCAGGCAGCATAAATCAGGCAGCATATTGTGAGCACGGCAGACAAAACCGAACACCAAACCCAACAAGACGCTGAAACCATTGATTTTGGTTTTCGCGACGTGGCGCGCAATGACAAGCAGGGGCTTGTGCGCGGCGTATTTGATGCGGTTGCCGATAAATATGATGTGATGAATGATGTCATGTCCGGCGGCCTGCACCGCCTCTGGAAAGCCCGCATGATTTACGCGCTTTATATGCGCCCGCATACGACATTGCAGCTTGTCGATGTGGCCGGCGGCACGGGCGACATTGCGCTGCGCGCCCAGGCCCGCGCGCGCAGGCTGGGCGCATCGCTGGACGCCCATATTATTGACGCCAATGCCGAGATGATGAAGGCAGGTCGCAAACGCCAAGCTGTTCAGGAGAATATGCAGCAGGCCAATAATATGCATTTCACCACGGGCATTGCCGAACAATTGCCATTGCCCGATGCCTCTGCCGATATGCTGACCATTGCCTTCGGTATTCGCAATGTCACGGATCGCGCCGCCGCTCTGCAAGAGGCCCATCGCGTGCTGCGCCCGGGTGGCCGATTTGTCTGTTTGGAATTTTCGCATATGCCCAGCGCGGTTTTGCAAAAAGCCTATGACGCTTATAGCTTCACCCTTATCCCGCCAATGGGCGCACTGGTCGCCGGCGAGCGCGACGCCTATCAATATTTGGTCGAGAGCATTCGTCGCTTTCCAACCGCAAATGCGTTTCTGGGCGAGGTTGAGGCGGCCGGTTTTGCCCGTGCCGAGGCCCAGCTTTTGAGCGGCGGCATTGCGGCGCTTCATATGGGATGGCGTTTATAATGCGGCGGTTCTTTCGATTGCTGGCCATGGCGCGGTTATTGCTGGCTCAAGATGCGCTTTTGCCGCCCGGCTTTTTCACCGATGCGCCCCTGCGCATCAGGCTGGCGCGGCGGGTTTTTACCTTTCTGGCACCCCGCTTTCGCGAGGATAATCGTGGCCTTAAATTATCTGACCGCATTCGCAAGCTTGGGCCGACTTATATTAAGCTGGGGCAATTTTTGGCCACACGGCCCGATATTATCGGCCCGGCTATGGCTCATGACCTGACCTTTCTACAAGACCAATTACCGCCCTTTAGCGACAAACAAGTGCGGCGCATTTTGGCCGCCGAGCTTGATGCGCCAGATCGCGTTATCACCCAATTAAGCGCGCCGATTGCCGCCGCCTCTGTCGCGCAAGTGCACCAAGCCGTGCACGCGGAAACGGGCGAGAAACTGGCCGTTAAAATTTTGCGTCCCGATGTTGAACTGCGCCTCGCCTCCGAATTGGCGCTCTTGGCGCGACTGGCCAAAATGGCTGAAAAATATTTCCCGGTGACGCGGCGTTTGCGCCCGGTGGACAGTATTGAAATTCTCGCCCGCTCGATAAATGGCGAAACCGATTTGCGCATGGAAGCGGCCGCGCTGTCTGAAATGGCAGAGAATATCGGCGATATGAAAGGCTTTCGCGTGCCCAAATTGTTTTGGGAAGCCAGTGGCCGACGCGTTTTGACCATGCAATGGGTCGATGGCGTTAAAGCCTCAAATGTCGATGCCCTGCGTGCCGCCGGTCATGATTTATCAGACCTTGCCGTGCGGCTTTTGCAAATTTTTCTGACGCTGGTTTTGCGCGACGGGTTTTTTCATGCCGATATGCATCAGGGCAATTTGCTGATTGGTGAAGACGGCACAATTATCGCGATTGACCTCGGCATTTGCGGGCGGCTTGATAATGACAGCCGCCGTTTTCTGGCTGAGATTTTGCACGGCTTCATCACCCGCGATTATAAAAAGCTGGCGCAGGTGCATATTGAGGCGGGCTATGTGCCCGACCATCACGACGTCGATGCTTTTGCCCAAGCCCTGCGTTCGGTTGGCGAGCCGATACGCGACCGTGATGCCGATGATATATCAATGGGCCGGGTGCTGGCGCAGCTATTCATGATTACCGAACAATTCGATATGGTGACCCAGCCGCAATTATTGTTGCTGCAAAAAACCATGGTGACGGTTGAGGGCGTGGCGCGCAGTTTTGACCCCAAGGTGAATATTTGGGACGCCTCTGAAAAACTGGTCGGTGACTGGCTGAGAAAATCCATCGGCCCGCAAGCCATATTGCAGGATATGGCCGATAATGCCGGTCGCACGTTGCGTATGGTGCAGCGCCTGCCCGATACGTTGGACGAATTGGAACGCGGCGCGCGGGCCTTGCAAAATCGCGACGCCACCAAACCGGCACCGCGCAGCGACCGGCTGGCTCGTCTTATCGGCCTGTCGGCTTTGGGGTTAGCGCTGGCGACCATTATCTATCGGTTTTTGTAAAAAATAATTATTTACATTATTCATCGGTAAATTAAACTCATGGCTCATTTGAGGAAAGCTCATGCAGCGCGTATTACTTATTATCGGCGGCGGCATTGCCGCTTATAAAGCCCCTGAATTGGTGCGCCAGTTGCGCGCGCAAGGGCTGGCTGTGCGGTGCTTAATGACGGCGGCGGCCGCGCAATTTGTCTCGCCTTTATCTTTGGC
>JAKMDW010000047.1 GCA_022426245.1 Alphaproteobacteria bacterium | reverse complement strand
GCGAGCGTCCGCGTTTTGGCCCGCGCTATATTATTCCGGTGCCGTTTGACCCGCGCTTGATTAGCGAAATCCCGCCGGCTGTGGCGCGTGCGGCGATGGATAGCGGGGTTGCGCGCGCGCCGATTGTCGATATGGACGGCTATCAAGCCCGCCTGAAAGCGCGCCTCGACCCGACCGCCAGTTCGATACAAATCATCATGAATAAATCCAAGCAAAATGCGAAGCGGATGATTTTTGCCGAAGGCGAGCAAGAACAAGTTATCCGCGCCGCCATTGCCTATAAGGATTTGGGACTGGGCGAACCGGTGCTGGTTGGCACAGAAAATATCGTCAGAGAGAATATGAAAGCGCTGGGCCTTGACGCGCGCGATGATATTGAAATTCGCGACACGCGCATGTCTGACCGCATTGGTGACTACAGCGCCTTTTTGTTTGAGCGGCTGCAGCGCCAAGGCATGTTGATGCGCGATTGCGAACGCATGGTTTCCAATGACCGCAATATTTTCGGTGCTTGCGCTTTGGCCCGCGGCGATGCCGATGCCATGGTGACCGGTGTTACACGCTCTTATTCCATCACGCTTGAAGAAGTATCGAAGGTTATCGACCCGCGCGCCGGACAGCGCGTCATGGGGGTTTCCATGCTGATTGCGCGCGGTGGGCGCACGGTGATGGTTGCCGATACCAATGTTATTGATATGCCGAGCGCGGAAGAGCTGGCCGATATTGCCTGCCAAAGCGCCGCCACGGCGCGCGCGCTGGGGCACGAACCCCGCGTTGCCATGTTGGCTTATTCGACTTTTGGCCATCCCGAAGGCGACCGTTCGGTCTATGTGCGCGAGGCGGTGAAGCTGCTTGATGAACGCGGTGTTGATTTTGAATATGAAGGCGAAATGGCAGCGGATGTCGCGCTGAACCGCGAGGCCATGCAGCGTTATCCGTTCTGTCGCCTGACAGAGCCGGCCAATGTGCTGGTGATGCCCGCCATTCACTCGGCCTCCATCTCAACCAAAATGTTGGAAGAGCTTGGCCAAGCCACGCTTATCGGACCGATTTTGATCGGCCTTGAGCAGTCGGTGCAAATTGCGCGCATCGGCGCGACGGCAACGGAGGTCTTGAACATGGCGGCGCTGGCCGCTTATGGGCTGGAAACCATTTAGCCATATGCGGGCTAATGCCCGCGCCACACCAAAGCGGTCGCAATATCCTTATCCGCCAATGTGTCACGACCGGCCAAATCGGCAAGGCTGCGGGCAACCCGCAAAATGCGGTTAAAGCCCCGCGCCGTAACGCCGCTTTCGTTAATCACCGCGTCCAGCAATTTGCGGCCCTTCGCATCAGGCGCAGCGAGCTTGCGTAATGCCTCGCCGTCCAGCCGGGCGTTCAAACAATCCTGCCGCTCAATTTGCGCCGCTTGCGCTACCGCGACCCGCGCTGCCACATCAATGCTGGCCTCGCCCTTGGCGTCATCGATCATTTGCGAGAGCGGCACGGGTGGCACATTAATACGAATGTCAAAACGGTCGAGCAATGGCCCCGAGAGCCGCGCCAAATATTCGTGCCGACACAGCGGTAGGCGATGGCACGCCAAAGCCGCATCATCGGCATGGCCGCACCGGCACGGATTCATCGCTGCCACCAATTGAAACCGCGCATGATAGCTGACATGGGCTTCGGCGCCCGCCACATCAACGCGACCGGTCTCAACGGGTTGGCGCAACGCATCAAGCGTCTGACGCGAAAATTCCGGCAATTCATCGAGAAATAATACACCGCAATGCGCCAGCGATATTTCGCCCGGCTTGGCTTGGCGACCGCCCCCGATAAGCGCCGCCATGGAGGCCGAGTGATGCGGTGTGCGAAACGGCCTTCTATCGGCCAAACGCACCCCGCCGCGCGGTGAGGACAGGCTTTCAATCACCGAAATTTCCAATCGTTCGCGTGGCGCCAATTGCGGCAGAATGCCCGGAAGGCGCGCTGCCAACATCGACTTGCCCGCGCCGGGCGGGCCGCTCATCAGCAAATTATGTCCCCCGCTCGCCGCCACTTCCAGCGCCAAACGCGCCTCAGACTAGCCGCGAATATCGGCCATATCGGGCATGGTTTTCAGCTCTGGCGCAGGTCGCGCCTGCGGTGGTGGCAACAGGCTGGAGCCGCGCAAATGATTGACCGCCTCCAATAAATGCGCCGCCGCGACAATGCCCGGCTTGTCGGGTGCCGCCAGCCCCGACCACGCCGCCTCAGCCCCGCAATCGGCCGGACAGATAAGGCCGTAATCTTTCGCCAATGCCGCCATGGCCGTCGGCAAAGCGCCCGGCACGCCGATCAGCGTGCCATCGAGACCGAGCTCGCCCATGACAAAATAATCGCGCACCGCCGCTTGCGGCAAAGCCCCCATGGCGACCAATAAACCCAGCGCAATCGGCAGGTCGTAATGGCTGCCTTCTTTCGGCAAATCGGCGGGGGAAAGATTTATGGTGATGCGGTCATAGGGCAGGGCGAGGCCGACCGCCGACAGAGCGGCGCGCACCCGCTCGCGGCTTTCCGCAACAGATTTGTCGGGCAAGCCGACCACGGTAAAGGCATTTTGACCGGGCGCGAGATGCACTTGCACCTCGACCGGAACAGCATCGACACCCTGAAAAGCAACCGTATTGATATTGGCAACCATGACTTCTTCTTATTGTTTGACATAATTGCCCCAAGCTTAGGGAAAAACCGGGGCCGCCACAAGCAAGGCTTGTGGCGTCGCCCGTCTTATTTGTAATTTTATTTATAATTCGGCTTTGTCATGAGAGGTTTAAATGTTTGCTCGTCATTGCGTATCGGTTGCGCCAGAGGATATTTGGCGCAAAACAACCCGCGCGCGCTAAAGGTCAGCCGCGACGGGTTTCAATCGCATCGAGTATCGTCACCGCAATATCGGGCCCGCCAAACGCCTTAATCTCGCGAATACACGTCGGCGAGGTGACATTAATTTCGGTCAACTGCCCGCCGATCACATCAATGCCGGCAAATATAATGCCCATATCCCTCAGGGTCGGGCCAATTTTTGCGGCAATTTCTTTGTCGCGATCGTCCAGTTCGATGGCTTGCGGCACACCGCCGACATGCACATTGGCCCGCGCATCGCCATTGGCGGGCACGCGGTTCAGCGCGCCGACGGCCTCACCCTCAACCAATATTACGCGCTTATCGCCGACCCGAATGGCCGGCAAATAGGCTTGAGCGATAATCGGCTCGGGTGCAGCGGCGCCGTCCAATAGCGTGTCCATAAGCGCCCCGAAATTTTCATCATCAGCCCGCAAACGAAACACGCCGGCACCGCCATTGCCGAAAACCGGTTTTAAAATTATGTCACCATGCGCGGCGCGGAAATCGGCCAGCGCTTGGCGGTCGCGCGTCATCAGCGTCGGCGGCAACAAGCCTTCAAAGCGCACGGGGAATATTTTCTCCGGCGCATTGCGCACGGCGGCCGGGTCATTAACCACCAAAACTTGCGGGTGAATGCGCTCAAGAAAATGTGTCGCTGAAATATAATTCATGTCAAAAGGCGGGTCTTGGCGCATCAGCACCACATCCATTTCACGCAAATCAGTGAGCCGGGCGTCGCCGAGCTCAAAATGCGCGCCCAGCTTATCCGCCACACGAAGGGGGCTGAGCCGCGCCGAAACGGTGCCGTCGAGCATAGAAAGCGCGTCGGGGGTATAATAAAACAGCTTATGGTCGCGCGCCTGCGCCTCCAAAGCCAGCGCAAAAGTCGTGTCGCCGACAATATCAATATCAACAATCGGGTCCATTTGAATGGCAATTTTCAAGCTCATAAACGCTCCTTAATGGCCGACAGTTTCGGGCAAATCGGGCCGCGGCTCAAGCGGAAAGCAGTGTCATAAAAACCGCCGCGCTAAACCGCCAAACACATGGGCGCGCCAAATCAAGAAGCGCGCCAAACATTGCGGCGATGCTGCGGCCAATGATAAGGGGCCATAGCCATCACATCAAACCGCCAACGCAGCCCGTGCAGGCGCGGTTGCGCGTTGACAAATTGCGCCGCCGCGCGGGCAATGCGGTGCCATTGCCGCGCCCTCACAGCGTCCTGTGCCCGCCCGATATCGGCGCGATATTTCACCTCGACAAACACCAAAACACCGCCACGCCGCGCGACCACATCAATCTCGCCCTGCGGCAGACGCAAATTACGCGCCAAAATACGATAGCCTTTGAGGCGCAAAAACAAAATGGCGACGCCCTCAGCGCGGCGGCCGCTTTTATTTGCTTTAAGCTTATATTGCTTTGTCGGGTTTGGTTTGTTGCGGTGTGGCATTTTCAACGGCTTCTTTTTGAGTGTCGTTCTGCCCCAATTCAAGCGCCCGGGCATAAATGGCGCGGCGGCTTTGGCCGCTCAGATCAGCCACAGCCTGCACCGCATCGCGGCGGCTCAGCGTTGTCATGGCGTCGCGCAACATGGCATCGATTTCGTCTGCGTCCGGAGCTTTAACATCCGGCGGTGCAATCAGCACGGTAATTTCGCCGCGCGGTTTGGCGGCGTCATAATGCGCGCGCAAGGCGGCAGGTGTGCCGCGCTGAACTTCTTCAAATTTTTTGGTCAATTCGCGGGCCACGCAAACCTCGCTCGCGCCGTAAACCATCTCAATGTCGGCCAGTAAATCGGTCAGGCGTCGGGCGGCTTCAAACACCACCAGCGTGCCGCCCCGCGCTGCTTTCAGCTCCCCCAAGGCGGCGCGCCGGGCCGCCTGTTTAGGGGGCAGAAAGCCCGCAAAGGTGAACCGATCGCTGGGCAGACCGGCGATTGACAAAGCCGCAATGGGCGCCGATGCGCCGGGTATCGCCAGCACTTTATAATCAGCGGCGCGGGCATCGCGCACCAGCTTCATGCCGGGGTCGGAAATCAGCGGGGTTCCGGCGTCGGATATCAAAGCAATGCGCTGCCCATCAGCCAGACGGGCGAGGATTTTTGGCCGCATTTTTTGGCCATTATGTTCGTGATAGGCGGTGCTTGGTGTTTTGATATTATGCAGCATGAGCAGTTTTGAGGAAGTGCGCGTGTCTTCGCATAAAATCAAATCGGCCGCGCCCAGCACATCAAGGGCGCGCAGGGTGATATCGCGCGCATTGCCCAATGGGGTGGCAACAATATAAAGACCGGCATCAAGCGCGCTTTTGGAATTGAGGTTTGTGCTCATCGCCCCAGTGTAGCGCGGCGGCGCGGCTAAGTCTGCCCTCTAGATTGCTGCCCGAAAGCCGCCATAATCATATGCAAACTGAGGCATCATCCGGACTTGTGCCGGATGGTGGCGAAACCCTATAAAGAGAGCCACCTATTTATAGGGTATGAGGAAACGGGTTTGATGACCGGAATAATGAACAAAACAATGCAGGCGCATCTCACGCGGGCATATGCACAATCGAAGCGCGCGATTATGCCGATCATGCTGGGCGCATTGCTGAGCGCGTGTGGTGGTGCCGGCAATGATGGGCGTGATGGCGTGTCGCAGTCATCGGGTAACACATTGACCGACCGCGCGACCGCAGCTGCGCCGATTGTTAAAATGATCCGCATAGACAAAGACGCTTACCCGACCCCGCCCCCACGCAGCGATAACACCCGTATTGTCGGCCTGCTGCTGCCTTTGAGCGATGAGCGCGACGCCATTCGCGCCCTGGCCGAACATTTATATAATGGCGCACAGCTGGCTTTATTTGATGCCCCGCTCACTGTCGGCACCACCAATTTGGTCATCAGCCTGCATGATACAAAAGGCACGGCCAGCGGCGCACAAGAAGCGGCCAAAGCCGCCATTGCGGCGGGCGCTGATGTGATCGTCGGGCCGCTTTTCAGCTCTTCCGTCGCGGCCATTCAGCCGGTGCTGGCCGGGCGCGATGTGCCGGGCTTTGCCTTTTCCAATGATGCCAGCACGGCGATGGACGGGCTGTGGTTGCTCGGCTTTTTGCCCGAACAAAACATTGACCGCATCGTGTCCGAGGCCATTGCCCAAGGCCTCACACGGTTTGGCGCATTGGTGCCCGAGGGGGTTTTCGGCGAACGCATTGGCGAAAGTTTTGCCGCTTCGGTTGACCGCTTTGGCGGCACAATAGTGCAAAGCGAAACCTATCCGCCCGATGCCAAAGGCATGTTTGACCCGGTGCGCCGCTTGGCGCGTTTCGATGACCGAAAAGCCGCGCATGAGGCCGAGATGGCGCGGCTTGTGCAAGAGGCGCTGACGCTTTTACCGCGCCGCACCGACCCCGAAACCGGCCTTGATATTGCCCCGCCTGAAGACGCCGATGCGGTGTTTAAATTACTGGGCGATGATGCGCCTGAATTGCTCTCAGCCTATGAGGCTTTGTCGCTGGTCGAAACGCTGGGCGATATTCCCTATGATGCGGTTTTTATGCCCGAGGGCGGCTTGGCACTCAGAAACTTGGCACCGCTTCTGCCCTATTTCGACATTGACCCGCGCCGCGTCAAATTTATCGGCACCGGCTTATGGGACGACCCGACGCTGAGCCAAGAGCCGCCTTTGCATGGCGGCTGGTATGCCGCAGCGCCGAATAAAAACTGGAGCGGCTTTGCAGCGCGCTATGAAAAGACCTATGACGCCGCGCCGCCGCGCCTTGCCAGCATGGCTTATGACGCCGTGTCGCTGGCTGCGCGGCTGGCCGCTTTTGCCACAGAGGCGCCGTTTCGCACCGAGCTGCTGACCGACCCGAACGGCTTTAACGGCATTGACGGAATTTTTCGGCTAAAGCCCGGCGGGCTGAATGAGCGCGGCTTGGCGGTGCAAGAAGTGACGCGTGCACAATCGCGCGAGATTAGCCGTCCACCGGCCAGTTTTGTTGACCATGACCGTCGCCTGCAAGCGGCAATGACGCTGGCCGATGCGCTGCGCCGCTCAAACCCCGACCGCGCCTTGCAGGAGGCGGCCAATCTAACCAGTGACACGGCGGATGGGGTGCTCGGCACATTGGCTGATGAGGGCGCAGAAAATAGCGACCCGCCCTTGCTTGCACCGACCGGCGGGCAATAATTTAAGCCGTTAATTTGGGCCGTTAATTTAAGCCAAGAGGCGGCCAATCATATAGTCCAACAAAAGACGCCCCTTATCGGTTGCCTGCACCACATCGTCGCACGCCGCCAGCAGCCCGTCTTGTTTCAGCGCCGTCAATTTTTGCGGGTCAAGGGCGACACCACGCTGCACCAAAGCCTGCACCCCAACCCCGTCAGCCAAACGCAGACCCAGCATCACCGCTTCTTCCGCCGCCTCTTGGGCCGACAGGGCGGTCAGCGACTGCCAGCCATGACCGTCTTCCAGACACGCCGCCAGCCAAAGCTGCGGTTGCTTGTGTGCCATGCTGGCATGTTTGCGCCCGTCTATGGTGATGCGCCCATGCGCGCCCGGGCCGATGCCGACATAATCGCCGCCATGCCAAATGGCGCTATTGTGCCGACAGTGATGGCCATCAATCGCGTGATTGGAAATTTCATAAGCCGGCAGACCCGCCGCCGTGCAAAGCCTTTGCGTCGCCTCATAAAGGGCCGCGGCCATGTCCTCATGCGGCACGGCCAATCGCCCTTGTGCGGCGCGGCTGTGAAACACCGTATCCGGCTCAATGGTCAGTTGATAAAGCGACATGTGCTGCGGCGACAAGGCCAGCGCGGCGCTTAACTCGCGCTGCCATGCGGCGCAGCCCGCCTCAACGGCTTGTTCGGGGTTTTGCTGCGGGCCGGAAACCGGGCGGGCATAAATCAAATCAAATGAGGCGGTATCGAAAATATCCTGCGCCGCCAAAAATGCCTCTTGCGCCTCGGCCGCCGAATGGGTGCGCCCCAGCGCTTTTAACGCATCATCATCAAAAGCCTGCACACCCAAAGATAGCCGCGTCACACCGGCAGCGCGTAGGGCTTGCAAATGCGGGCGCGGAGCGCTGACCGGATTGGCCTCGAGCGATATCTCGGCATTATCTGCCAGCCCCCAAAGCGCATCAATATCGGCCAGAATAGCGGCCACCAAATGTGGCGGCATAAGCGATGGCGTGCCGCCGCCGAAAAACACCGTCTCAACTTTGCCGGCCTCACTTTTCCCGCCGGGTCGCAGCGCATAAGCATGGGTCAATTCTGCCTTATAGGCGGCTTGCCAATCCGTCACAGCAGCGTTGTTTTTATGCGCGCCATGCACATTGAAATCGCAATAGGGGCAAATCGCGGTGCAAAACGGCCAATGGATATAAACGCCAAGCGGGGGCAAAGCCTCAGCCGATGTCGCGCCAAATCTGGTCACGCACCATATCCGGCAAAACAAGCTTCGACCAATTGGCTGAACGCGTCAGCGCGGTGCGACATGGCATGTTTTGCGGCCGGCTCCATTTCACCAAATGTCATATCGCCGCCAAGGGGCAGAAAAACCGGGTCATAACCGAAACCGTTTTTGCCGCGCATCGGCCAGACCAGCGACCCCTCTACCTTGCCCTCAAAGCTCTCGACATGACCGTCAGGCCAAGCCAGAGAGAGCGCGCAAATAAAGCGCGCCGTGCGCGCTATGTCACCGTTCTGGCTTTGCGCTTGGTTGAGCGCCATTTCTATTTTGTGCATCGCAAAATCGAAGTCGCGCCCATTGGCGGTTTCAGCCCAGCGCGCCGAATAAATGCCTGGCGCACCATCCAACGCATCGACGGCCAGGCCGCTATCATCGGCCAGCGCGGGCAAGCCTGCTTTGGTCGCCGACGCCAATGCCTTCAACTCAGCATTGGCAATGAAGGTCTCACCGATTTCCTCCGGCTCGGGCAGGCCCAGCGCATCAGCGCCCACCGTCTCAACCTCAAAGCGCGTCAATAATTCGGCAATTTCGACCAGCTTGCCTTTATTGTGACTGGCGACAATCAGCTTTGGCTGGTCAAAGGGGCGCGCCATGGACTACAGACCTACAGCTTGTTTTTGCAGCACCACCAGCTCGGCAATGCCATTTTTGGCCAGCCCCATAAGTGTCTGGAATTCTGCCTCGTCAAAAGCCGCGCCCTCGGCAGTGGCCTGAATTTCAACCAGCTTGCCGCTGCCCGTCATAACAAAATTGCCATCCGTATCGGCAACGCTATCCTCGTCATAATCCAAATCCGCCACCGGCAGGCCTTGATAAATGCCGCACGACAAAGCGGCCACTTGGTCGGTAATCACCCCACCCATAACCGGCGTTGACATAAGCCCATCGGCTTTCATTTTGGCGACACAGAGATAAAGCGCAACCCAAGCGCCGGTGATGGATGCCGTGCGGGTGCCGCCATCGGCCTGGATGACATCGCAATCCAGTGAAATTTGATTTTCCCCCAGCGCTTCCAAATTAACCACAGCGCGTAAAGAGCGCCCAATAAGCCGCTGAATTTCTTGCGTGCGCCCCGATTGCTTACCGGCATTGGCTTCGCGGCGCATCCGTTCGCCCGTCGCGCGCGGCAGCATGCCATATTCTGCCGTTACCCAACCGCGACCCTGGCCGCGCAACCATGGTGGCACGCGGGTTTCCAAAGAGGCCGTGCACAATACATGCGTGTCACCAAATTTAATAAGGCAGGAGCCTTCAGCATGTTTTGAGACATTAATGTCGAGCGTGACCTTGCGCAGGGCATCGGCCGTGCGGCCGGAGGGGCGGGAATTCGAAGAAGCGGTCATAAAATTTCCTTTCGCTTTGAGCCTCTATCTAGCGCCTCAGGAAAATCTGGGCAAGTGGGCGCGGCTGGCTTAAGCTCATGCGATGACGGAGCTTGCCGAATTGACGACACGGGCGCGCAGTATTTTTGCCCAGCTGGTTGAGGCTTATTTGGAAACCGGTGGGCCTATCGGGTCCAAAAACCTTGCCGATATGCTGGACGAAAAATTATCGCCCGCCAGCATCCGCTCGGCTATGGCCGAATTGGAAGCCATGGGTCTTCTTTATGCGCCACATGTGTCGGCCGGTCGGCTGCCGACCGATAATGGGCTGCGATTGTTTATTGACGGCATGATGCAGGCGGGCGATTTGAGCGCCGAAGACCGCGCCGCCATGACGCCCCATTTAAACGGCGATGAAAGCATGGAGGATATGCTGAAGCAGGCGGTTGAAGGCCTGTCGGGTCTGAGCGCCTGCGCCGGTTTGGTGGTGGCCCCGCTGGCCGAGCGCGCCGTCAAACATATTGAATTTATCGCCATATCGGGGGAGCAAATTCTGGTCATTCTGGTTGACGACACCAATCATGTCGAAAACCGGCTGATACCCCGCCCGCTTGGACTGGCGCCGCAGAAACTGATTGAGGCGGGCAATTACCTCAATCATCGTTTGCGGGGACGCACTTTGGGTGAATTGCGCCGCGACAGTGAGGCCGAAAGCGTTAAGCTGGAGGGCGCGCTGGGGCAAATGACCGCCGATTTGGTCAAGCGCGGCCTTATTCGCGACACGGCAAATGAGCGCCTGAGCAATAGCGATATGGTCGCGAAATCCTTGATCGTGCATGGCCGCGACCATTTGCTGAATGATGTGGCGGCGATGGAGGACCTTGAGCGCGTGCGCCATTTATTTGCCGATCTCGACCGCCAGAAAGAGCTGGTCTCACTTTTGTCTGAAGCCGAAACCGGCAATGGCGTAAAGATATTTATCGGCGCCCAAACGCCGCTTTTTTCGCTTTCCGGCTCATCGCTTATCATCGGCCCTTATCATGATGACAGCCGCTCATTGGTTGGTGTTGTGGGGGTCATCGCACCGACGCGCACGGATTATGCCCGCCTCATTCCGATGGTTGACCATACGGCGAAACTGGTTTCCGACATATTATCGCGTCACGGTTCTTGATTTTCGCGCGCGTGCGCCCTAACTAAGCGTCACAGCAAAAGGCGATAGGATCCCCCATGCATAGCGATGATAATAAACGCCCCGAAGATGACGGTGAGAACAAGGCTGAAAACGGGCCTGAAAA
>JAKMDW010000007.1 GCA_022426245.1 Alphaproteobacteria bacterium | reverse complement strand
GCGACCGGCGGTTATGGCCGCGCTTATTTCTCCGCCACCTCGGCGCATACATGCACAGGCGACGGCTCGGCCATGGTTATTCGTGCCGGCCTGCCATTGCAGGATATGGAATTTGTGCAGTTTCACCGACCGGCATTTATGGTGCCGGTTGCCTGATTACCGAAGGCTCGCGCGGCGAGGGCGGCATTCTTATCAATTCGGAAGGCGAGCGTTTTATGGAGCGTTATGCGCCAAGCGCCAAAGACCTTGCCTCGCGCGATGTGGTGTCGCGCTCAATGACCATTGAAATTCGTGAAGGGCGCGGTGTCGGACCGAATAAAGACCATATTTATCTGCATCTCGACCATCTCGACCCTGATGTGCTGGCTGAACGCCTGCCGGGCATTTCTGAAAGCGCGCGTATTTTCGCCGGTGTCGATGTCACCAAAGAGCCGATTCCGGTGCTGCCGACCGTGCACTATAATATGGGCGGTATTCCAACCAATTATCATGGCGAAGTGCTGAACCCCAGTGCCGACCAGCCCGAGCGCACCGTGCCCGGTCTGATGGCCATTGGCGAAGCGGCTTGCGTGTCGGTTCACGGGGCCAATCGTTTGGGTTCCAATTCGCTGATTGACCTTGTTGTGTTCGGCCGCGCATCGGCCCTTCGCACGGCAGAAATTGTTGACCCGAGCGCAGGCTTTGCGCCTTTGGCGGCCAATGCCGGTGACAATGCAATCGAACGTCTTGAGCGCTTCCGCAATGCCAATGGCTCCACCCCGACGGCTGAACTGCGCCTCGAAATGCAAAAAGCCATGCAAGAAAATTGCGCCGTTTTCCGCACTGGAGAAGTGCTTGAAGAGGGCTGTCAGCGCATGCAGAATGTGGTGAAGGGCATGGCCGATATCGGCATTGCCGACCGGTCGATGATTTGGAATTCCGACCTGATTGAGACGCTGGAATTTGACAATCTCATCGTGCAGGCCATTGCAACAGTTGAGGGGGCCAATGCGCGCAAAGAAAGCCGTGGCGGCCATGCGCGCGAAGACTTCCCGGATCGCGATGATGAAAACTGGATGAAGCACACGCTGGCCTATGTCGATGCCAAGGGCAAAGCGACGATTGATTATCGCGATGTGCATAATTTCACCCTGACCAATGAGGTCAGCTATATCGAGCCTAAGGCTCGGGTTTATTAGGGGGCGTAAATGGTTGAGATTGCTCTACCGGCCAATTCAAAAATCGGCAAAGGGGTAGCCCATCCGGCGCCCGAGGAAGCCAAGCAGCCGCGCACGCTGAAAATCTATCGGTGGAATCCCGATGATGCGGAAAACCCCCGTGTCGATAGCTATACGATTGATGCCGATGATTGCGGGCCGATGGTGTTGGATGCGTTGATTAAAGTCAAAAATGAAATCGACTCGACCCTGACCTTCCGCCGCTCGTGCCGTGAGGGTATTTGTGGCTCCTGCGCGATGAATATTGACGGGCAAAATACGCTGGCCTGCACCAAAGGCATTGAAGAAATTAAGGGTGATATCGCCATTTATCCGCTGCCGCATATGCCGGTGATTAAGGATTTGGTGCCCGATTTGAGCAGTCTCTACGCGCAATATCAGGCGATCGAGCCGTGGCTCAAAACCGATACGCCGCAGCCGCAAAATGAGTGGCAGCAAAGCCGCGAAGACCGCGCGCAATTGGACGGGCTGTATGAGTGCATTTTATGCGCCTGCTGCTCGACCTCATGCCCGTCTTATTGGTGGAATTCCGATAAATATCTGGGCCCTGCCGTGCTGCTGCAAGCCTATCGTTGGTTGGCCGATAGCCGTGACGAGAAAACCGGCGAACGCCTCGATGATTTGGAAGACCCGTTCCGCGTCTATCGCTGCCACACAATTATGAATTGCGCCAAAGCGTGCCCGAAAGGTCTGTCACCGGCCAAAGCGATTACTGAGATTAAAAAAATGATGGTGGCACGCGAGGTTTAACTCACGTTTCCATCCAATAAGCCCCGCTTGTCATTTGTGTTGTCACAAAACTGACATGCGGGGTTTTTAGTTTCACGCTTATGAAAAACATTCTCTTTTTGTGCACTGGCAATAGCTGCCGCTCGGTTTTGGCCGAGGCTTATTTGAACCATGCCGCCGGCAAATGTGAAGACGGTGGCTGGACAGCGCATTCGGCCGGCTCCGACCCGACCGGCAAGGTTCATCCCATGGCTATTGAGACACTGGCCGCGCTCGGCATTGAGGCCGGATATGCGCGTTCTAAAAGCTGGGATGTGTTCGCCGGTGAGGCTGCGCCGCATATGGATGTCATCGTCACTGTTTGTGACGATGCGGCCGGCGAGACGTGCCCGATTTGGCCCGGCCATCCGAGTACCTTGCATTGGCCGTTTCCCGATCCGGCGATGTTTTCCGGTTCCGATGAAGAAACGCGCGCGCATTTTCGCGACGTGTTTGCGATGATCAAAAACCAATTGGACGGCTTTTTGGCCGCGTCTGCATCATGATGCGCAAACTGGTCGCTGAGGCGCTGGGCACATTAATCCTTGTTTGCACCGTCGTCGGCTCGGGCATGATGGCGGTCAATCTGGCCGACGGTAATGACGCATTGGCGCTATTGGGCAATACGATTGCGACGGGCGCTATTTTGGTCGTGCTGATTACTGTTTTGGGGCCGATTTCAGGGGCCCATTTCAATCCCGCCGTCTCATTGGTTTTCCGCCTGAAGGGCGAACTGGACAATCGGGCATTTGTCGCTTTTGTGGTGGCGCAAGCGATTGGCGGCTTGGTTGGCACGGCACTGGCGCATGCGATGTTCGAGATGGCGTTATTTACCCCATCGGTCAATATGCGCAGCGGGCATGGGCAGTTTATCGCCGAGGCAGTGGCGACCTTTGGGCTGGTGATGACAATTTTGGGCGGCATTAAATACCGCGCCGAGGCGGTGCCGATGCTGGTCGGCCTTTATATTACTGCCGGTTATTGGTTCACCGCCTCAACCAGCTTCGCCAATCCGGCGGTTACTCTGGCGCGTGGTTTCACCGATAGTTTCTCTGGCATCCGGCCGGTCGATATGCCGTTATTCTGGCTGGCGCAATTTGTCGGGGCGGTTTTGGCGCTTTATGCCATGCGTAATTTGTTGGACGACGACACAGACGCCGCTTGACCGTCCGGCGAAGTCTGAATAATTTTATCAGACCAAGCGGGAGCGTTTAATGGATATGCAATTGAAGAAACAGGATGCCGCTTTTCAGCAAGAAGTGCGGATGTTTCTCGATGAAAATCTCGATGCCGAATTGCGCGAGGCCGGGCAGAAAACCAGCGGCATTTCATCGGCCCATGCGCCGCTGATGCGCTGGCATAAAATTCTGCACAAAAAGGGCTGGGTGGCACCCGCTTGGCCGCAAGCATTTGGCGGCACCGGTTGGAGCGATATGCAGCGTTATATTTGGCAATCGGAATGCGCGCGCGCCAATACGCCCAAGCTTTATCCGATGGGGCTTGGCATGATCGGCCCGACGCTGATTGCCTGCGGCACGACACAACAACAAGAAACTTATTTGCCGAAGCTTTTATCGGGCGAACATATTTGGTGTCAGGGCTATTCCGAACCGGGCTCAGGCTCAGATTTGGCCAGCCTGCAATGCGCCGCCATACGCGACGGCGATGATTACATAATTAACGGCTCAAAAATCTGGACGTCTTATGCCCAACACGCCTCGCATATTTTCTGTCTGGTGCGGACGGATAAGACGTCGAAACCGCAAGCCGGCATCACTTTTTTGCTGGTTGAAATGGACAGCCCGGGCATTTCGGTGGAGCCGATTATCACGCTGGCGCAAGACCATGAGGTCAATCAGGTATTTTTCGATAATGTGCGCGTGCCGGTCGCCGGTCGGGTCGGCGCTGAAAATGATGGCTGGACGGTAGCCAAAACCCTGCTGACTTTTGAGCGCAGCTCGGCTTATGCGGCGCGGCTCAAGCTCATGTTGGGCAATCTTGAGAGATTGGTCGCCGCTAGCGGTGATATGGCTTTGGCCCGACGCCATGCCGCCTTATCCATTCGCGTCGCTGCCGTTGAAATGACCGAGTTTCGCGTGCAAGCCGCCTTGGCCGATGGTCGCCCCAATAGTTCCGGCTCGTCGCAGCTGAAAATTATGGGCACAGAGGCGCAACAGGATATTGACCGTTTGGCGGTTGATGCGCTGGGCGCGCGCGCCGCCATTTGGCAACCCGAACGGCGCGAGATGGGTGCCAATGTCGCGCCGATTGGGCCGGAGGAGACGCAAGGCATTATGGCTGATTTTCTGAATAATCGCGCCGCCAGTATTTATGGCGGTTCGAATGAGGTGCAGCGCAATATCCTTGCCAAAATGGCGCTGGGGCTTTAACCCCTCTGCCATGTCAGATGATACCAAAGCTGATACGCCGACCAAAATCGCCGCCGCTTATCAGGCGCTGATTGCCGATGGCCATATTCAGCCAGATGCCGCACAGAGCGCAGCTGTTGCGGCTTTGGACAAGCTGTATCACGCGCTGGCCGATTATCAGCCAAGCCGCCTCAATATGTTTTTTAAAAAAATCGGCGTGACCCGAAACCCGGCGCCACATGGGCTTTATATTTACGGGGCGGTCGGGCGCGGCAAATCCATGCTGATGGATTTATTCTTTTCCCTCGCCCCCGTCGCAAAAAAACGCCGTGTGCATTTTCATGCCTTTATGCAAGAAACCCATGCGCGTATTCACAGCTACCGCCAAGCCAATCCGAAAGCCGGTGACCCGATGCCGGCGGTTGCCAGGGCCATTGCCGATGAGGTGACGCTTTTATGCTTTGATGAATTGCAGGTCAAAGATATTGCCGATGCCTCTATTTTGGGGCGCTTATTTTCGCTCATGCTTGAGGCCGGGATTGTTGTGGTGGCGACCTCCAATCGCCATCCTGACGCGCTTTATAAGGGCGGGTTGAATCGGCACAGATTTTTGCCGTTTATCGAATTTTTGAAACAACGCCATAATTTGCACGAGCTGGCGGCCGAGAAAGATTATCGTCTGGCGCGGCTGACAGCCGCACCGGTTTGGTTTTCACCCTGCGGGCCGCGCGCGCGTAAAAGTTTGGATGAGCGTTTTGACAGCCTGACCGAGGGCGTGGCTGTCGCGCCGGTGACGCTGGATTTGAAGGGGCGCAGCCTCGACGTGCAGCAGGCTGCCGGTGGGGTGGCGCGTATGGGGTTTGAGGCGCTGTGCGTGCAAGCGCGCGGCGCGGCCGATTATCTGGCGCTGGCGGCGCATTTTCATACGCTGGTGCTGGATAATGTGCCGCTTTTGGAGCCGCAAAAGAAAAACGAGGCGGTGCGCTTTGTCACGCTCATTGACGCGCTTTATGAGGCCAAGGTGAAATTGATAGCATCGGCTGATGGTGCCCCACAAAAGCTCTATCCGACGGGCGATGAGGCGTTTGAATTTGAGCGCACCGTATCGCGACTGATGGAAATGCAATCGCGCGAATATCTCGCTTTGCCTCATATTGCAGGTCCCGGCGATGCGCCGACGCCGGACGCTTAAGCGCACCGGCACTTGCAAGTGAGGGGTAAATCCGCTAGGGACAGGCCATCTCATTCTCAAGGAGGACGCATTCATGGCGCGCAATAAAATAGCCCTTATCGGTGGCGGTCAAATTGGTGGCACTTTGGCTCATCTGGCCGGTCTCAAAGAACTGGGCGATGTTGTTATTTTCGACATTGTTGACGGTATCCCGCAAGGCAAGGCTCTTGACCTTATGCAAAGCTCACCGGTCAGCCATTTCGATGCCAATCTCAAAGGCACAAAATCTTACGCGGCGATTAAAGGCGCTGATGTGGTCATTGTCACTGCCGGTGTGCCGCGCAAGCCCGGCATGAGCCGCGATGATTTGATCGAGATTAACTTGAAGGTCATGCAGCAAGTCGGCCAAGGCATTAAAAAATATGCCCCGAAAGCATTTGTCATCTGCATCACCAACCCGCTTGATGCGATGGTTTGGGCACTGCAAAAATTCTCAGGTCTGCCGAAAAATAAAGTGGTCGGCATGGCCGGCGTGTTGGACAGCGCCCGCTTCCGCACCTTCCTCGCTGAGGAGTTCCAAGTGTCGGTCAAAGATGTCACCGCTTTTGTGTTGGGTGGCCATGGCGATACCATGGTGCCGTCGGTTCGTTATTCGACCGTGGCCGGTATTCCGCTGCCTGATCTGGTGAAAATGAAATGGACTACGCAGAAAAAAATCGACGAGATTGTTCAGCGCACACGCGATGGCGGTGCTGAGATTGTCGGCCTGTTGAAAACCGGCTCGGCGTTTTATGCGCCGGCTGCCTCGGCCATTGAAATGGCTGAAGCCTATTTGAAAGACCAAAAACGCGTGCTGCCCTGCGCTGCGCATTTGAACGGTCAATATGGCCAAAAAGATATCTATGTCGGCGTGCCCGTGGTCATTGGCGAAAAAGGCGTGGAGCGTGTGGTGGAGATTAAACTCGATGCCAAAGAGAAAACCATGTTCACCAAATCGGTGAAGGCGGTTAAAGGTTTGCTCGACGCCTGTAAGAAAATCGACCCGAAGCTAAAAAAATAAGTCACGCTTTAGGCTGTTATTTTTCAGGCCGGAATTTGAAGGGTGCGGGTAACCGCGCCCTTTTTTTATTTCGTTAAATTGACAGATATAGTTTTATGCCTCGTTAAATTGACAGACATAATGCCAATATCTACAAAAAGGGTATTGGATTTATCTGGGAGATTGGTGATGCCTAAAAATATAAAAAGCGCAGTTACATATGTGGCTTTCGCACTGCTCGTTCTGGGGATCGGCGTCTATGCGCTGGTTATGAACAATACTTCGGTGCAAGACCGACTGATAAAGCGGGGGCTGGCGACGCAGCTAAGCGGCTTGGTTGATGATTATGGTGGCGATAAAATTGATGTTGTTTTTTGTGGTGTGGCATCGCCCATGGGCGGCGCGGGTCCGCGTGGTGCGGCGCAGACTTGTGTCGCTGTTTTTGCCGGTGACAAATTTTTCCTCGTCGATACGGGTGCGCGCTCAGCTGATAAAGTGGCGTCTCTGGGTTTGCCAGTGGGACGTCTGAACGGCGTCTTGCTGACGCATTTTCATTCTGACCATATTGCCGATTTGGGCGAAGTGCATCTGAATAGCTGGGTGCGCGGTCGCCCCGAAAAACTGCGCGTTTATGGGGGGCCGGGTGTGAACAAGGTTGTCGATGGTTTCAATCTGGCCTATGGGCAGGATTATCGCTATCGCACCGACCATCATGGCGAGGATTATACGCCGACCGCGCATGCCGGTTTGGTGGCGCGCCCGATTAAGGCCGATAGTGTGATTTATGATGAGGATGGCGTGACAATCACCGCCGTCACCGTGTCTCACCCGCCGATTGAGCCGGCTTTGGCGTTTCGTTTTGACTATGGTGGACGCTCGGTGCTGATTAGCGGTGACACGGTGAAAGACAATAATCTGATTGCCGCGGCGCGTAATGTTGATGTGCTTATCCATGAGGTTTTGCAGCCCGATCTGGTCGATACACTGGTCGCGACATTGGGCGAAAACGGCCAGCCTAAATTGGCGAAAATCATCGAGGATACGCTGGATTATCATACCACGCCGGTCGAGGCGGCGCAGGCGGCCAATTTGGCCAATGCCGATTTGCTGGTTTTCTATCACTACGCGCCGATGCCCCAAAATGCGCTGATGGATCGCATTTTCATGCGCGGTGTTAGCGATGTGCGCCCGGAGGGCGTGTTGGGGGCGTTGGAGGGCACAAGGCTGTCTTTGCCGGCCAAAAATGACGCCATCAAAATTTCCGATTAGAATGTTTTTTTATTGAGGCGGCGGCTGGCTTAGGCTAGTTTTTCGCAACTCTTTCACTAATCATTGCATCTCTAATTGTTATAGGGGCAGTCGCCATGAATATTCACGAATATCAAGCCAAGCAGGTTTTGGGCAGTTTCGGTGTCCCGGTGCCGCGCGGCCATGTCGCTTTCACGGCCGATGAAGCGGTAAAAGCAGCCGAAGAATTGGGCGGCCCTGTTTGGGTTGTGAAGTCGCAAATCCACGCCGGTGGACGCGGCAAAGGCGGCGGCGTCACGGTTGTTAAATCAATCGACGATGTGCGCGCCGAGGCGTCCCGCATGTTGGGCATGACTTTGGTCACCCATCAAACCGGCCCTGAGGGCAAAGAGGTTGGCCGCGTTTATGTCGAGGAGGGCTCTGATATTGCCCGCGAACTTTACCTCTCGGCGCTGGTTGACCGCGCCACATCGCGCGTTTCCTTTATCGCCTCGACCGAAGGCGGTATGGATATTGAAGAGGTTGCCGAAAAAACTCCTGAGAAAATCATCACAGTGAGCGTGGACCCGGCCGGCGGTATTTCCGGTCACCATGCCCGCCAAATCGCTTTCGCTCTGGGGCTTGAGGGCGAACAAGTCAAACAAGCCAATGCGCTGATTGCCAATCTCTATAAAGCCTTTGTTGAAAAGGATATGTCATTGCTGGAAATCAACCCGCTCGTGGTGACCGGTGCGGGTGACTTAATTTGCCTCGATGCGAAAGTTAATTTCGATTCCAATGCGCTGTATCGGCAAAAAGATATTGTCGAGCTGCGCGATCTGGCGGAAGAAGATCCGGCCGAGATTGAAGCGTCAAAATATGACCTGTCCTATATTAAGCTCGATGGCAAAATCGGCTGCATGGTCAATGGCGCAGGCCTTGCCATGGCGACCATGGATATTATCAAGCTGTATGGTTCCGAGCCCGCCAATTTCCTTGATGTCGGCGGGGGGGCAACCAAAGAAAAAGTGACTGAAGCGTTTAAAATCATTCTGTCGGATGACAGTGTTGAAGGCATTTTGGTCAATATTTTCGGGGGCATTATGCGCTGCGACATCATCGCTGAAGGCGTCGTCGCGGCGGCCAAAGAGCTAAGCCTTGACGTGCCGCTTGTCGTGCGCCTTGAGGGCACAAACGTTGAAGAGGGCAAAGAGATTATGGCCAATTCGGGTCTGCCGATTATTGCCGCTGATAATTTAAATGATGCAGCTGAGAAAATCGTCGCTGCCGTGAAGGAGGCCGCATAATGTCGGTTCTGGTCAATAAGGATACGAAAGTTATCTGTCAGGGCTTTACCGGCTCGCAAGGCACATTCCATTCCGAGCAAGCGATTGCCTATGGCACGAAAATGGTCGGCGGTGTTACGCCCGGCCGCGGTGGCTCAACCCATCTCGACCTGCCGGTTTTCGATACGGTTTCTGGCGCGGTTGAAAAAACCGGCGCAACGGCTTCGGCGATTTATGTACCACCGCCTTTTGCTGCCGACGCGATTTTGGAAGCCATTGAAGCGGGTATCGAACTGGCCGTATGTATTACTGAGGGGATTCCGGTCAGCGATATGATTAGGGTCAAGCGCGCACTTGAGGGGTCGAATACCCGCCTTGTGGGGCCTAATTGCCCGGGCGTCATCACGCCTGATGAGTGCAAAATCGGCATTATGCCCGGCCATATTCACCGCCGCGGCTCGGTTGGTATTGTCTCGCGTTCAGGCACGCTGACCTATGAGGCCGTGGCACAAACCACGGCAGCCGGTCTTGGCCAGTCAACCTGCATCGGCATTGGCGGCGATCCGGTCAATGGCACGAATTTCATTGATTGTTTGGATTTATTCCTCGGTGATGATGAAACCGAAAGCATTATTATGATCGGTGAGATTGGCGGTTCGGCAGAAGAAGAAGCGGCCGCGTTTTTGAAAGCATCGAAAGTCAAAAAACCAATGGTCGGCTTTATTGCCGGTGTCACCGCGCCGCCCGGGCGCCGCATGGGCCATGCCGGTGCGATTATTGCCGGTGGCAAGGGCGGGGCTGACGATAAAATGGAAGCCATGCGGTCGGCCGGTATCACCGTGTCGCCGTCACCGGCATCGCTGGGCACAACTTTGGTTGATGTCTTGAAAAACTAAAGCGTTCGGGCGGCTTATCATTGCCACCCAAGCGGAAAGAGTTTAGTGTTTTTAACAGGTCTTGCATGGCGCAAAAGTGCTGGAAGCAGTCTGAAAATTTATAGGCGCAACGGATAGGCAGATGCCGGATAAGAATTCGCAGCCCAATAGCCCCTCAAATGACCCTCAAGGGTCGGCTCAATCGCATTTTGACGGTGCCAATGCACTTTATCTCGAGCAGCAATATGCCCGCTATAAAGAGGGCGATACCTCGCTTGATGTCGGCTGGAAGCAATATTTCGCTATGCTTGATGGTGACGGCCTTGATGATGCAGGCCCCCACCGCCCAAGCTGGCAGCGCGAGGATTGGCCGCCGAAAATAAACGGCGATATGACCGCTTTATTAGACGGGAATTGGCCGGAAACAGCGCTTGATGATATGCCCGCGCCGCAAGTGCTGGCCGAAAAAATTGAAGCCCGCCTCAATATGCAAGATGGCGCGCAAGATATTGAAGCTGTGCGCGCCGCCACTTTGGACAGTATTCGCGCCATTATGATGATACGCGCTTATCGCTTTCGCGGTCATTTGGCGGCCAATCTTGATCCGTTGGGCATTGAACCGCCCGGATCGCACCCCGAATTAGACCCGAAATCATACGGCTTTACCGAAGCCGATTATGACCGGCCGATATTCATTGATTATGTGCTGGGACTGGAAACCGCGACAATCCATGAAATGCTGGATATTCTGCACCGCACCTATTGTGGCACAGTGGCGCTTGAGTTCATGCATATTTCAGACCCGGAAGAAAAAGCTTGGTTGCAAGAACGCATTGAAGGCCCCGATAAGGAAGTGGCCTTTACCGATATGGGTAAGCAAGCGATTTTCCAAAAACTGGTTGAGGCTGAAGGCCTCGAACAATTTATCGACGTTAAATATACCGGCACGAAACGGTTTGGGTTGGATGGCGGCGAGGCCATGATACCGGCGCTTGAGCAAGTGATTAAGCGCGGCGGTAATCTGGGCGTTAAAGAAATCGTGCTGGGTATGCCGCATCGCGGTCGGTTGAATGTGCTGACCAATGTGATGGCCAAGCCGTTTGAAGCTCTGTTTCATGAGTTCAAGGGCGGCTCGGCGCAACCTGATGATATTGAAGGGTCGGGCGATGTGAAATATCACCTTGGCGCATCATCCGACCGTGAATTTGACGGCAATAAGGTGCATTTGTCTTTGTCCCCCAACCCGTCGCATTTAGAGGCGGTGGACCCGGTGGTGTTGGGCAAGGCGCGCGCCAAGCAAGACCAGTTTAAAGAAGATCCACGCGCGATGGCCGATCGCGGCACCGTCATTCCGCTCCTGTTGCATGGCGATGCGGCGTTTGCCGGCCAGGGGGTTGTTGCTGAATGCCTCGGCCTGTCGGGTCTCATCGGACATAAATCGGGCGGTTCCATTCACTTTATCGTCAATAATCAAATCGGCTTCACGACCAATCCGCGCTTCTCGCGTTCTTCGCCTTATCCGTCTGATGTGGCCAAAATGGTTGAAGCCCCGATTTTTCATGTCAATGGCGACGACCCTGAGGCGGTTGTGTTTGCCGCCAAAGTCGCGACCGAATTTCGTCAAAAGTTTCTAAAGCCCGTCGTCATCGATATGTTTTGCTATCGCCGTTATGGTCATAATGAGGGCGATGAACCGGCTTTTACCCAGCCGACCATGTATAAAAAAATCAAGGCGCATCCGTCTGTGGTTGAAAAATATGGCCAACGCCTGATCGATGAGGGGC
Source organism: Alphaproteobacteria bacterium (assembly GCA_022426245.1). GTDB lineage: Bacteria > Pseudomonadota > Alphaproteobacteria > RS24 > RS24 > UBA8337. Next base: position 30,480 of record JAKMDW010000007.1, on the reverse strand, counting down.
TATTGCCCGAAGACGGTCTTGTGGCGGCGCGGGCCGATTATCGCGCTCAGTTGGATACGGCGTTTGAGGCGGCCAATAGTTTTAAGCCGAATAAAGCTGACTGGTTAGATGGCAAATGGTCGGGACTGGAACGAAAAAGCGCCGAATTCGTGCGCGGCGATACCGGTATTGAGGTGGGCTTGTTGCGGGAAATCGGTGCCGCGCTCAGCCGTGTGCCGGACGGGTTTAATCTGCACCGCGCTTTGAAGCGCCAACTCAAAGCCAAAGATGAAATGTTTGAAACCGGCGAGGGTTTTGATTGGGCGACGGCTGAAGCGCTGGCCTTTGGCTCGCTTTTGCTGGAGGGCTATCCGGTGCGCCTGTCGGGGCAGGATAGCGAGCGCGGCACGTTCTCGCAGCGTCATTCATCTTGGATTGATCAAGAAACCGAGCGCCGCTTCAAGCCGCTCAAATATATTCGCGATGAGCAGGCGCTGTTTGAAGTGATTAATTCCATGCTGTCGGAAAATGCCGTGCTGGGTTTTGAGTATGGTTATTCGCTGGCCGAGCCGAACACATTAGTGCTTTGGGAAGCGCAATTTGGTGATTTTGCCAATGGTGCGCAAGTGGTGGTCGACCAGTTTATTTCATCGGGCGAAAATAAATGGCTGCGTATGTCGGGCCTCGTCATGCTATTGCCGCATGGCTATGAGGGGCAAGGCCCTGAGCACAGCTCGGCGCGGCTTGAGCGTTATTTGCAGCTCTGCGCCGAAGAAAATATGCAGGTTGCCAATTGCACGACACCGGCCAGCTATTTCCATATTCTGCGCCGTCAACAAAAGCGCAATTTCAGAAAGCCGCTCATTCTGATGACGCCAAAATCTTTGCTGCGCCATAAAAAATGCGTTTCTCATCTCGACGATATGGCGTCGGGTTCATCCTTCCACCGGGTTTTGTGGGATGGCCGCGATGAACGCACACCGAATAAAAGCGACAGCGCCGGTGCGCTGAAGCCGGCCAAGGATATTCGCCGTGTCGTTATCTGTTCGGGCAAGGTTTATTTCGACCTATTGGAAAAATGCGAAGCGGAAAATATCGACGATGTTTATCTGATGCGTCTCGAGCAGCTTTATCCGGTGCCGCATGGGCCATTGCTGGCTGAGCTGGAACCGATGGCGCATGCCGAAATGGTGTGGTGTCAAGAAGAGCCGCGTAATATGGGCGCGTGGAACTTTATCGAACCCGAATTGGAAGATGTGCTAACCACTTTGGGCGCAAAACATAAACGCGTGACCTATGCGGGTCGACGCGCCTCGGCCTCTACCGCCAGCGGATTGATGAGCCGTCATATGGAACAAAAGGAAGCGTTGGTGAATGCTGCGCTGAAGGATGCGATAGAATGAGCGCCGAAATGAGAATTTGCTTAGGGCGCGGCCCACTAGCCGAAATGGAGAATAATAATGTCCAGTGAAATTCGGGTCCCCACATTGGGCGAGTCCATCACCGAAGCGACGATTGCGCAATGGTATAAAAAGCCGGGTGATGCAGTGGCGATTGATGAACCGCTGTGTGAATTGGAAACTGACAAAGTGACCATTGAAGTGCCGGCGCAAAGCGCAGGCGTATTGGCCGAAGTCGCCGTCGCTGAGGGGGAAACGGTTGAGGTCGGCGCATTGCTGGGCTCTATCGGGGAAGGCAGTGGAGAGGTCAGCATTGCCGCCGCTGCACCTGAAGCGGAAAAAGCACCTGAAATAGCAGCCGAAGCAGCCAGTGCTGCACCGGCTGCATCTTCTGCACCGGCTGCATCTTCTGCACCGGTTGCTGATACCAGCGATTTGTCGCCCGCTGTGCGCCGCGTTGTTGAAGAACATGGGCTTGACCCCTCACAAATTAGCGGCACCGGCAAAGGCGGGCGTTTGACCAAGCAAGATGCTATGGCCGCCGCTGCGACGCCGGCTGCTTCTGCGCCCGCCGCCCCGTCGCCTGACATGCCTGCCGCGGCCTCTATCGGCGTGCGCGAGGAGCGGGTTAAAATGACCCGTCTTAGAAAAACCATCGCGGCGCGCTTGAAAGAAAGTCAAAATACGGCGGCGCAATTAACCACATTTAATGAGGTTGATATGGGCGCGCTGATGCAGCTACGGCGCGACTATAAGGATTTATTTGAGCAAAAATATGGTGCGCGGCTTGGCTTTATGAGCTTTTTTGCCCGCGCTTGTGTCACTGCCTTACGCGAAATTCCGGCGGTCAATGCCGAGATTGCCGATGATGAAATCATCTATAAAAACTTCATAAATATGGGCGTTGCGGTCGGCACGGAAAAAGGTCTGGTCGTGCCCGTCATCCGCGATGTGCAGAATATGGGCTTGGCCGATATTGAACTGGCCGTGGCTGAAATGGGCCGCAAGGCGCGCGACGCAAAATTATCCCTTGAGGATTTGCAAGGTGGCACTTTCACCATGTCAAATGGCGGCGTTTACGGCTCCTTGATGAGCACGCCGATTTTGAATATGCCGCAATCGGGCATTCTGGGCATGCATAAAATCCAAGACCGCCCGGTTGTGGTCGAAGGCGAGGTGGTTGTGCGCCCGATGATGTATCTGGCGCTGTCTTATGACCACCGCATTGTAGATGGCAAAGAAGCGGTGACTTTTTTGGTGCGCGTTAAAGAATGTTTGGAAAACCCAGAGCGCATGCTGCTGGATATTTAGACCCTGATTGAGGCAAAAATGAGCGACGAGAATAATTTCGATTTGGTGGTCATTGGGGCCGGTCCCGGTGGCTATGTATGCGCCATTCGTGCGGCCCAATTGGGTTTGAAAGTTGCCTGCATCGACAAGCGTGGCGCGCCGGGCGGGACATGTTTGAATGTTGGCTGCATCCCCTCAAAAGCCCTCTTGCACGCCTCGGAGGTTTATGCCGAAGCGGCCCATGCCGCAGAGATGGGCATCCAATTCGGTTCGGTGAAACTCGATCTTGAAAAAATGATGGCCTATAAATCCAATGGCGTGAACGGCAATACGGACGGCGTGCGCTTTTTGTTTAAAAAGAACAAAGTCGAAGAAATTGAAGGCGCGGCCAAAATAATCGCGCCCGGTCAAATTGAGGTCGCGCTGCTGGCCGGTGGGACGCGCGGTTTGAGCGCCAAAAACATCGTTATCGCCACCGGTTCTGAGGTCACGCCCTTGCCCGGCATTGAGGTTGATGAGGCGCGCATTGTGTCCTCCACCGGTGCTTTGTCTTTGAAAAAAGTCCCGAAACATTTGGCCATTATCGGGGCCGGTATTATCGGATTGGAGCTTGGCTCGGTTTGGAAACGCCTCGGCGCAGAGGTGACGGTTATTGAATTTCTGGACCGCATCACGCCGGGCATGGATGCCGATATGGCAAAAAACTTTCAGCGGGTTTTGAAAAAACAGGGCATTAAATTCATGCTTGGCAAAAAAGTAACGGCTGCCAAAGCGCTTAAAAGCTCGGTCAAACTCACGCTTGCGCCGGCATCGGGTGAGGGCGATGAGGAGACGCTGAGCGCGGACCACGCGCTGGTTGCCATTGGCCGTCGCCCGCATACGCACGGTCTGGGATTGGAGGCCATTGGCGTGGCACTTGACGGTGTGGGTCGGGTTGAAACCGATGCGCATTTCAAAACCAATATTGATGGCGTTTATGCGATTGGCGATGTGATTGCCGGGCCGATGCTGGCGCATAAGGCCGAAGATGAGGGTGTCGCGCTGGCTGAGCATTTGGCCGGCAAACCCGCCCATGTGAATTATGATGTCATTCCCTCTGTCGTTTATACCGCGCCGGAAGTGGCGTGGGTCGGGCGGTCGGAAGAAGAACTGAAAGAAGCGGGCATTGACTTTAAGGTCGGTAAATTTCCTTTCACCGCCAATGGCCGGGCCAAGGTCAATGGCACGACGGACGGTTTTGTGAAAATTCTGGCCGATGCGGCAAGCGATAAGGTTTTGGGTGTGCATATTTTGGGCGCACAGGCCGGTGACATGATTGCCGAGGCGGCTGTGGCGATGGAGTTCTCAGCCAGTGCCGAGGATATTGCACGCACATGTCATGCGCATCCGACCCTCACCGAAGCGGTTAAAGAGGCGGCCTTGGCGGTCGATAATCGCGCGCTTCATATGTAGCGATTTTATTTGCGCTTATGCGCCTTATCGTAAACCGCCAACAAAGCTGCTTCGTCAACTTGCGTGTAAATTTGTGTCGAGCTGAGTTGCGCATGGCCCAGCAATTCCTGAATGGTGCGCAGGTCGCCGCCGCCCGATAGAAGATGGCTGGCAAAGCTATGGCGCAAGGCATGCGGCGTCACATTATCGGGTAGGCCAATGGCGCGGCGCAAACCGGCCAGCATGGATTGAGCCTGCCGCGGGGCCAACGCGCCGCCGCGTGTGCCACGAAAAATCTTATCCTCGCGGCGCAGACCAAAAGGTTGGGCCGCCAGATAATCATTAAGCGCTTGGGTCACCAGAGGCAGCATCGGCACATCGCGCTGTTTGCCGCCCTTGCCGGTGACGCGCAGCATAGTGTCGGCGTCTTCAATATCTTGCCGGGTCAAGGATAGCGCTTCTGAAATGCGCAAGCCCGTGCCGTATAATAGCGTCAGCAAAGCCGCGTCGCGCCGCGCCACCCAATCATGTCGCGGCGTGTCGAGGGCGCATTGAATGAGCCGCGCCACATCATTTTCAGCCACCGGGCGCGGCAGTCCGGCGCGGGTTTTCGCCCCGCTTAGCGCGCTAAACGCACTGCTGATCTCCATATTGCGCGATTGCAGATAATCGACAAAATGGCGCAAAGCCGAGAGGGTGCGATTGAGCGAGCGTGCGCTGACACCCTCATTGCGTCGCGCCGCCATAAAGGCACGCACATCCCGCACATGCAGTGCGGTAAAATCCGCGCCATAAGGCTCATGCCCCAAATGGGTTTTCAGAAAGTCGATAAAGGTGGCGGCGTCGCGGCAATAGGCTGAAATGGTGTGGTCGCTCATGCGTAACTGGTCGCGCATCATAACGCGCCAGTCACGCAACAGATCGGCGGCGCTGCTTTTTTCTCCCTGTTGGGCTTTAGTCATACGACGCGCATTATCGAGCCGTCCCCATCACGCGATAGACTGGCCGGATTTCTGCCAATCAGCGAGAAACGCCTCCAGCCCTTTATCGGTTAGCGGGTGGCTGATGAGGCTTTTCAAAACCTCTGGCGGCAGGGTCGCGACATCCGCCCCGATAAGCGCCGATGCGCGCATATGTTCGGGGCTGCGCACAGACGCGACCAGAATTTCCGTTTCGAGCTCAGGATAATTGTCATAGATTTGGCGAATCTCACCAATCAGACCCATGCCGTCCGCGCCAATATCGTCCAGCCGCCCGACAAAGGGGGAAATGAAAGCAGCACCGGCTTTTGCCGCCAGCAACGCTTGATTGGCGGAGAAGCACAAGGTCACATTGACCATTTTGCCCCGATCGGCCAAAGCGCGTGTTGCTTTCAACCCGTCCCATGTCAACGGCACTTTAATGCAAACATTATCGGCAATGGCCAATAGCTCATCGGCTTCCTTCAGCATGGCATCGGCTTCCAATGCGGTTACCTCAGCCGATACCGGCCCCGGCACAAGCTCGCAAATTTCCGCCACCAGCTCCTTAAAGTCGCGCCCTGATTTGGCAACCAGTGAAGGGTTGGTGGTCACGCCATCAACCATGCCGGTCGCGGCCAAATCGGCTATCGCCCCAGTGTCTGCGCTATCGACGAAAAATTTCATGAGTTACTCCTGTCCACAATGGCTTATCTGTTGCGTGCAGCTTGCACCAGCGCCTAGCTTCGCGCAAGCCGTCTTGAAATTAAGCGGCGCATGACCGACAGTGCAGCCATGCAAACTGTTTCCGTCTTGATTCCCTTAGCGCTACCGGGCCCTTATGACTACGCTGTGCCGGCCAATATGGCGGTTGTGCCGGGCACGATTGTGCGTGTGCCTTTGGGCCCCCGCGAGGTTTATGGTGTGGTATGGGGCGACGCGCTTGGCGATGCTGCGCCGCATAAAATCAAACCGATCGCTGATATTTGTGATGTGCCGCCTCTGGCTGAGGAATTGCGTCGCTTTGTCGATTGGGTCGCCAATTATGTTATGTCGCCGCCCGGCGCCGTATTGCGCCAAGTGATGCGCGTGCCGGCGGCCTTCGCCCCACCTAAACCGCTCGTGGTTTATGAGGCGGGCGAAACGCGGCCTGCAAAAATGACAGCGGCGCGGCAGAAGGTTTTTGACGCTTTGACCGAGCGCGGGGCGATGACACCGCCCGAATTGGCGCGCATTGCCGGGGTCAGCGGCTCGGTGGTCAAGACGCTGATCGGCGGTGGGCATTTAACGGCCCATGAATTGCCCGGTGATATTAAATTCGACATGCCCGACGCGGCGCATCATCAAACCGCCCTATCTGCCCAGCAAAGTGAGGTCGCATCGGCGTTGCGCGCGGCGGTGCACGCCGATGATTTTACCACCCATTTGCTCGATGGGGTGACCGGTGCGGGTAAGACAGAAGTTTATTTTGAGGCGATTGCGCAGGCCTTGGAATTGGGCAAAAAGGCATTGGTGCTGTTGCCTGAAATTTCTTTGACCACGCAATTTCTTGATCGATTTGAGGCGCGTTTCGGGTGCGCGCCCTCGCTTTGGCATTCGGGGCTCAGCCCGACCGAGCGGCGGCGCACATGGCGTGAATTGGCTGAAAACCGCGTCTCGGTTTTGGTCGGTGCGCGCTCGGCTTTGTTTTTGCCATGGCGCGATTTGGGCGTGATTATTGTCGATGAAGAACATGATGGCGGCTTTAAGCAAGAAGACGGGGTGATTTACAATGCCCGCGATATGGCCGTGGTGCGGGCGCAATTGGCCGAATGCGCCGTTGTTTTATCGACGGCGACGCCGTCTTTGGAAACTTATGTCAATGCCCGCGATGGGCGCTATCAAGCGCATCGCCTGACGGCGCGTCACGGCGCGGCGCAATTGCCTGAGATTGAACTGGTCGATATGCGCGCCGATCAACCGCCGCGCGGGGCTTGGTTGGTGCCACAAATGGTTGCGCGTGTCGGCGCAGCGATAGAGCGCGGCGAACAGGCTTTGTTGTTTTTGAACCGTCGCGGTTACGCCCCGCTTACCCTATGCCGCGCTTGCGGTCACCGCTATGCTTGTCCCGATTGCGACGCATGGATGGTTGAGCATCGTTTCCGCAAACAATTGCAATGCCATCATTGTGGCCATATGGAAGCCGTGCCGGATATTTGTCACAGCTGCGGCGAAGCCGATAAGCTGGCGGCATGCGGGCCCGGGGTGGAGCGCATCACCGAAGAGATTACCGGTCACTTTCCCGATGCGCGCACAGTGATTCTGTCATCTGATATGGGCGGGGTGGCGGCTATGCGCGATGCCATTGAACGCATTAGCGCCGGTGAGGCAGATATTATCGTCGGCACGCAAATTGTCGCCAAGGGGCATCATTTTCCGCAGTTGAGTTTTGTTGGTGTGGTTGATGCTGATTTGGGGTTGGGCAATGGTGATTTGCGCGCTGCTGAGCGAACCTATCAATTATTGAGCCAAGTGGCCGGTCGGTCGGGGCGCAGCGCCGATGTGCAGGGATTTGCCATGTTGCAAAGCCATATGCCCGAGCATCCGGTTTTGCAGGCCTTGGCCTCGGGCGATCGTGACGGATTTTTTGAGCGCGAAATTATGGCGCGCGAAATGGCTAAAATGCCGCCTTTTGGACGCCTTGCGGCACTGATTGTGTCGGCCACCAGCCCCGATGAAGGCATGGCTTTTGTGCGTCAGTTGGCCGGAAAAATTCCGGCACATAAGGGGGTGCAGGTTTTGGGGCCAGCGCCGGCGCCGATTGCGCGCATTCGCAATCGCTATCGTTATCGGTTTTTATTGAAGGCCGGCAGAAATGCGCCATTACAAGGCTTTATCGGGGATTGGCTGGCGCAGGCCAAACCGCGCGGCTCGGTGCGCCTTTCGGTCGATATTGACCCATATAATTTTCTGTGACTGTGACCATTTGAACCGCCTGTAAATAACCCGAAAACATGTATTGCAAGCGCCTTTTGGACGTGATACTGCACATGCCAGAAATGGCGAAAAGACGTGTTTTTTCGCTCAAATTTTTGCTCGCGCGGTGTGTGTCGTAAAGTGGTCTTTCTGCTGATATGCCGCCCAACAATGGGATAAATCCTTGTCTGCTGAAGAAAGTGTGATTGGAGGACTGGCCGGACGCTATGCGGTGGCCATGTTTGAATTGGCGCAAGAAATGGGCGAGGCTGACCAAAATAAGCTGGCCGATGACCTTGCCGCGCTGAAAACCCTGATTGACGGCACTGAAGACCTCCAAAAATTGCTGAAAAGCCCGGTTATCAATGCCGAGGAACAGGCGGGGGCTTTGGACGCCGTGCTCGACAAAGCCGGTGCGCATCAATTGGTGCGCAATTTCGCCGCTTTGGTGGTCGCCAAACGTCGCGCTTTTGCGTTGGCTGATATGGCCGCACAATATGGCGCATTGGTCGCCGCCGCGCGCGATGAGATTGTCGCACGTGTAACCTCGGCGCGCGATTTAAGCGCCGGTCAAATCGATGCGCTGAAAGCCGAGCTTGAAAAAGCGGCCGGTAAAAACGTCATTGTAAAAAACCAAACCGATGCTGACCTATTGGGCGGCATGGTGGTAAAATTGGGCAGCCGGATGATTGATGGCTCGCTTCGAACAAAATTGAATTCTCTAAAAACCGCTCTCAATGAAGGCTGAAGCGGCTCGAAAAAGGTGAGGCCAGACTGATGGATATTAAAGCATCTGAAATTTCTTCCATTCTTAAGGAACAGATCAAAGGGTTCGACCAAAAATCGGAAGTTTCCGAAATCGGTCAGGTTCTCTCGGTCGGTGACGGGATTGCCCGCATTTATGGCCTTGATAATGTGCAAGCCGGTGAAATGGTTGAGTTTCCGGGCGGCACGCGCGGCATGGCGCTGAACCTTGAAGAAGACAATGTCGGTGCCGTGGTGTTCGGCTCTGACCGCGATATTCGCGAAGGTGATACGGTCAAGCGGACCGGTGACATTGTGTCTGTGCCGGTCGGCAAAGGTTTGCTGGGGCGCGTTGTTGACCCGCTGGGCAATCCGCTTGATGGCAAAGGCCCGATTGAAGCCGAAGCCAATATGAAAGTGGATGTGAAGGCGCCGGGCATTATCCCGCGTAAATCCGTGCACGAGCCGATGCAAACCGGTTTGAAAGCCGTCGATGCGCTTATTCCGGTCGGTCGCGGCCAACGCGAGCTGGTGATTGGTGACCGTCAAACCGGTAAAACCGCCATCGCCATTGACTCAATCCTAAACCAAAAAGCGATCAATGAAGGCGACGACGAAAGCGCGAAACTTTATTGCGTTTATGTCGCCATCGGCCAGAAGCGCTCAACTGTGGCGCAAATCGTGAAAACGCTGGAAGAAAATGACGCGATGAAATATTCCATCGTTGTCGCTGCCACCGCTTCCGAAGCGGCGCCATTGCAGTTCTTGGCACCGTTCACCGGTTGCACCATGGCAGAATATTTCCGTGACAATGGCATGCACGCGCTCATCACTTATGATGATTTGTCGAAACAGGCTGTTGCTTATCGTCAAATGTCACTTTTGCTGCGCCGCCCGCCGGGCCGCGAAGCCTATCCGGGCGATGTGTTCTTCTTGCACTCACGCCTGCTGGAGCGCGCTGCCAAGCTGAATGATGATTTTGGTGCCGGTTCGATGACGGCGCTGCCGATTATTGAAACACAGGCCAATGACGTGTCGGCCTATATTCCGACCAATGTAATCTCCATCACTGATGGTCAGATTTTCCTTGAAACCGAATTATTTTATCAAGGCATTCGCCCGGCGGTGAATGTTGGCCTGTCCGTGTCACGTGTGGGCTCATCGGCGCAAATTAAGGCGATGAAACAGGTTGCCGGTAAAATTAAGGGTGAGCTGGCGCAGTATCGCGAAATGGCAGCCTTTGCCCAGTTCGGCTCAGACCTCGACGCCTCGACCCAGCAATTGCTGCGCCGTGGTGAACGTTTGACCGAATTGCTGAAACAAGCGCAATTCTCACCGCTGAAAGTGGAAGAGCAAGTTGTGGTGATTTATGCCGGTGTGAACGGCTATCTCGATGCGCTGGATGTGTCGCAGGTCAGCGCGTTCGAGCAAGGTCTGCTTGAAAAAGTGCATGGCAGCCACAGCGAGATTCTTGACGCCGTGCGCGCCGAGAAGGAATTGTCGGACACAACCGAGGCAGCTTTGAAAAAAGTTGTCGACGAATATGCAGCGAGCTTCGCTTAAGCGTTAGCGTTAACAGTTTAAGGACAGCCAAATGGCATCTTTGAAAGAGCTTCGTAATCGCATCGCCAGCGTTCAGGCGACGCAAAAGATTACCCGGGCCATGCAAATGGTGGCCGCCTCTAAATTGCGCCGTGCGCAAGAAGCGGCCGAAGCGGCACGCCCCTATGCTGACCGCATGGGCGCTGTGTTGGGCAATCTGGCATCGGGTATCACGGATGCAGAAAGTGCGCCGAAATTGCTCGCCGGAACAGGTAGCGATAAGCGTCATTTGCTGATTGTCGCGACCGCCGAGCGCGGTCTTTGCGGCGGCTTTAATTCCTCGATTGCGCGTCTGGCGCGCGAGGATGCGAAAAAGCTGATAAGCGATGGCAAAAAAGTTGAGATTTTATGCGTCGGTCGCAAAGGCCATGATGTGCTGAAGCGCTATTTCACCAATGAATTGCGCGAACCGATTTCCTATCAGGGCATGAAAAGCATTGGGTTCGACCAAGCCCAAGAAGTTGCCGAGCGTGTGCTCAGTGATTTTGAGGCTGACGGCTTCGATGTTTGCACATTGTATTATTCGCGCTATGAAAATGTCATCAGCCAAATCCCGACCGGCCTGCAAATCATTCCGGCCAGTTTCGATACGGCCGAAACCCCCGATCTTGGTGGCGCGGCCTATGATTATGAGCCGGAAGAAAACGAGATTCTCGACGCGCTTTTGCCGCGCAATATCGCCGTGCAAATCTTGCGGGCTTTATTGGAAAACGCCGCCAGTGAGCAGGGCGCACGGATGAGCGCGATGGATAATGCAACGCGGAATGCGGGCGAAATGATTGACAGTCTGAGCATCACTTATAACCGGTCGCGTCAGGCGCAAATTACCAAAGAATTGATTGAAATTATCTCGGGCGCCGAAGCGCTTTAGGGATAGGAAAAGGACGAGGACAAGATTATGGCAGAGCAGAAATCAGCAGGAACAGGCAAGATTAGCCAAGTTATCGGCGCTGTTGTTGACGTGCAGTTTGACGGTGAATTGCCGGAAATTCTGAACGCGCTGGAAACTCAAAATGGCGATATTCGTCTGGTTTTGGAAGTTGCGCAGCATCTGGGTGAACGCACAGTGCGCACGATCGCGATGGATTCGAGTGAAGGTCTGGTGCGCGGACAAGTGGTCACCGATACGGGCGCGCCGATTTCCGTGCCGGTCGGTGAAGCGACTTTGGGGCGTATCATTAATGTTATCGGTGAACCGGTTGACGAAGCCGGTCCGGTGGAAGCCAAGGTCACCCGCGCCATTCACCAAGAGGCACCGGAATTTGTTGAGCAATCGACCGAAGCTGAATTGCTGGTCACCGGCATTAAGGTTGTTGACCTGCTCGCCCCTTACGCCAAGGGCGGTAAGATTGGCCTGTTTGGCGGTGCCGGTGTGGGCAAAACGGTTCTGATTATGGAGCTGATTAACAATGTTGCGAAAGCGCATGGTGGTTATTCGGTGTTTGCCGGTGTTGGTGAGCGGACCCGTGAAGGTAATGACCTGTATTGGGAAATGATTGAGTCCGGCGTGAATGTCGAAAAAGGCGGCGAGGGTTCGAAATGTGCGCTGGTTTATGGACAAATGAACGAACCGCCCGGCGCGCGCGCGCGTGTGGCCTTGACCGGTTTGACGGTTGCGGAAAACTTCCGCGATGAAGGTCAGGATGTGTTGTTCTTTGTCGATAATATTTTCCGCTTTACCCAAGCCGGTTCGGAAGTGTCGGCACTGTTGGGGCGTATTCCATCAGCTGTGGGATATCAGCCGACATTGGCGACCGATATGGGCGCGTTGCAAGAGCGTATTACGACCACCACCAAAGGTTCGATCACATCTGTGCAGGCGATTTATGTGCCGGCCGATGACTTGACCGACCCGGCACCCGCTGCCTCGTTTGCTCATTTGGATGCGACGACGGTTCTGTCGCGCGCCATTTCGGAAAAAGGCATTTATCCTGCGGTTGACCCGCTCGATTCAACCAGCCGTATTCTGGAGCCGCGGGTTGTTGGTGACGAGCATTATCAGGTCGCGCGTGAAGTGCAGGAAATTCTGCAAAAATATAAATCCCTGCAAGACATTATTGCTATTTTGGGCATGGATGAATTGTCGGAAGAAGACAAGCTGGTGGTGAACCGCGCCCGGAAAATTGAAAAATTCCTGTCGCAGCCTTTCCACGTGGCTGAAATTTTCACCGGTTCGCCGGGTATTTTGGTTGATTTGGCCGATACGATTAAAGGCTTTAAAGGCCTGTGTGCGGGCGATTATGACGATTTGCCGGAAGCCGCATTCTACATGGTCGGCACTATTGAAGATGCGATCGCCAAAGCCGAAGCAATGGCTGCGGAAGCGGCCTAAGGTTAGGGGCTGCGGAAGCGGCCTAAGGATTTAAAGCATGGCTGATAAGCTGAAATTTGATTTGGTCAGTCCCGAGCGTCTGGTGCTGTCCGCTGATGTTGATGCGGTGCAAGTGCCGGGTGCCGAAGGCGATTTCGGTGTCCTACCCAAACACGCGCCCTTTATGGCAATGTTGCGTGCCGGGACGCTGAGCGTAGAAAATGATGGAAAAAGTCAGCTCTTTGAGCTTGATGGCGGCTTTGTCGATGTAACGCCGGAAGGCGTGACGGTGTTGGCTGAGACCATCAGCGACTAGCCGACACATTTCGCTAAAATTAAAACGCGCCGCATCGGCGCGTTTTTTTATGGCGTGTCGATATAATCGAAACTGTCACCGATTTTACCCAGCAAATGCTCAAGCGCGGTAAGTGGCGCTGCCTGTGTCGTGCCGCAGCCCGGCAAGGGCGATAGGTCTGCATCAGGGTCGGGGTCAAAGAAATAGGCGATGGAATGGCGCGTCTGCGCGCTGCGATTAACCACGCGATGCACGGTTGAGGCGTAACGCCCACCGGTCCAGTGTTGCATCATATCGCCAATATTAACCACCACATGCTCGCGTATGAGCGGCACATTGTGCCAGTCGCCATTGGCGGTCTGAATTTCAAGGCCCGGCGCATCATGTTGGAATAGCAGCGTCAAACAACCAAAATCCGTATGCGGCCCGGCCGACAGCAAGGCTTTGTCATCCGCATCAGTGAATGGCGGATAACGCAATGGCCCCAAAGTGGCCATAGGTTCGCTCAGCCAGCGGTCAAAATAATCCGCCTCCAGCGCCAGTGACAGGGCAAAGGCCTGCATCAACCGACGCGACAGGGCCTCGCAATCGGCATAAAGCGTCTGCATAATGGCGCGAAAACCCTCAATGTTGTCGGTCTCGGCGGGCCATTGATTGGGGCCATGCAAGGGCACACCGGCTTTGACGCGGGGATGGTCGGGCGGCAAGTCGCGGCCTATCTTCAAGCCTTCTTTCCGATCGCCTTGCGGCTGACCGATTTTATCCAGCACCTCAGTGCCGCGGCCGAACCAGCCGCGATGGCACGCTGAACGGTCAATCGCAATGGCGGCTTTGTCGCTTTCGGGCAGGTCAAAAAAAAGTGACGCCATGTCGAAAGCGGCATTGATATTGGCCTGCGCTATGCCGTGATTGGCCAGGGCGAAAAACCCATCCTTGCGGCAGGCCGCACCGATTTCCGCGGCGATGCGCGCCCGCGCGTCGCCTGTGCCGGTTTGAAACGCGGCAAAATCGATAAGCGGGAGGGCGGTGTCAGCTGTGTCGGTAGGGTTCATGATGGATCAAATCAAAGGCGCGCGCTGCAAATGGGCAAACCGCGTCGCCAATTCTTGATAAATTGGTTTCTTGAAAGCAATCACATCCGCCACGCAATCGTCCAGACTGCGCCAAGCCCAGTCGTCAAATTCAATCTGACGATGCGCGGTGAGGTCAATCTCATCATCCCTGCCGGTAAATTGCATGGCGAACCATTTTTGTTTTTGGCCACGAAAGCGCCCTTTGAGGGCCGTGCCGATAAGGCTCTCGGGCAAATCATAACGCAACCAATCGGGCAATTCATAAATCAGCCGGGCCGAGCGAATGCCAGTTTCTTCAGCCAATTCCCGAAACGCCGCATTAACGGGGGCTTCACCGGCGTCAATCCCACCTTGTGGTAATTGCCATAAATGGCTATTGAGCGGCGCATTGGCGAGCAGATTATTGGGGCGTCTTTTGCCACAAAAAACTTTGCCTTCATCATTAAATAGCGCAATCCCGGCACAAGGCCGCCAGCCTAGCCGGTGCGCCACATGGTCGGGCGGAAAATCAGGGGCATTATAGGCAGTCATGGTTGCGCCTTTTTTACGAATTGGGTGGGGTGTTGCCGCTGGCGGTTTCGCGCAAGCCGATAAGCAGCTCAATAGCATCTTGCAATTGCTTATCGTCTTCCGGCTTGGGCGGAATGAAAGCTATCGGGTTTTTGCGCTTTTGCTCTTTGCCTTCATCGGGTGCACCGCCATTGGACGAGCCGTCAATATCTTTGCCGTCCAATGCGCCGCGCAAATCAGCCTCACGGCGACCTTCGCGGCCTTGCAATTCTTCGGGCAATTCTTGCTCGGCGATAATATCTGGGGTGATGCCCTTGGCCTGAATGGAGCGGCCCGACGGGGTGAAATAGCGCGCTGTGGTCATGCGAAGCGCACCATCATTGCCCAGCGGCATAATCGATTGCACCGAGCCTTTGCCAAAACTTTGTGTGCCCATAATGACGGCGCGGTGGTGGTCTTGCAGCGCACCGGCGACAATTTCAGAGGCCGAGGCCGAACCGCCATTGATCATCACAACAATCGGCAAACCGCGAGCCATGTCGCCGCGTCGCGCTGAAAAACGCGAGCTGTCATCGCCATTGCGCCCGCGTGTCGAGACAATTTCGCCGCGGTCCAGCATGGTGTCGGACACTGAAATGGCTTCGCGCAGCAAGCCGCCCGGATTATTGCGCAGGTCAATAATATATCCGGCGAGGCTTTTGCTGCCAATTTCGGCGGGCAGGCTGTTAAAGGCTTTTTTCAAATTCTTCGTGGTCTGCGAGTTAAAAGTCGTCAGACGAATATAGGCGATGTTTTTATCCGGTCCTTCAACGCGCGTGCGCACGGCTCGAATGCGGATTGTGTCGCGGATAATGACAATTTCCAGCGGCTCTTTTTCGCCCTCGCGCAAAACCGTTAAGGTGATGGGCTTGCCTTTTTCGCCGCGCATTAGTTCAACCGCTTCCGATAGGGTAAGACCGAGAACCGGCTTGCCATCAAGCTCGGAAATCAGGTCATTCGGACGCATATCTGCGCGGCTGGCGGGGGTATCATCAATCGGCGCAATGACTTTCACCAAGCCGTTTTCCATCGTGACCTCAATGCCTAGCCCGCCAAATTCGCCTTTGGTTTCAACCTGCATATCCTCAAAGTTTTTGGGTGGCAAATAGGCCGAATGCGGGTCCAGCGATGCCATCATGCCCGATAGCGCGGCCTCGATAAGCTCTTTGTCGGAGGGTGCATCAACATAATTACGGCGCACTTGTTCCAACACGTCGCCAAATAGGGTCAGTTGATTATAAAGCTCTTGTTCGTCGAGACGTTTTTCGCTCGACGCAGGACTGCCCGCGATGATGAGGGGCACCGATAAAACCAGCACCCGGATGAAATGGCGCGCGCGGCGCGTCATGCCTGTTGAAATCAGCATATTCTTATCCTTTCGCCTGCCCGTTAAACCCGTTTTCAAGCCCGGTTTTCAACCAGGGCGACGGGTCAATGGGCCGACCGTCAAATCTCAATTCCATATATAGCTGACTGCGACCGGAAGTCGAAGACCCCAAATGGTGATTTTCGTGTGATTGTGTGCCTGGAAGAACACCCATCGGTTCACCGGCAAGAATTTCTTGGCCAACATAAACCCCGCTATCGGCCAGTCCGGCCAATATCATTTGAAACCCATCGGCCAATGAGATGATGACAATCTCGCCATATTGACGAAACGGCCCGCTATATAAAACCAGCCCGTCATAGGGGGCGTTAATTTGCGCGCCTGGGCGGCCTGAAATTGACAGGCCTTGCTGGCGCACACCGTTTTCATTGCGTTGTCCGAAACCGGCCACCACTTGACCGGTCACCGGCAGCGGCAAAAGCCCGCGCGCATCGCCAAAAGCACCGCCTTTGAACTCGCCCGCCGTGCGGGTTTCAAGGCGGCGGGTCAAATCGCGCAAATCGCGCGCCTCAGCCACCAGTCGTGCTATGGCTTCGGCCTCACGCGCCGCGGCATGGCGGGTCTTCTTCTCAGCCGCGGCTTTATCGCTCAAGGCCTTGTTCAAATCTGCACGCGCTGTGGCGGCATCTTGCTCGGCGGTAATCAGCGCCTCTGACTGGCGGTCCATACGCGCGCGCAAAGCGGCCAATTCGGTCAAGCGGTCGCGCAATTCATCGGCCCGTTCCTGCATGCCGGGCACAACAGCCGCCATCACAACCGCCCCTTGCACGGCCGACAAGGCGTCCTCGGCATGCACGGCAAAAGCCGGGGCAGGTTGTTTTTGCATGGCTTGCAAACCGGCCAGCAAGCGCGCCAAGGCGGCGCGGTCATTTTGCAAGGCTTCATCAAATTGATTTTCCGTCACCGCCAATTCGGCCAGACGATCTTCCAAGCGGTCGCGCTCGGCATCGATATTTTGTAGGTCGCGCGCCAATGCAATGGTGCGGCGTTGCAAGGCTTTCTGCTGGTCTTTCAGCCGCGCCGCCGTGGCTTTCAACGTGGCTTGGCGGTCTTTACGGTCCTCAATTTCTTCATTTAGCGCGTCGAGTTTTTTTAAATCGCCGCTCCGTGGCGCATTTTGTTGCGCCAAAGCGGGGGCGCTGAGGAGGAGTATCAAAAGGGTGAGGGCGCGTTTCATATCAGTCCCGATGATACGGATGTGCGGTCAAAATGGAAATGGCGCGCCATAATTGTTCGGCCAGCATCACCCGGGCCAGCATATGCGGCCAGGTCATTTTGCCCATGCAAAGGGTCATATCGGCGCGCGCTTTCAAAGCGCTTGGAAATCCATCGGCCGGGCCGATGACAAATAACGCATCGCCGCGATTTGTGTCGCGCCAATGGCTGATTTTTTCGGCCATTTGGCGGCTTGTCCAATCCTCACCGCCTTCGTCGAGGAAGACGCAAAACCCTTTATGCGCGTCGAGCGCCGCATGCAGTTTGGCGGTCGCGTCATGATGGTCTTTGATTTCAGTGAGCTGCAGCCCGTCAAGGCCGATGGCGCGTCCGCTTTTGGCAATACGCGATGCGTAATCATCGAACAAAGGGGCTTCCGCTGCGCCCCGCATTTGGCCGACAGCCAATAGGCTTAGGCGCATCGGTTCTACGCAGTCAGACCGGCCGAATGTTTTTCGGCGTCGGGATTATAAGCTTTGGTTTCGGCTTCTGTGGCCCACATTTTTTCAATACCGTAAAACTCGCGCACTTCTTCGCGGAAGATATGCACGACAACATCACCGGCATCGACCAGCACCCAATCACCGGTGTTTTGGCCTTCTGTGCGGATGTTTTTCTCGCCGCTTTCTTTCAGCTTGCGCAAAAGATGGTCGGCCAGCGCGCTGACATGGCGCTTTGAACGGCCCGTGGCAACGACCATATGGTCGGCCAAAGCCGATTTTCCATTCAAATTTATGGTAACGATATTCTGCGCCAGATCATCATCAAGGCTGGTCAGAACCATTTGGTGAAGCGCGCCATCTTCGATGTCGGGGCGTTTCGTTTTTGCCTGTGGCTGCTTGTCAGTCAGAGCGTTTCCTCACTTTGCTTGACACGATTGGCGTGGCAATCAGTTGCCACATGAATAGATTAGCCCATATTGGCGCGGCAATTCAATCGCCCTTTTTCGTGTCTTTTCCCGGGTTTCTTTTGGCAGCCGTTTTTGCGGCTTTGCGCAAGCCGGAGGAGGCGAGCGATGAGCGCGCGCCGTCCAATACCACCCAAGCCGGAGCCTGATAAAGCGGTAATTGCGCCGCCGCCGCACCAGGCAAACGGGCCCATTCGAAAGCCCGCGCCGCCGGCGATAAAGCGGCTTTGTGCGCAAAGCCGGGACGCGGATAAACCGCCATCGGAATTTCAGCCATCATATGCTGCCAATTTTTCCAGCGATGCATTTGCGCCAAACTGTCGGCCCCAATGAGCCAGATAAAATCGACATGTGGGTAAGCGGCCTTCAGCGCCCGCACCGTATCAATGGCAAATTGTGTGCCCAGCCGTCGCTCTTCGTCAGTGACGATAAACCGGCGCGCCTCTGGTAAATCGCCGGTCATGTGCCGCACATTGGCGAGGCGTGTCGCGATGGGGCCGGGCTGATGGCTTTTAAGCGGATTTTGCGGGCTTACCAGCCACCACACATAATCGACGCTGAGGGCGCGCAAAGCCGCTTTGGCGACCAGAGCATGGCCGTCATGCGGCGGGTCAAAACTGCCGCCAAACAAGGCCACTTTTGCACCGGGAAAAAATTTGGGCGGGGCGGAGCTGCGCATCAGCTATTTGGGGCGCGTCTGGCCACTGCCGCGCACGGCATATTTAAAACTGGTCAACTGCTCTAGCCCCACCGGGCCGCGTGCATGAAAGCGTCCCGTTGCTATGCCAATTTCTGCGCCCATACCAAACTCGCCGCCATCGGCGAATTGGGTCGAGGCATTGTGCATCACAATGGCGCTGTCCACGCGGTTCAAGAAATCCTCCGCTGCTTGGGCATTGGCGGTCACAATGGCTTCCGTATGGCCCGAGCCATATTGGGTAATATGCTCAACCGCGTCATCCAAGCCGGAGACGGTTTTCACCGCAATCACCGCATCGAGATATTCCTCATACCAATCATCTTCAGTGGCGGCGCTCACCCGCGCATCGGCTTTCTGAGCGGCTGCATCGCCGCGCACGGCGCAATCTGCGTCCAGCAGGGCGCTGATGAGGGGTGCCAAATGCGTGTCGGCGCAGGCTTCATCTACCAGCAGGGTTTCGGCGGCACCGCAAATACCGGTGCGGCGCATTTTGGCGTTCAGCAATACCGCGCGCGCCATATCCAAATCGGCGGCGGCGTCAACATAAACATGGCACACGCCGTCAAGATGGGCGAAGACCGGCACACGCGCCTCGTCTTGCACCCGTGCAACCAAACCCTTGCCGCCCCGTGGCACGATAATATCAATATTGCCGTCAAGACCGGCCAGCATCATGCCGACGGCGGCGCGATCGGGCGTGTCAACAATTTGCACGCAATTTTCATCGAGACCGGCAGCCCTGAGCGCGCGGGCAAAGCAGCCATGAATAAGCCGCGCCGAATTTTGAATCTCCGAGGAGCCGCGCAAAATAACCGCATTGCCCGATTTAAGGCACAAAGCGGCGGCATCGGCCGTGACATTGGGGCGGCTTTCATAAATCACCCCAATCACCCCCAATGGCACGCGCACACGGGTAATATCAAGGCCGCTATCGACCTGCCATTGCGCCATTGATTGACC
The DNA here is from genome assembly GCA_022426245.1 of Alphaproteobacteria bacterium. GTDB lineage: Bacteria > Pseudomonadota > Alphaproteobacteria > RS24 > RS24 > UBA8337. The sequence continues at coordinate 10,723 of JAKMDW010000007.1, read as the reverse complement.
GACCGGATCATCAAGCTTGATAATGGCTTCCAGCGCTTGGGCGATGCCGTCGAGGCGTGCTTCATCGAGCATGATGCGGTCGAGCCGCGCCGTGCCGACATTTTGGGCCTCGGCCAGTTTCATGTCTTCTTGATTGGCGGCAATAATATTGGCCGCATCAGCGCGCAATTCATTGGCGGCATTTTGCAAAGCCGTGTTTTTTGCGGCTGTCGGTGCGGTGGCCAATTGGCGTCCGGCGCAGCGCGCCTTCACGCCCAGCTCTGCCATCATGGCGGCCAAACCCTCATCAATTTTTTGCGCCTCACTCATCTCGCTTCACTCATCTCGCTTCACTCATCTCGCTTCACTCACCCTAAAGTCCCTTTTTGTTTTGCGCGGCGTGCAACACCATATCATCGCGGTGCACCATCTCATCGCGCCCGCGATAGCCCAGCGTGTCTTGCACAGCCTCGCTCGACAATCCAACCATACGCTTTGCCTCTTCGCTTGCATAGGCAGATAGGCCGCGGCCTATTTCTTGCCCGTCAGGTGCCAGCAGGGCCACGCAATCGCCGCGCTCAAAATGCCCGTCCAAGCCGGTCAGCCCGACCGGCAATAGTGAGTTACCGGCGTGCAAGGCAGTAACGGCCCCATCATCCAGATGCAAAGAGCCGCCGGGCTGCAAGCCACCGGCAATCCACGCGGCCCGGGCGCTATGCGGGTTATGATGCGCCATGAAAACAGTGGAACGCGCGCCATTGGCCAAAGCGCTGAGCGGCGCATTTTCGCGCCCACTGGCCAGCACCATATGGCAACCCGCACCTTGTGCGATTTCAGCTGCCTGCAATTTCGTCACCATGCCGCCCGAACCGTGACTGGAGCCCGTACCGCCGGCCATGGCCTCAATATGCGCGTCAATATGGGTCACGCTATCGATAAAATTTGCCGCTTTATTTCGCGTCGGGTCGGCATCATATAGCCCGTCAATATCTGATAATAGCAGAAGGCAATCAGCCGAAACCATGGCCGCGACACGCGCCGCCAAACGGTCATTATCGCCATAGCGCAATTCTTGCGTGGCGACCGTATCATTTTCATTGATGACCGGCACCGCGCCATGCGCCATTAAAGTAGTCAGGGTTTGGCGGGCATTTAAATAGCGCCGGCGTTGTTCAGTGTCCTCCGCCGTTAATAAAATTTGCGCGGCGGCCAATCCGCGTTCGGCCAGCACAGACCGCCAGCCCTGCGCCAGTTCAATTTGACCGGCAGCGGCCGCGGCTTGGCTTTGCTCAAGGCTCATTTGGTCGCGGGACAGACCGGCGCGTACGAAACCAAGCGCGGCACAGCCCAGTGATACAGCACCCGAGGTGACGATGATGAGCTTTTTACCGGCAGCGTGATAAGCGGCCAAATCATCGGCCATCGCGGCAAGCCATTTATGGTTGAGCGCGTTGTTTTCGAGCAGCAAGGATGAGCCGATTTTGACGACTAATGTTTGGGCGTTTTCAATCTCGCGGCGCATCTTATTGCTCCTGCAAAGGGTGCCAGCCACCCTGTTCCTGATGCGCGTCATTGGCCTCAGAGTTTTCAGCACCCTCATCACCCTCGGCGGTTTGTGAAGCGGCGTCCATCTGCCCGTCAATGTGTATGGCGAGGGCATCAAACAGCATTTGCAACCCATCGCCACTGACAGCCGAAATAGCCATAATTTTGGGGGGTGTCTGAGCCTTTATGTCAGCAGCCGTGTTTACTTCAGCAGCCAGGGCGGCGCTCAATTGTTCAACCTGCGCGGGCACAAGGGCATCCGTCTTGGTCAGGGCAATCAATTCGGTTTTGGCGGCCAGCCCATCATCATAGGCGGCAAGCTCGGCGCGAATGGTGCGATACGCCTCCAGCACATCATCTTGCGTGGCATCGATCAGATGCAATAATGCAGCGCAGCGTTCAACATGGCCTAAGAACCGATGGCCGAGCCCGGCGCCGTCTGCCGCACCGGCAATCAAACCCGGAATATCAGCCATCACAAATTCGCGCCCGGCTTTTCTGTCGGGCGGGCCAACCACCCCCAAATTCGGGTGCAAAGTGGTGAAAGGATAATCGGCAATCTTCGGCTTGGCGCGGCTCATTGAGGCCAGCAGCGTCGATTTGCCGGCATTGGGCAGGCCGATTAGACCAATATCGGCAATCAGCTTGAGGCGCAGCCAAATCCACGCATCGCGCCCTTCCAAACCGGGATTGGCATGGCGGGGCGATTGATTGACCGGCCCTTTAAAGTGGGCATTGCCAAAGCCGCCATTGCCGCCCTTCGCCAAAATCATGCGTTGACCAATGGCCGTTAAATCGGCCAGCAGGGTTTCATTATCCTCGGCAAAAATTTGCGTGCCGACCGGCACAGATAGAATTTTATCAGGCCCGTCTGCCCCGGAGCGATTGCGCCCCATGCCGTGCACCCCCACACCGGCTTTAAAGTGCTGGCGATAGCGGTAATCAATGAGCGTGTTTAGCCCATCGACACATTCGACAATGACATCGCCGCCGCGGCCGCCATCGCCGCCATCAGGGCCACCAAATTCGATATATTTCTCGCGTCGAAACGACACGCAGCCCGCCCCGCCATCGCCGGAGCGAATATAAACCTTCGCTTGGTCGAGAAATTTCATCGTCTAATCCTCTGGCTTTAAATTAGCGGCATTTGCCGCAAAACAAAAAGACCTCAAAACAAAAAAAGGAGATGACGTTCCGGTCATCTCCCTTATTTCAAATGACCGCCCGTCTCGGGCAATCATCTTAACATGCATGTGCCCGTTATTCTGCCGCTTCGGCCAATGGGGCAACCGAGACCACTGTGCGTCCGCCGCGGCTTTGCGAGAATTGCACATTGCCTTCAATAACGGCGAAAATCGTATGGTCTTTGCCAATGCCGACATTATCGCCCGGGTGCCATTTGGTGCCGCGCTGGCGAATGATAATATTGCCCGGAATAACGTGCTCGCCGCCAAATTTTTTGACACCAAGACGACGACCGGCACTATCGCGACCGTTACGGGATGAACCGCCTGCCTTTTTATGAGCCATTTATCTTACTCCTCTGCAGCGTCGTCTGCTGTTTCAGCTTTGGGCGCAGCCTTTTTGGCAGCGGCCTTAGCCGAAATATCGGTAATCTTCAGCACGGTTTCATGCTGGCGATGCCCTTTATTACGGTGGTAGTTCTTGCGACGCTTAAACTTGATGACGCTGATTTTATCGGCGCGGGCCTGCTCTAGCACTTCGGCTGTCACACTGGCGCCGGCAACCATAGGTTCACCGATTTTCGGCTCTTTGCCGGCTTCGCCCAGCATTAGAACCTCGTCAAATTTCACTTTATCACCGGCTTTGCCGTCAAGCTTTTCAATGGCGATAATATCGTCTTTTGAAACACGATACTGTTTGCCGCCGGTGCGAATAACTGCGTACATCGGTTTGTCCACCTTCGTAAATATTTATGCCGCGCACCCCAAACGGAGCCCAAAGCGGCAATCAAGCGGCGAATATACGCAAGCAACCGCTCAAGTCAAGTCACAAAAATCAGACTTAAAAACAATGATGGCCCCCGCTTTGCCTTTACCGGAACAGGCTTTGGGCTTATTATTACAAAATAATATGTAAATAAATATAAATACCATTGAAATGTTGTTAATTATACGCTAGAGAAAGGCAGTTTTTGATACAAGGCCTTAGAAAATCATGCCCAGCCTGACCCATTTACAGCAATTAGAAGCCGAAAGCATTGAGATTATGCGCGAGGTGGTCGCGCAAGCCGAAAATCCGGTCATGCTCTATTCTGTCGGTAAAGATAGCGCGGCCATGCTGCATGTTGCTAAAAAGGCGTTTTTTCCCTCACCGCCGCCGTTTCCGCTGCTGCATGTTGATACGACTTGGAAATTCCAAGAAATGTATAAATTGCGCGAAAAAGCCGCCAAAGATGCCGGTATGGAGCTGATTGTCTATAAAAACCCAGAGGCCGAGGCGCAGGGCATTAATCCGTTTGATCACGGGCCTTTGCATACGGATATGTGGAAGACCGAAGGACTGAAGCAAGCGCTGGATAAATATGGCTTTGACGCGGCGTTTGGCGGGGCGCGGCGCGATGAAGAAAAATCGCGGGCAAAGGAGCGGGTGTTCTCATTTCGCAGCGAAAATCATCAATGGGACCCGAAAAGCCAACGGCCTGAATTATGGTCGCTTTATAATGCGCGCAAGGCGCCGGGCGAAAGCATCCGCGTTTTCCCCATGTCGAACTGGACCGAGCTTGATATTTGGCAATATATCCGGCTTGAGAATATCGAGATTGTGCCGCTTTATTTTGCCGCCAAACGACCAACGGTCGAGCGCGATGGGTTGTTGCTGATGGTAGATGATGAGCGCTTTCCGCTCAAAGACGGCGAAGAGCCTGTTCTGCGCTCGGTGCGGTTTCGCACTTTGGGCTGCTATCCGTTAACCGGCGCAGTGGAAAGCGACGCAGCCACCTTAAACGACGTTATTCAAGAAATGCTGCTGACCACGACCTCTGAGCGGCAGGGCCGCGCCATTGACCATGATGCCAGCGCATCGATGGAAAAGAAAAAACAGCAGGGTTATTTCTAATGGCCGATGATAAAAGCTATCAGGCCGAAGCGCTTATTGGCCAAGACATTGAAGCCTATTTGGCGGCGCATGAAGAAAAGACCATGCTGCGTTTCATCACTTGCGGCAGTGTCGATGACGGTAAGTCAACGCTTATCGGGCGCTTATTATACGACAGCAAAATGATTTTTGACGACCAGCTGAGCGCGCTGGAGGCAGCCTCTAAAAAATCCGGCACGCAGGGCGAGGCGATTGATTTCGCACTGTTGGTTGACGGGCTTGCGGCCGAGCGCGAGCAGGGCATTACCATTGATGTCGCCTATCGGTTTTTTGCCACTGAAAAACGCAAATTCATTGTCGCTGACACGCCGGGGCATGAGCAATATACCCGCAATATGGTGACCGGTGCGTCAACCGCTGACCTTGCCGTATTGCTGGTTGATGCGCGCCAGGGCATTTTAACCCAAACCCGCCGCCATGCTTATCTGGTTCATTTACTGGGCATTAAGCATATTGTGCTGGCCGTCAATAAAATGGATTTGGTCGATTTTGACCAAGCGCGCTTTGAGGAGATTGTGGTTGATTTCAATCATTTCGCCGCAACGCTTAAGATGACCCCACCTTTGGCCATCCCGATTTCGGGTTTGGCGGGCGATAACATCACCGATAAAAGCGACCATACGCCCTGGTATCACGGCCCCGCTTTGCTGCCCCATTTGGAGACGGTGGAACTGGCTGAAGACGCGGCCCAACAAGCCCCCTTCACCATGCCGGTGCAATGGGTCAACCGGCCAAATTTGGATTTTCGCGGCTTTTCCGGTCGCCTTGCCAGCGGCACGGTAAAGCCCGGCGATCAAGTGCGCCTTGTCCCATCGGGCAAAACCAGCGCCATTGCCTCTATTGTGACCATGGCGTCTGACGCCAGCCAATGCGATTTGCCCGAGGCCGTTGCCGGTCAATCGGTAACCCTCACCCTGACCGATGAGGTTGATTGCTCGCGCGGCGATGTGATTGCCGCCGCCGATAACCCGCCCCTGGCAGCCGACCGGTTTGAAGCCAGTCTGGTCTGGATGGATGAGACCGAGATGTTGCCCGGTCGCGCCTATGAGTTGCGTCTTGGCACACAGGCCGTATCGGCGCGCATTCAGGCACCGAAATATGCCGTCAATGTCAATAATATGGAGCATCTGGCCGCGGCCAGTCTGGGTCTCAATGAAATCGGCGTCGTTGAATTGGCGACCGACCGGCCGGTGGTGTTTGCACCATTTGCCGACAGCCAAAAGCTCGGCAGCTTCGTGCTGATTGATAAAATCAGCAATGCCACAGTGGCCGCGGGCATGCTGCATTTCTCCTTGCGCCGCGCCCATAATATTCACTGGCAAGCGGTCGATGTTGACCGCGCCGCGCATGCCGCATTGAAGGGCCAGCGTCCCAAAATTCTTTGGTTCACCGGTCTTTCCGGTTCGGGAAAATCCACCATTGCCAATGCGCTGGAGAAAAAACTACACGCCAATGGCAAGCACACATTCCTGCTTGATGGCGATAATGTGCGTCATGGCCTGAATAAGGATTTGGGCTTTACCGATGCTGACCGTATTGAAAATATCCGCCGTATAGGCGAGGTCGCCAAGCTGATGACCGATGCCGGTCTGATTGTGTTGACGGCCTTTATCTCACCGTTCCGTGCCGAGCGCGATATGGTGCGCGCATTGGTGCCCGAGGGCGATTTTATTGAAGTGCATGTCGATACGCCGCTGGATATTGCCGAGCGCCGAGATGTCAAAGGGCTTTATAAAAAAGCCAGGTCGGGTGAGCTGAAAAACTTTACCGGCATTGATAGTCCGTATGAGCCGCCCGAGACGCCGGAGATTATCGTCAATACGACCAAACTCAGCGCCGATGAAGCGGCCGACGCCATCATCGCCTATCTCGATAAAAACTGATATTGCCTGACCCATTGCCTAACTCATTGCCTGATGGGTCACCCGGTCAGTCATTAGGTTCGTCATGTGGCGTAAAAATAACCCGCCCGACAATTTCGCGTTTGGCCATCATGGCAAAACCGTCGCGCCAATCGGCCAGTGGTATTTTGGCATGCACATGCGGGGTAATTTTGCCCTCTGCCGCCAACTGCCAAATCGCGTCTTGATTTTCCGCCCCTTTTTCCGGGTTGCGGCGGCCATATTCTCCGGCGCGCACGCCGACCACTGAAAAGCCCTTAATCAAAGGCATATTGACGCCAATTTGCGGAATGCGGCCGGCAGCAAAGCCGATAACCAATAGGCGTCCATCCCAACCAATGCAGCGCACGCTTTCATCAAACACATCGCCGCCAACGGGGTCGTAAATCACATCTGCGCCGCCGCCGGTCAGTTCCTTCACCTGTTCGCGAAAGCCGTCATTTACATTTAACACGGCCTCGGGGCTGAACGCCGCATCAATGGTTTTAAGTTTCGCGTCAGACGAGGCCGTGGCGATAATTTTGGCCCCCAAATGTTTGCCCAAATCTACCGCCGCCAGTCCGACACCGCCTGCCGCCCCATGCACCAGCAGCCATTCATCTTTTTGCAGCAACCCGCGCCGCACCAGCCCGACATAGGCGGTGAGGTAGGCCGAGCCGGTTGCCGCCGCAGCGGCGAAATCGAGATTGTCGGGGATCTCCCGCAAGCGGTCAGCCGACATAATCATATAGTCGGCAAAAGTGCCGAGGCCGCCGCAAATCACCCTGTCACCAATTTGCCAGCGCGCGACATTGGCGCCTAATTCGGCAATCTCGCCGGCGCCTTCCATGCCCGGTGAAAACGGCACGGGCGGCTTAAGCTGGTAGCCGCCATGCGTCATCAGGAAATCGGGAAAGCCCAAACTGGCGGCACGGATTTTAATCAATACCTCGCCCGGCCCGGGTTTTGGTGTCGCCACCTCTTCTAAAGCGACACCGGCCAAATCGGCCAGCAATTCATTAACCCGTAAGGCCTTCATCGGCTTTACTCCTTATTGTTTCGAGCCGCCTGCATGGCCTCGAAAAAACTGCGCGTATCGTGTTTTTGCCAATCCGGCGACGGGCCGGTCTGGGCATCAAAGGCGGCGATAATCTCATCATTGCGCTCCTCGGCCAAATGGCGCGCCGCATAATGTGGGAAAATATAAAACGAGCCGTTTTTGATTTCGGCCAATGTATGCGCACCGACCGTCTCAACCTCATACGGAAAAAAATCACCATCCATAGGAAAACTCGGGCGCGCCGGTTTCGGGCCGCCAAATTTTTCCTGCCGCCTTGTGCCCGAATTGCCAATATCGGTTTGGGTCCAGCCGGGGCAGAGCAGCGATACGCTAATATGGTCGGGCAATTCCATGCGCAGCATGCCAGTATAACCGAGCACGGCGGCTTTGGACGCATTATAACCGGCCATGCGGGGCATTGGCCAACCGATAGAGTTTTCAGAGGCGGTATTGCAAATATGCGCTTCACTGTTTTGTTCTTTGAAGCGGCGCAAAAATTCCATGCACATATTCCAATTGCCAAAAAAATTGACTTCAAAAATCCAGCGCAAATCTGCGTCAGCCATTTTGGTGGACGAGACCAGGCCGGCGCCGACACCGGCATTATTGAACAGGAGATCGACATGGCCGAATTTGTCCCAGGCCGCATCGGCTAAGGCGGCAATGTCTGCCTCTTGGGTCACATCGCATTTATGGCCAATGGCGCTCACCCCTTGTGCCGAGATTTCCGCCGCCGCCGCGTCGCAGGCCTCTTGGTCGAGGTCAGCGATGACGACATGGCATTTTTCGCCCGCCAGTGCTTTGGCAATGTCGAAACCAATGCCGTTCACACCGCCGCTAATCACCGCGACCTTATCGGTAAAATCCTGCATGCCTGTCTCCCGCGTAAAAGGTGCATAATCGGGAAAGCCTAGCCGCGCATAGTTTTGCTTGCAACGCCTGACCGGCAATTTATAAAGCTGAAGGCGAGGAGAGGTGCCGGAGTGGTTGAACGGGGCGGTCTCGAAAACCGTTGTGCGCGCAAGCGTACCGAGGGTTCGAATCCCTCTCTCTCCGCCATTTTTTTCAACCGGTGCGCCGATAACAAGCTTCAACGCAGCGTTGACCGTTTGCCGTATAAAATCACTTCTCTGCGCCCCGGGCGAAAGCGCCGTCTTTTCAGCACCGTCTTTGCCGTGCCCTTGCGTCGAAAAGAGGGCTGTGTCACGATTTGTGTCGCCCACCGTCATGTGATCCGACGTCATATAACAAGAGGAGAAGGTAATGTCTTTTTGGTATTTAATGGCAGCAGCAGCCATTGCTTTTTTGGGAGCGGTGTTTCACGGCATTTATGGCCGACGGATGTATCTCGGTGAAATCCGTAAAGGGGATTTGCCGGAGACCACTGTGAGTTTGAGCACAGTGTCATGGGATATGTTCACCGTTTTACTGCTGGTCTCTGGAGTGACGCTGGCTCATGTCGCTTATAACCCCGCTGCGGCGCAAATGGCCTATCCGGTGGCGGCGATGAACCTTCTGGGTGCGGCGGTGTTTATCGGGCTGGGTTTTGCCGGTCATAAATTGCTTATTCGACTGCCCGGTGCTTATTTAATGGGGGCGACGGGCGGCTTGGCTCTTTTGGCGCTTTAATATTGGGTCTTAAATATTGGGTCGTTAATGTCTCAATCGGCCCGATCGTCAAAGGCTGACCATCGCTAAAGACTTGCCCGTCGCTTGGCGTGGCTTATAATCATGACGCAAGCGTCATTTTTTTAGGATTTGTTATGCAATCTTTGTCAGAAATCATCCAACCGGAAGACAATAATTATCGTCCGCCACATATCAAATATGATACGCCCGCAGGCTTCGACCTGATGGATATTATGGCTTTTGCCGAGTATGGTCAGCCTTACGCATATTTTCATACGCTGCGCGAAAAAGCCCCGGTGGCTTGGTGGCAGCCACCTGCGGAGACAGATGTTGCCGGTTTCTGGTCGCTGTCGCGTTATGAGGATGTGAAAAAATGCGACCTTGATGCGAAGACATTTTCGTCCGGCAAGGGTGGTATTTTGATGGGCTATAGCGAGCGCCAGCAAGGCCCGAAACGGCTCAGCGGTGCCGCGCTCAACTCGATGATTAATATGGATCAGCCGTTCCATATTCCGCTGCGCATGGCGCACCGGCCTTTTTTCACGCCCGATTATATCGCGCATTTGCAAAGCCGCGTTGAAGGCGAGGTGGATCGTCTGCTGGATAATATGGAAGCGATTGCCAAAAAGAATGACGGCAAGGTTGATATGGTGACCAATTTTTCTGAATGGCTGCCGATGTATACTTTGTGCGAAATGCTGGGCATTGATGAAAAAGACCGGCACAAAATTGTGCGCTGGATGCATTATCTGGAGAACGCGCAATATATTGTGTCCAATCCGAACGCCAAAATCAGCCCGTTTTTCATTATGAAATTCCTTTGGAATATTCGCCAAATGTTCAATTACGGACAAAAGGTTTTGCAAGACCGGCGTAAAAACCCGCGCGATGATTTATTGACCGTCATTGCCACAACAAAAGTTGATGGCGAACCGATGGACCAGTCTTACCTCGATGGCTCATGGCTGCTGATTATTTTTGCCGGTAATGATACGACGCGCAATTCGCTGTCCGGCACAATGCGGCTTTTGTCGCAATTTAAAGACCAAAAGCAAATGCTGCTGGACGACCCGAATTTAACGCCGAGCATGGTGCCTGAAGCGCTGCGCTTGGTGTCGCCGGTCATGTATATGCGCCGCACAGCTCTGGCTGAGGCTACGTTTTCCGGCCAGCAAATTCTGCCCGGTGAAAAAGTGATTATGTATTACGGCGCGGCCAATCGTGACCCTGATGTGTTTCACGAACCGGATAAAATGGATATGCACCGTAATAATGTTCAAGATCATTTGGCTTTCGGCACCGGCCCGCATGTTTGCCTCGGCCAGCGCATTGCCAATATGCAATTGGAAACCGCCTATCGGCGTATTCTCGACCGTTTCCCGGATATTGAATGGACCGGCAAGCAGAGCCATGCACCAAATAATTTCGTCAATGCAATTTCGGGGCTGGAAGTCGATTTGGGCATAAATTAATGCCGTTCAAGCTACCCGCTTTGGCAAAAGATATGGCAAAA
>JAKMDW010000120.1 GCA_022426245.1 Alphaproteobacteria bacterium | reverse complement strand
GCAAGAAGAAATAGAGGTTGATCATGGTTGGTAAGATTTCTACTGATGAGCGTCGTAAGCAGCGGGTTCGCCGCCAGCTTCGCAAAGTTGCCAATGGTCGCCCGCGTCTGTCGGTTTACCGCTCGGCAAAGCATATTTACGCGCAAGTCATTGATGATGAAGCAGGGCGCACTTTGGCCTCAGCTTCGACGAAAGAAAAAGAATTTTCCGGCGCATCGGGTGGCAATGTTGATGCTGCCAGTGTTGTCGGCAAACAAATCGCTGAACGGGCCAAAAAGGCCGGTGTCGAAACCGTTATTTTCGACCGTGGCGGTTATATTTATCACGGGCGCGTCAAAGCCCTGGCTGAAGCGGCTCGTGAAGCCGGTTTGACCTTTTAATCGGGCTAGAGGAGAGAAATCGTGGCAAGAAACGAAAATCGAGACGAGCGCGATAGCGAATTCGTCGATCGTCTGGTGCACATTAACCGCGTTGCCAAAGTGGTGAAGGGTGGCCGTCGCTTCGGCTTTGCCGCTCTCGTCGTTATTGGTGACCAACGCGGTCGCGTCGGCTTCGGTCATGGTAAGGCGCGGGAAGTGCCGGAAGCCATTCGCAAGGCAACCGAGAGCGCAAAACGTCAAATGATACGCGTGCCGCTGCGCGAAGGTCGGACTTTGCATCACGACATTGCGGGACGTCACGGCGCCGGTAAGGTGGAGTTGCGTGCAGCGCCTCCCGGAACTGGTATTATTGCCGGTGGCCCAATGCGTGCCGTTTTTGAAGTTTTGGGTATGCAAGATGTGGTCGCAAAATCGGTCGGCTCATCCAATCCCTACAACATGATTCACGCCACTTTCGCGGCTCTGAAGAAGCAGGGCAGCCCGCGCTCAGTTGCGGCGCGTCGTGGCAAAAAGGTAAGCGATTTGATTACGCGCCGTCGTGACGAAGCTCACGATTCGAGCGAAGTCGAAGCAGCTAGCTAGGAGAGAGACTAATGGCGAAAGCAAAAACCATTGTCGTTGAACAGACAGGCAGCCCAATCGGTCGCCCGAAGGATCAACAAGCCACGCTGGTCGGTCTCGGCCTGAATAAAACCGGTCGTCGTCGTGAGCTTGAAGACACGCCGGCTGTCCGCGGTATGATTGAAAAAGTCGCACACTTAGTGCGTGTCGTTGACGCTTAAGTCAGCGAGGAGAACGGTTATGAAACTGAATGAACTTCGTGATAATCCCGGTGCCCGTAAGTCGCGCATGCGTGTCGGCCGCGGCACATCTTCGGGCAAAGGCAAAACCGCAGGGCGCGGCGTAAAGGGTCAAACCTCACGCTCGGGCGTTGCCATTAAAGGTTTTGAAGGCGGTCAAATGCCGCTGCATATGCGTTTGCCCAAGCGTGGCTTTAACGTGCCGAACCCGAAAAAACTGAACGCGGTTAATCTTGGTCGCCTGCAAGTGGCCGTTGAAGCCGGTAAGCTGGCGAAAGGCGCAACGGTTTCTGCCGCCAGCCTGGTTGAGGCCGGTATTATCCGCCGCACATTGGATGGTGTTCGCATTTTGGCGAAAGGTGTGCTGACCGAAAAGCTCGACTTTGAAGTTGCCGGCATGTCGAAAGCGGCTCAGGAAGCTGTTGAGAAGCTGGGCGGCAAGGTTAACATTTTGGTGGCTGCCAATACTGACGAAGCCCCGAAAGCTGAACAGGCCCCGAAAGCTGAACAGGCTGCGGAAGCGCCGGCAGAAGAGCCTACCGAAGATAACGCTTCAGACGAAGCCTCAGAAGACTAGACCTAGTAAGGAGACCGCTTAATGGCCTCAGCTGCCGAACAGCTTGCTGCCAATCTCAGTTTCTCGGCCTTTCGCACGGCTGATGAGCTGAAGAAACGCATCTGGTTCACACTGGGTGCGCTTTTGGTCTATCGACTTGGAACATATATCCCGTTGCCGGGCATTGACCCGCAAGCTCTTCAAGCGGTTTTCAGTCAACAGCAATCCGGTATTATCGGCATGTTCAACATGTTTGCCGGTGGTGCGGTTGGCCGTATGGCGATTTTTGCGCTTAACATCATGCCGTATATTACGGCGTCGATTGTTATCCAGCTTCTCACCTCGGTTGTGCCGCGTTTGGAACAGCTGAAAAAAGAAGGCGAGTCCGGTCGCAAACAAATCAACCAATATACGCGCTACGGCACAGTGTTTTTGGCTGCCGTGCAGGGTTATGGCATCGCCATTGGCCTTGAGGGCGCGCAAGGTGTTGTGGTTGACCCCGGCTTCTTCTTCCGTGCCAGCGCAGTCATTACGCTGGTTGGCGGCACGGTGTTCCTGATGTGGCTTGGTGAGCAAGTAACCTCGCGCGGTGTCGGCAACGGCATCTCGCTGATTATCTTTGCCGGTATTGTCGCTGAATTGCCAAGCGCTTTGGCCGGAACGTTGGAACTTGGGCGTCAAGGTGCGCTGTCAACATTCATTATTCTTGCGCTGATTATCATGGTCGTTGCGGTTATCGCCTTCATCGTTTTCATGGAGCGCGCGCAGCGTCGTTTGCTGGTGCAATATCCGAAGCGCCAAACGGCGAGCGGTATGGCGCAGGGCGATAATTCGCATCTGCCGCTAAAACTCAACACGGCCGGTGTTATCCCGCCAATCTTCGCATCATCCTTGCTGCTCATGCCGATTACATTGGCCAATTTCTCGGGCGATGCATCAGGCGGCGCATTGGGCACGGTTGCGGCTCTGTTGGGTCGCGGTCAACCGGCTTATATGGCGCTTTATGCTGCCGGTATTATTTTCTTCTGCTTCTTCTATACCTCGATTGTCTTCAACCCGAATGACACGGCGGATAATTTGAAGCGTTATGGCGGTTTTATTCCGGGTATTCGTCCCGGGCCACGTACGGCTGAGTATATTGACCATGTGTTGACCCGTTTGACCCTCGTCGGCGCGCTATATTTGACAGCCGTCTGCTTGCTGCCGGAAATGCTCATCAATGCTTATAATGTGCCGTTTTATTTTGGTGGCACGTCGCTGTTGATTGTCGTTAATGTGACGATGGATACGGTTGGGCAGGTGCAAGGCCATTTATTTGCCCACCAATATGAGGGTTTGATTCAAAAGTCGAAGCTTGGAGGCAAGCGTCGATGAAACTGATTTTCCTCGGACCCCCCGGTGCCGGTAAAGGCACGCAAGCCCAGCGCATTCAAGATGCTTACGATATTCGTCAGCTTTCGACCGGTGATATGCTGCGCGCTGCGGTGACTGCTGAAACCGAGATTGGCAAGCAGGCTAAAGACATTATGGCGCGCGGCGATTTGGTGTCTGACGCGATTGTCGTCGGCATTATTTCGGATCGCATTGAGGAGGCTGATTGCAAAAACGGCTTTATTCTCGATGGCTTCCCGCGCAATGTCGCCCAGGCAGAAGCCCTAGACGCGATGTTGATCAAAAAAAATATTGCGTTGGATGGGGTGGTTGAATTAGCCGTCGATCCGGAAGTGCTGATTAGCCGCATTCTGAAAAGAGCGGAAGAAAGCGCCGATGGCCCGCGCGAAGACGATACCGAAGAAGCGCTGCAGCACCGGCTGCGCGTTTATGAGGAACAAACTGCACCGGTCGCTGAATTTTATGCCTCAAAGGGCATTTTGAAGACGTTGGACGGCATGCAGGAGATGGACGAAGTGACACAGCAAATCAATGCTGTGTTGAAGGAGATTTAAACGCGGTTTTCCAATGGTTTGCGGTTGACTGGCGGGGCGAAATTCATATAATTCGCGCTTCCGAGAGACGATAGCAAAAATCGGCAAAACTCGCAGAATTGTTGGCTTTAAAGAGGGTCAACGCCACCGGAAACGGTGAAAAGGAGAAGCAAGTGGCTCGTATAGCTGGTGTTAACATTCCGACTGCCAAGCGCGTCGTTATTGCCCTGACTTATATTCATGGCATCGGCGATACATTGGCGAAGGAAATTTGCGAAAAAGTCGGTATTCCGGCTGAGCGTCGCGTCAATGAATTGAGCGATGCAGATGTTATCCAAATTCGCGAAACAATTGATGCGGATTACATGGTGGAAGGTGACTTGCGCCGCGATACATCAATGAATATCAAGCGTTTGCTGGATATGGGTATTTACCGTGGCTTGCGCCATCGTCGTAATTTGCCGGTTCGGGGTCAGCGCACCCATACAAATGCGCGCACCCGTAAGGGCCCGGCTAAAGCTATCGCCGGCAAGAAGCAGTAGCGTGAGAGGATTTTTATAAATGGCTAATGAAAATACCCGAGTGCGCCGCCGCGAGCGGAAAAACATCACCTCCGGCGTTGCTCATGTCAATTCGACTTTTAACAACACACTGATAACCATTACCGATGCACAGGGTAATGCAATCAGTTGGTCTTCCGCCGGTTCTATGGGCTTTAAAGGCTCACGCAAATCGACCCCTTATGCGGCACAGGTTGCTGCAGAAGATGCCGGTCGTAAAGCGATGGAACACGGCGTTAAGACGCTTGAAGTAAATGTGCGCGGCCCCGGTTCGGGCCGTGAAAGCGCACTCCGCGCTTTGCAAGCCGCCGGTTTTACCATCACGTCTATTCGTGACGTAACTCCGATTCCGCATAATGGCTGCCGCCCGCCTAAACGCCGCCGCGTTTAAGCAATTTTGCTGCAACCATTAGCGATAAACTGATTGAAGAGGTGACATTGTGATCCAAAAA
>JAKMDW010000119.1 GCA_022426245.1 Alphaproteobacteria bacterium | reverse complement strand
GATGAACCCATCGCGCTGGTCAAATGCTATGCTCATTAAATATCCCCTGCGCCGCCATATTGGCGCCGTATATTTCATGCTAGAGTTATCAGTGAAGATAATTTATGTCAATAACACTGACCCTTTTTGGCGATGATGGCACTCAGGAATTATGACCAAAACAAGAGACAGCAAAGACAATGATTTTAACGATGCGATAGAGCTGATGTTCTTCGCTTATCGTGATTTTATCGCTGACCCTGATGTCATTTTAGAGGCCCATGATTTTGGCCGCGCCCATCACCGTGTTTTGCACTTTGTCGCCGGAAATCCCGGTATTTCCATCGCCGATTTGCTGGATATTCTGCGCGTGACCAAGCAGAGTCTCGCCCGCGTATTACGCGATTTAATCGATGGCGATTATGTCGAACAACGCATTGGCGCCGATGACCGCCGCAAGCGGTTGCTGCATTTAACGCCCAAAGGCATCGCCCTGCATGGCAAGCTGATTGCACCCCAAGAAAAGCGGTTCAATGAAGTGCTGGCGGCGCTTGGGCCACAGGCATTTGAGCAATGGAAAAAGACAATGCGGCTTGTCATAAACAGCAAAGACCGCGAAAATGTCGATGAATTGATTAAACGGTCGCGGTCTGCCCGCGCCAAAAACGAAACCTAAGGACGGAAAGTAAGGTACGCATGAGCCAGCCTGATGAAACCACGCCGCACGTTCTGATTGTCGATGACGACACGCGGATACGCGAATTACTGCAAAAATATCTGTCGGATAACGGCTATCGCACATCAACCGCCGCCGATGCCGCCGAGGCGCAAACCAAAATGGACGGGTTGGCATATGACCTCTTGGTGCTCGATATTATGATGCCCGGCATTACCGGCCTTGAGTTTACCGAGAAATTGCGCGCGGCTGAAAATCCGGTGCCGATTTTGCTCCTCACCGCTTTAGCGGAAACCGAGCAGCGCATTGAAGGTCTTGCCATGGGGGCTGATGATTATCTGCCCAAGCCGTTTGACCCGAAGGAATTATTGCTGCGTGTGCAAAGCATTTTGCGCCGCAGTGCCAGCGATGAAGCCGCGCTTGCGCCGCCCGAAGAAGTGCACTTTGGCGGTCATTTATTTCGCTATGAGCGCGGGGAACTGACCCGCGATGGTGCTCGCATTACCCTGACAACGCGCGAGATTGAAGTGCTGCGCTGCCTGATAGAAGTGCCCGGGCGCATTGTGACGCGGGCCCAACTGGCCGATGGCGAGGATATTTCAGAGCGCGCCATTGATGTGCAAATTAACCGTCTACGCCGCAAAATTGAGGCCGACCCGCGCGACCCGATTTATCTGCAAACCGTGCGCGGTGCCGGCTATGTGCTGAGGACAGATTAAGCCATGTGGTTCTCGCCGAGCACTTTTTTGAAAACCTATATGCCGACTGGGCTGTTTCCGCGTTCGCTGCTGATTATTGTGATGCCGGTCGTGGTCACACAAATCGTTGTCGCTTTCGTGTTTATGGAACGGCATTGGTCAACCGTTACGCAGCGCCTGTCGCGCGCCGTTGTATCGGATATTTCCATGCTGGTCGATTTGCGTATGCGCGAACAAGGCGGCGATGGCGAGTTGCTGAGCCAAATGGCTGGCGACGCCTTTGCCATGTCGGTCGCGTTTCTACCCGGCGAAAGCCTGCCCAGCGCCAGTGAAACGCCGATTGTCGCCTTGCTGCATCAATCTTTGTCGCGCGAATTGAGCCAACAAGTCGGTCGCCCGTTTTGGATTGATACCCAAACTTACAATAATTACGTTGATATTCGCGTGCTGCTGCCCGGCGAGGTGATGCGCGTTTTGGCACAACGCAAACGGGTTTACGCCACCAACACACATATTTTCATGATCTGGATGGTCGGCACATCGGTGATTTTATTGATGGTGTCCGGCGTCTTTTTACGCAATCAAATTCGTCCAATTCAACGCCTTGCGGAAGCGGCGGAGGAGTTTGGTAAAGGTCGCGATATGCCGAACTTCCGTCCGGCAGGTGCGACCGAGGTGCGCAGTGCTGCTGCCTCTTTTATTGAAATGCGCGACCGCATTGAACGTCAAATTGAACAGCGCACCACCATGCTGGCAGGCGTGAGCCATGATTTGCGCACGCCCCTGACGCGGCTAAAGCTGCAATTGGCCATGTTGCCCGAAGGGCCTGAGATTGAGGATCTGAATACCGATATTTCCGAAATGGAGGACATGCTTGACGACTATCTGGCCTTTGCCCGTGGCTATCAGGGTGAGACGGCGACCGAGGCAGAATTAGCGCCTTTCCTCAACCAAATTCACCATGACGCCGAACGGCGCTGGCCGAATGTAAATATTCGTTTGACCGATGTGCTGGCGCGTCCGGTCTCCATGAAGTCAAACGCCTTCCGCCGCTGCCTGAATAATTTGCTCAATAATGCCTGCGGCCATGCGGGTATGGTGCATCTGGGTGCAAAAATTAACAAGACTGAGGACACAGTGACGATTTTTGTCGATGATAATGGCGTCGGCATTCCCGATAATAAGCTGGAAGAAGTGTTTCGCCCGTTTTATCGGCTTGACGATGCGCGGAATGCGCAAACCGGTGGCACGGGTCTTGGGCTGGCTATCGCACGCGATGTGGCGCGCGGGCATGGCGGAGATATTGTATTGTCGCGCAGTGCGCTAGGCGGCTTGCGGGCAGAGATTACGCTACCCGTTTAATTGTCTAACTCAGCACCCAGTTCAGTCGCAGTTTCTTTTTCTTCACCGATTTTAGACAGCTCTCCGGCGCGCGCCGCCGCAGATTGAGTGGCGCGGCGCATTAAATCAACCAATCCACCCGTATCGCCCATCAGCACGTCCAAAGCCGCTTCGGTCGTGCCGCCTGGCGAGGTGACATTGACGCGCAACTGGCGCGGGTCAGCGCCCGCTTGGCCCAGCATAGCGGCTGAGCCGGTAACGGTTTGCACCGCGAGTTGTGCCGCCATGTCTTGCGGTAGGCCGAGATGGACCGCCGCCGCCGCCAGTGCCTCAACCATATGGAAGATATAGGCCGGGCCGGAACCTGAAATTGCCGTTACCGCATCAATCATTTTCTCATTATCGAGCCAAACGGTTTGCCCGACAGCTGCCAGCAAGGCCTCGGCCGCCTGCTTTTGCTTGTCTTGCGTGCCGCCCGACGCATAAAGCGCGGTTATGCCCTCGCCAATCGCCGCAGGTGTATTGGGCATGGTGCGCACAAAGCTGGCCTCGCCGCCCAATAAATCGCTCATCGTATTTATCGGCACACCGGCCATAAGCGAGACAACCAATATTTTATCACTGGCCAAGACCGCTAGCGATGGCAGCGTTTCAACGGCAAGCTGCGGTTTAATGGCTAGAATAATAATGCTGGGTGCTGCCGCCTCAAGCGCGGCGGTGTCGGGGTTCAGATGGACACCCAGACCCTGCAAAGCAGCATCAGGATTTGGCTCTTGCACATAAAATTGTGATGGCGAAAGACCGGCACCCAACCAGCCTTCCAGCAAAGCGGAACCCATTTTACCACAGCCGACCAGCAGTAAAGACTGCCCGGCGACCAGTTCGGATAGCTGCTTAAGCATCACCGCGCGTTTCAAAAAGGCTGCTCTCAAGTGCCTGTTGTGGTGAGTGCCCGGCCCAAATCAGGAACTGAAAAGCCGGAAAGAAACGCTCACAAGTTTCGAGCGCATGATTGATGAGCTCTTCGCATTGGCCTTCGGAAAGACCTTCGCCGCTAACAAACATGGTGTTGCGAAATAAAATTGCGCCATCGCCCGACCAAATATCGAAATGACCGAGCCAGAGCTGCTCGTTAATCAGCGCCAGCAATTCATGCACTTCATTGCGCTTACCCTTGGGTGCGCGGGTGTCGAGCACGCATGCGACATGCAAGCCACCCAAATCGGGCCGCCAGCTAATCGCCAAATGATAATCAGAATGCGAGCCGGAAATGCAGACGTTCATATCGTCTTCCGTGCCACGCTCAAACGGCCACTCACGCGATGCAGCGAGACCCTCAATCAGATCAATCGGGTGCTCAATATGTGCCTGTTGTGCGGCTGAACTCATCAGACTGCCCTCTCCTATATGCGCCCCCTTTGCTGTTTTGAGGGCACCGGCTGTTATCGATGAGATTGTCTGATTCACTGAGTCGGTAAAAGGCTAAAAGCCTGACCGCGAATTTAATCCACGAGCAAAATAGAGAAAACAGGGCGGCGGCAAAGGGCGGGTTATTTCTGCTTTTTCAGCGCATCAATTTCGGCACGCAGAGCGACATTTTCTTCTCGCGCAGCAACGGCCATCGCGCGCACGGCTTCAAATTCTTCGCGCGAAACCATGCCGTTCTCGCTCAAAACAGCATCAACCCGCGCCCGCACAGCTTGCTCGACTTCTGCACGCACGCCCTGCGCCGCAATGCCGAGACCCGTTGCAAGGCCCGTTAAATCGTCCAGAATTTTATTTTTTGCATCACTCATTTTTCACCTATGCGCACAAATTGGCCGCGCCCGTGCTATATTGCAAGCAGAATTTGACGCGACAGAAAGATGGCTACCCTATGCCTTTTCCAAATATCGACCCTATTATTTTTGAGATCGGCCCGTTTGCCCTGCGCTGGTATGCGCTGGCTTATATGGCAGGTCTGATTTTGGGCTGGAAATATATGGTGCGGCTGACCCAGCAAAAGGCGCTTTGGCCGCAAGGCGCACCCGCCAATGAAGAGCAGATTGATGATTTACTGCTATGGGTGACGCTCGGGGTGATTATCGGCGGGCGGCTGGGTTATGTGCTGTTTTACAATGCACCCTATTACATCGCCAATCCGGGGTCGGCACTGGCGGTTTGGCAAGGCGGCATGTCATTTCATGGCGGGGCGCTGGGGGTTATTTTGACGGTGATTTACTTCGCCCGAAAACACAAAATCCCGCTTCTCTCATTGGGCGATATGGTCGCCATTACCGTGCCGTTTGGTCTGCTATGTGGGCGGCTCGCCAATTTCATCAATGGCGAATTATGGGGCCGCATTACCGATGCGCCATGGGGGGTTATTTTTCCCGGCGCAGGCGCGCTGCCACGTCACCCCAGCCAGCTTTACGAGGCCGCGCTTGAGGGCGCTTTGCTGCTCGTCGTGCTCAATATATTGGCATGGCGTTTTAAGGCATTGGCCAAACCCGGGCTGCTGACCGGCTTGTTTCTCATCGGCTATGGCGGGTCACGCTTTATTGTCGAATATGTTCGCGAACCGGATGCCCATATCGGCTTTATTTTTAGCTTCATCACAATGGGGCAAATCCTGTCTCTGCCAATGATGCTGGCCGGTCTGGGCTTCGTTTACTGGGCGACAGCCCGTAAATGACGCCGCTCAAGCAAATTTTGTTGGAAGAGATTGCCGCCAATGGCCCAATAGCACTGGTTGACTTTATGCAGCGCGCTTTGGCTGACCCGTCGCATGGCTATTACATGCACCGTCGCCCATTCGGCGCGACCGACACAGATGGCGGCGACTTTATTACCGCGCCGGATGTCAGCCAAATGTTTGGTGAACTCATCGGGGCGTGGCTGGCCGATTTATGGATGCGCATGGGACAACCCAGCCCATTCTGTCTGGCTGAGCTGGGGCCGGGGCGCGGCACGTTGATGGCCGATATTTTACGCGCGGCAAATGTCTTGCCGGATTTTTCTGCCGCCGCGCAGGTGCATTTTGTGGAAACCAGCGCCGCTTTACGCGCCGCGCAAAAGCATCTTGTGCCGCGGGCGACATGGCATGACACACCCGCCACCCTGCCCGCCCTGCCGACGCTGATAATCGGCAATGAGTTTTTTGACGCGCTGCCGATTCAGCAATATCGAAAACAGACAAATGGCTGGTCGCCGGTTTTGGTGACCGCGAAAGACAATAATCTGGTCTTTGCCGATGGTGAAATTGAGGTGGCTCCGTTTTCTGACGCGCTCATGGCCTGCTTGCCCGATACGGTTGAACATGGCGATATTGTTGAGTGCGCGCCCATGGTTGAAACGACGATGCAGGTCGCGGCGCACCATATTGCGACGCATGGCGGCGCGGCCTTGCTGATTGATTATGGTCACGCCGCGCCGGCTTGTGGCGACAGTTTTCAGGCGATGCGCGGGCATGGTTTTGTTGACCCATTGGCTGAGCCGGGGCTGGCTGACCTGACCGCCCATGTCAATTTCCCGCTCCTCGCCCATATTGCCGAAACCGCCGGACTGACCGCCGCGCCGATTGCCGAGCAAGGGCGTTTTTTGGAAGCGCTGGGACTTAGCTTGCGCGCGCAACAACTCACGCAACTTAGCCCGGGGCGCGAAATCGATATTCAATCCGAACGCCATCGCCTTGCTGCGCCACAAGAAATGGGCAGCCTGTTTAAGGTGCTGGGCGTCGCGCATAAAGATATGCCGATGCTGGCCGGTTTTTTACCGGAGTCGATGTGACCATGCTCAGCCCGCTTTCTCATTCTGCGCTCGATGTGCCGCATGGCTTCTTCACGCGACAAGGCGGCGTGTCGGGCGGCATTTACGCCAGCCTTAATGTCGGGCTTGGCTCAGACGATGCCCGCAATGATGTATTGGAAAACCGCGCGCGCATCGTCCAAGCCTTAAATGCCGAGGCTCTGGTGACCGCCCACCAAACCCACAGCACAGTGACGGCGTTTGTTGATGCGCCGCCCGAGAGCCTTAAAGCCCCGTTAAAAGCAGATGCGCTGGTCACCAAAACACCCGGCCTTGCCATCGGCGCTTTGGCCGCCGATTGCGCCCCGGTTTTGCTGGCCGACACAGCCAACGGTATTATCGGGGCTGCCCATAGCGGTTGGCGCGGCGCGTTTGACGGCATATTGGCCAGCGTGGCCCAGACCATGCGGGCGCATGGCGCGGCACATATCACCGCGGTTATCGGGCCGTGCATCTCGAAGACCGCTTATGAAGTCGGGCCGGAATTTATCGCGCGCTTTGAAGCCGATTATGCTGATGACCTAGACTTGTTTGTGCCATCAGACAAAGCCGGTCATCACATGTTCGACCTGCCGCATTTTGCGCAACGGCAATTAATGCGCGCTGATGTTGAAGCGCATATTCTCGCAGCCTGCACTTATGCCGATGAGGATCGGTTTTTCTCCTATCGGCGCACCACCCATGAAGGGGAGCCGGATTACGGAAGACAGATTTCAGCCATTTGCCTTACCTCATGATTTTTTGCGACAGAAACGGGGATAATTCAAAAAGGTAAATAGCGAATCTCCCCCCGCTTTGTTATTCAAATAAGACCTCAGCTCGGGAGACGTCGTCATGAAAATTATCGCCGGAAACAGCAACCTGCCACTGGCCGAAGAAATCAGCTCTTATCTTGATGTGCCATTGGCCAAAAGCGATGTGCGCCGATTTGCCGATAATGAGGTTTTTGTCGAAATTCTGGAAAATATGCGCGGCGAAGATGTCTTTGTCGTTCAGTCAACATCGGCACCGGCCAATGACCATTTAATGGAATTGCTGATTATCATTGACGCGCTGCGCCGTGCTTCGGCCCGCCGTATTACCGCAGTGCTGCCCTATTTCGGCTATGCGCGCCAAGACCGAAAGCCGGGGCCGCGCACACCTATTTCGGCCAAGCTGGTTGCCAATCTGATCGAGGCGGCGGGAGCCGACCGCGTGCTAACGCTCGATTTGCACGCCGGTCAAATTCAGGGCTTTTTCGATATTCCGACCGATAATCTGTTTGCCGCGCCGGTTTTTGTCGATGACATTCAAAAGCGCTTTAACAGCCAGAATTTAATGGTCGTCTCACCCGATGTCGGCGGCGTGGTGCGCACACGCGCGCTGGGCAATCGCATTGGCGCCGACCTTGCTATTGTCGATAAACGCCGTGAACGCGCCGGTGAAAGCGAAGTGATGAATATTATCGGCGATGTGAGCGACCGCCATTGCCTGCTGGTTGACGATATTGTCGATAGTGGCGGCACGCTGTGCAATGCGGCTGAGGCGCTGCTGGCCAATGGCGCGAAATCGGTTTCCGCCTATATCACCCACGGCGTTTTATCGGGCGAAGCGGTCAATCGGGTAAATAATTCGCAGCTTGAAAAACTGCTGATTACCGACACGATTCAGCCGACCAAAGAGATTCTAAGCTCAGATAAGTTCGGCATTATCAAGATTGCCGAATTGATTGGGGAAGCAATGCGCCGCACCACTGACGAGCACTCGGTTTCCAGCCTTTTTGACTAAATCATTAAGCATTGCGTAGCACGCAAGGCGGGGTTATAACCCGCTCACGATACGGTTTTGCACCCCTGGAGGAAAACCGGTCTGACCGGCTTGGCATGGGCTTTGTCGGGATTTATCGCTAGCTTCGCCGTTGAAAAACGAGCTTTGCTGCTAATTAAGGAGACAGAAATGTCTGATATTTTTGAAATTGCCGCTGAAAAGCGGGAACGGGCCGGTAAGGGGATCGCTCGTGCATTACGTCGTGAAGGACTGGTGCCGGCGGTCATTTATGGG
>JAKMDW010000110.1 GCA_022426245.1 Alphaproteobacteria bacterium | reverse complement strand
TTAGAGCGCCGGCCTGTCACGCCGGAGGTCGCGGGTTCGAGTCCCGTCACTCCCGCCACTTTCCCCTCATATCCACATTCTTTTGCTGAATTGTTGCAGGCTTAGACCGTAGAATCGGGCTAGCTTTTTGTTGTCTGTTTGAAGGGTTTTGCCTTGTCGATGTTGCGTTCTATCTGCATCGTTTTTTTAGCGTGTTTGGTGCTTGCCTTACGCCCTCAATTGGCGTTTGCACAAGACGCGGTTGGCACGCCGACGCGGGCGATAAATACGGCCGACGCCGGCTATTGCTTTACCGATGATGACCCTGTTGGCGGTGACGGTGCCATTGGGCTCAGTGAGATAAATATAACGTCGGGCACGCCGGCCATGACGGATGCCACAATTCCGGCGCGCGACGGTGTCATCACCGGCAACCGCCTGGTTGTCCCGTCACCCATTCACATATTCGACAATTGGCAAAACATCACAACCCAAGGTGAATACATTATCGACATTGCCGGCATTTGCGCGGGCGGCGTTTCTCGAACCGATGACGTTTTTACTGATTATGATGATACCGACCCGCCTGACGGAGTTGCTGACCGCTTCGCTGACCCTTCAACACTGACGGAAATCAGCTCTCTCGATAATTATTTTGATGATGACGGTTTTACCTTTGTCGGCGGCACAACAACCGATACGCAGATTATAAGTTTTAGCGGTCAGGTGGCCGGCAATATTGGGGCTGCTGCCGGCCAATTAAATATCCGGTTCACGCTAACCGATAATGTTGAAGTTGACGGCCTGCTCGATTTGGGGAACGCCAATGCAATCAGCGATGCAGTGCTGAATCTGGCCGGACAAATTGACGAGATTGATTTGGACGGCGCATCGGATTTGACGGTGACATCTTCAGCCACAGTCGGCGATAGTGATGACAGCACGGTTGATTATTTATCCGCCACAATCGGCACAATGGGGTTGGCCGGGGTCAGTGATTCCAGTTTCACCCTGTCGGGAACCATTGATACCATTGACTTGGCTGCTGCTAAAAACATCACCATGGATAATTCAGCCACTGTTTCCGTATTAGATGCGACCGATATTACGGAAAGGATTTTCTTAACCAATACGGGTGACGTCGGCTCGATTGATTTGTCGGGCACGGCATATCTCGACCTCGATTTGAATGCAGGCTCAGTTATCGGCACGCTCACAATTGATAACAGCACCTCGCCATCTTCTTTAATCGACAATGCCGGCGCTATTGAACGTCTGGAAATAGGCAATAGTTCGGCGACCGAAAAAGTAGAAATGGCGGTCGTCAATAGCGGTGTGATATCGGCGCTGACCAGCGGCGCATTTGTTATTGAAGATACCAATGCTGCCGGTGGAAAGATTGACGTTACCATTAATAATAGCGGCGCCATTACAGCGGCGACCAGTCAAGCGCTTGATTTGTCTTCTTTGGTCGGTGGACGACTGGATTTCACCAATAGCGGCACGGTTTCAACCAGTGCCAGCGGCAATAATAATGCGGTTTTTGGCGACGGGGCTGAAGGGCTCGTGTTTTTGGAAAATTCGGGCACGATTTCCAGCAATGCCAATCACGCCGTGAATTTGCAAAACCTTGATGGCTATTTCCGCCTTGTAAATTCGGGTTCCATCAGCACCAATCAAAAGGCGATTGATTTGACCGGCGCCGCTTCGGTGATTGCCATTCACAATGGCTATGTCGTGAATGCGAGCGGCGAAATCGTCTCCACCGCTTCGGGCACGCGCGAAATAAAGGCGACCGGCCAGAACGCCATTTTGTTAAATGGTGTGAGCGGCGACATCACGCTGGCCAATGCCGGGGGCGCATCTATCATCGCTGAGGATTCATTGGCCATTGCCGCATCGGGTGTCACCGGCAATATCACACTGACCAATGCCGGTAATATTCGCGCGCATCGTGTGACGCCGGGCCTGTCCAATGATATGGCCGTCGCGCTGACCGGCACCACCGGCGACATTAATTTCAACAATACGACCGGGCTGATTGATGCGCGCGACCGAACCGTCAATTTGGAGACGGTAAACGGCAAAATCATTTTCTCAAATAGCGGGCAGATTTTGTCGACGCAAGAAATCAATGATGCCGATGCAACGGCAAGTGATAATTATGCGGTGCGCTTGCATCGCAGCGGCACGGTCAATGATGAAAGCACCATCACCAATAGCGGCACCATCAGCTCAACGAGCGATCACGGCTTGCTGATTAACGACGTGGCGTGTGATGCCGATGCCGCGCTTACCAGCTATTGCCTGACCAATTCGGGAACCATATCGGCCGGTCGCCAATTCGCCATTTCGGGCAGCACCATCAGCGACTTGAAGTTTACCAATAGCGGCACTGTTTCGGCGCTCGACCAAACGATAAACTTTACCGATTTGAGCGGCACTGTGGTGATTGCCAATTCGGGGCAAATTACAGCGTCGCAGGAATTTGCTGGCCCTTTTCTTGACCCGGACAGCGACAAATACGCTTTGCGATTGGTCAAAGAAGCGGGTCAAGACACGACCATTGATTTTACCAATGCATCGGGCGGCACAATTTCTACCAATGCCGGCAACGCGCTGGTTCTTTCCGGTTTCAACGGTGCCAATGATAATGTGAGCTTCAGCAATGAAGGCACTATTTCGGCCACGCAAGAAAATGCGGTTGATTTCACCGGCGCGAATGTCGTCTCAATAACCAATCAAAGCGGCGCGACGATTTCAGCCGGGGGCAATTACGCATTGCTGGTTGATGGCCTGTCGGGCGCAAGCATGGTGGTGTCCAATCTCGGCACCATATCGGCAGGGGCGACAACTGTCGGCAATGCACCCGCTGCCATTCATGGCGCTCTGGCAGCGTCCGTTTCAAATATCTCGTTGACCAATGGCGCAGGTGCGGTGATTTCATCTGTTGGCAATGCGCTGGCCAATAGCGATGCCAATAGTGGCGGCGCGATTTTTCTCGACGCTGACGGCGCTTCTTTGACGATTGCCAATAGCGGCACGATTTCCGTCGGCACACCGACCTCCGATTCTACCGCCGCCATTAAGAGCCATAACGCCATTCGCGTCACCGATATTGGAGCGAATGCGGTTACCATAACCAATAGCGGCCCGGGCAGCATTAACGCCGAAGGCGATACGGCGATTTATCTTAAGGGCGATAGCGCGGCGATTTCTGCCATCACTCTGACCAATAGTGGCACGGCCAGCATGACCGCCGATAATAAGCTGGTGCTGCTGGAGGATATTGTCGGCGCGCAGGCGACGATTAGCAATAGCGGGTCGCTGCGTGTCACAGACAGCGCGGCTGACCA
>JAKMDW010000104.1 GCA_022426245.1 Alphaproteobacteria bacterium | reverse complement strand
GCGACGGAAAATTTATGGTCGGTAGCCAGCACTGAGGCACCGCCCGCCGTTTCGTCAATCATCGCCGTCACCACGCCGCCATGCAGCACACCCGTTTCGGCATTGCCGACAAGGCTTTCATCCCATGCCAAACCGGTGCAGATACGCTTATCGCCAAAGCCCATATAAACAAGGCCGATATTCAGCCCCATCGGGCTGCGACTGTCTTGCCGAATGGGGGTAATATCAATGCCCGGCAGGGGCGGGAAAATGAGATCTGATTGCGCCATGCGGGCAAGCTAAACGAAAATGCCTGTTTAAGAAAGAGACCCTTAGCCAGCGCGCTTGCGGCGACGCGCCAATATATCGTCAAACCGCGATTCACCGGTAACCGTGCCATCTTGTGCCAATGTCTCAGCCAATGAATTGTCAATGGCTTGCAAATTAAACAGCACCAAAGCACCCTCAGGCCCGCCGCGCTCCATATGCACATCGCCCGGTTCCTTATGGGCGTAATCACCGGCTTTGCGAATTTTCGTTTCAAGCGCTTCACCGGTCTCAGGGTCCATTGTGGTTACATGCAACTCACCGGCCAGCACAGTCGAGGTGGTCGCCGCCGTATGACGATGAAAATCACAATAACTATTGGGCGCCCAGCGATACAGCAAATCAACATGGCCATCATCGCGAATACTCAGCAATGCGGCTTCGTAATCAATCTGGTAATCGACGCTGTCATCACCGACAAAACGACGCCATTTCAAATCTTCATTATCAAACAGGTTCATCACGCCCCCCAAAATGAAATTGTTTCACAAAATCCTATATAAAAACCAGAGGTGTTTCAAGCGCCGCACATCACCTGAAACGAGCACCCGAAACAAACGCCTAAAGCCCATTAAGGCGCTGGCGGCGAAGTCTCGTCAGCCGTCACGGGCGCTGGCGGCATTGCGCCTTTTTTGGTTGATTGACAGCGAAACATGGCGTCATCGCCCCGGCACAGATAGGTTTCATTTTGATAAGAAACCCATACCAAATGCGGCGGCTCAGTTTTGCTAAACAGATGATAATATTGCCCAATAATCTCACCACCGGCCATAATTTCGGGCGGCTCGGATTTCCATTCAGCATGAGCCGCGCCAATGAAAAGCGACGCAACAAACACAAGCATCAAACGGGCAAGGCGAAGTGAACTCATATATCAGCCCTATCCGAATTTGCCGAACAGGGCAATTATTTAGCAACGGCCCATTGCGCCCCTGCTTTTGTTTCACGCTGCCGCCTTTAGCCGATCCATATAAGCGGTCAGGTCTTTTTTGACATCGGGCGCCAAAATATACAGCCCGATAAGGTTCGGAATGGCCATGATGAAAATCATCGCATCGGCAAATTCCAGAACCGTGTCCAGCTTAATCGACGCGCCGATAATGATGAACAAGCAGAACACCAGCCCAAAGGCTTTTTCTTTGTTTTTGCCCTCGCCCACCAGATAGGTCCAGCCCTTAATGCCGTAATAGGCCCAGGCCAGCATGGTGGAAAACGCAAATATCATGGCGACAAAAGACAAAGGCACGGGCGCCCATGAAAAATTCTCAGCGAAAGCCGATGAGGTCAATTCAATGCCCGACATGCCGCTGCCCATCAACGCCTCGCTCGGCAAGGTGATGACCAAAACCAGACCGGTCAGTGTGCAGATGACCACCGTGTCGATAAACGGCTCCAGCAAGGCGACAAAACCCTCGCTCAATGGCTCGTCGGTTTGCACCGCCGCATGCGCAATGGCGGCCGAGCCGAGGCCCGCCTCATTGGAGAAGGCAGCGCGTTGAAAACCCAAAATCATAATGCCGATAAAGCCGCCCGAGACGCCTTCCATGGTAAAGGCGGATTTGAAAATCAGCGCAAAAGCCGCCGGTATGGCAGTGAAATTGACCAGCAACACCATGCTCGCCAGCACCATATAAATGACCACCATAAACGGCACCAGCTTGACCGTAATATTGGCGATGGATTTAATGCCGCCGACAATAATCAGCCCGACCATGACCGCCATCATAATGCCAATAAGCCACCCATAGCCGACCAATGGGCTGTTTGTGCCGCCCGACACTTCAACCAATTGCACATAAGCCTGATTGGACTGGAACATATTGCCCGCGCCCAGACAGCCAATAACAATGCTGAGGGCGAAAAACGCGCCGAGATATTTACCCAAACGCGGCAAGCCTTTTTCGGCCAGCCCGTCGCGCAGATAATACATCGGCCCACCTGATACCGTGCCATCGGGGTTAATCGTTCGATATTTGACCCCCAAAGTGCACTCGACAAATTTTGTCGTCATGCCGACCAGTCCGGCGACGATCAGCCAGAATATCGCGCCCGGCCCGCCCAGCGAAACGGTAATGGCAACGCCGGCCATATTGCCAACGCCAATCGTGCCCGACATCGCCGCCGTCAGTGCCTGAAAATGGCTAATCTCACCATCATGCTTGTCATTGCGTAGCGCGCCGCGCACCACACTGATGGCGAAAGCAAAGCCCCGCAAATTGATAAACCCCAGATAAAAGGTGAAGAAAAAAGCAGCGATAATCAACCAGACCACTATCAACGGCAAATCCGTGCCGCCCATCGGGACGGAATAAAAAATAAACGCCGACAGTGCATCTGTGAGCGGCTGCATCAACCGATTTATCTGCGCATCAATTGTTTGCGCGCCGGCTTGAAAGGGAAAAAACAGGAAAAGGAAAATGAGACGTAAAAAAGTGACGGGCACAAAAGGCTCTTTTGTTGGCAAATGGGAGTTAAAATGCTAACGCGCTTTACCAAATTTGGCAAACCATCAACCTTAACCCCGGCTCCTTCGCCCTATTGCCCAGCCGCGTTATGCGGGCCATCGAAGCGGATGCCGACTTTACTCAAGCGCTCAATCAGGGCATTGCCGAGGCCGCTCGCACTGGTCAGCACGCCGCCATAATGGCTACCACCCGGCAGATTTGTGCTGTCTTCAACAAGGCACAGGGCGCATTGCGTCACCAGTTTTGAGGTCACTTTATAGCCCGGATCGCCATCGCCTGAAATCGAGGAGACGAAAGTCTCGCCGCTTTCGGTTTCGACAATAAACTTGCAGTCAAACCAGCCATTATCGCGTTCTTCTTGCGACGGGCCTTCGCCCGGTTGTTTGAGCATGGGCCGCACCAGCTTGCGCAGCGGCGTCATCACCACCAGCCCCATCGCCACCAATCCCATCAGCCCCTTAATGGCGCGCCAGCGTGTCGGGTGATAGGCAAATTCCTGATACACAAAATCAGCACCATAGGGTTCTTGACGCTCGCCCAGCAAAGCTGCCGAGCGGCGCACCACCCGCGTATTGGCGGCGGCCATAATAAAGGGTGATGAGAAACCCTTAACCTCAGGTTTTTTAGCCACGCCGAAACCGTCGCGGCTGGCTTTTTCCATTTCCGGCGTCGTGCTGCCCGCCGGGTTCAGCAAAAACGGGTCGGTCAAATCATCGCCCAAATCGAGCTCAGGCATGGAGAAAATGGTTTCCAATGTGCCGCCCGATGCGTCGCCCTGATAAGAGTGAAACGATTCAATGCGCTTAATCGGCGCATCAGTTTGCGTCACTGAGAAATAACTGCCCAAATCAGACGGGATCGAGTCAAACCCACAAGAGGGAATAATGCGCACACCCTTGGCGGCGGCTTCTGCATGATGTTTTTCAATCAGCCCTTTGACCCAAAAGTTTTCGCCGGTAATGTCGACATAATGCGTCGCGTTTTTGACACAGGCGGCGACCAGATTCGAGCCATAGCGGTGAAACGGACCGGCGGTCGACAGCACGACTTTAGCGCGCGCTGTAATGGCTTCCAGCGCAGCGACGTCTTCTGAATCCGCGACCATAACCTCAACATTGGCTCCGCTTTCAGAATTAACAATGTTCAACTTGTCTTCATTGCGACCGGCAATCGCCCATTTCAGGTCTTTTTTGAGGCCGTGCAGATATTCAACGCATAAGCGACCCGTAAAACCGGTCGCGCCATATACCACAATATCCAAATCTTTCATCTTATTTACCCCTATTTTGCCTGCCTTTGCGGCGGCGCACCCTGGATTGCAACCTAGCGCGCACGATGCACAATACAAGCGCCAATCGCCGCACCTCTTCAACTAATACTTTACTTTACGCCGCCTGCATGTTCTGTAGGGCCATCTGCCCTTCGCGACAAGCTTCAAAGGTCAGCCGAGCCTTAAGATTTCACTGTGGTTCAAACTACGCGATTAATGCGAAGCTTAACGAAGGAAAGATTATGATTACAGGTACCGTAAAATGGTTCAACGCCGATAAAGGCTATGGTTTTATCGCCGTTGATGGTCAAGACGATGTGTTTGTCCACATCACCGCTGTGCAAGCAAGCGGTCTGAACCTTAAAGAAGACATGAAAGTGTCTTTTGAAAAAGAACAAGGTTCAAATGGCAAATATTCAGCAGTCAATCTGACTGAAGCTGACTAAAGCTGACTGACAAATTCGGGAAAGGGGATAGCTGCTTAAGCTACCCCCTGCCCCACAATACCCTGCAAATTTCTGCAAGACCTCTTGCCGGCCAATCGGCCCGATTTGGGCACTCTCATATAAATTGGTTTAAATGCCAACTTCCAACATGCGCTGGAAGGCCGGGCGCGCTTGCACTTTCTCAAGCCATGCTTTGATGCTCGGATAGTCGGCAAAGTCCGGACGCATGGAGATGAACACCAGACCGAAGCCCATCAGGCAATCGGCCCCGGTAAAATTATCGCCGCCAAAATAGGCGTTCTCGCTCAAATGCTTTTCCATGAATTTGACGGCTTTTAATTGCTCGTCACTGATGCGCGTTTCCAACATCCGGCCGGCTGTCTCAGCAAGGCCGACATAGACCGACAATAAAAACGGTAAGAAAGGCGCACCCTCAGCGGCGTGAACCCATTCAAGATATTTCGGGAAATCTTTATCATCGACGCGCGGGTGCAGCTTGTGCTCAGGGTCATATTTGGCCATCAAATATTCGGTAATCGCGCCAGTTTCAGCAACCACCACGCCATCATCCTCCAATAGGGGCGATTTGCCCATGGGATGAATTTCCAACAGGCGCGCGGGAGCCAAATTGGTTTGCGTATCACGCGTGTAATGGACAATTTCATGCGGCAGTTGCAACTCTTCCAGCAGCCAGACCAAGCGTTGCGAACGCGATGCGTTGAGGTGGTGAAGCTTTATGCTCATTTTTGCATCTCCCCTATTAGCTGTCGGACAATAGCCATGCTAACGGGCATAAGCAATAGGGGCGGCTAGCGCGTGTTTCGCCACTGCCGGATAAACCAGCGCATGAATTTCATAAATGTCGAAATGCGCAGCGCCAAAATCGGCGGCGCGATAAGCAGCAAAAGCAACAGCGCTCCCCAGCCATCGAAGAAAAACTCTTTCATAAGTTACCCCTAACGGCACGGCGCGATTTGCTGATATCAAAAGCGACAATCGCTTGGCAGAAAAAGGGGCGGCTGAAGCAGCCACCCCTCCAATCTTAATATTTAATATCTTACTTTTCCCACTTCGCGATAACGAAGAGGTAAACCGTCAGCACCAGATTGATCAAAATTTGAACAATGCTGAGACCGACCAACCAGGCCGGAGGCGAAATGGTTTGACCGACAGGAAGACCGGTTAAGGTCATCGCGTTTTTGGCCACTTCGGAACCCGCCGCAGCCATTTGGCTCAACGAAGAAAGTTGGCTGAAGAACACGGTTTGCGTTTGGTTGGTAAAGAAAGCAAGCATCAACACACCAATCAGGGCGGATACCATTGCTGCCCCACGATATTGAATGTCAAAGCCTCGGAACATATAAGCCGCGAAAATAACGCCGATTGGCATCAACGTGCCAACCAGAAACCAGCTCACGAATAATTGGCGATTGCCGGTCATAAATCCTAAAAGTTCAATATCAGACATAATTTTCCCTCTTTAATTTCAGTCACATATTAACGTTAAGAAGGGGAGCAAAATTGCCAGATGATTTCAACCGCCAATTAACTGTTTTTTGCGTCCTTGCTTTGTGGCTCAGCAAAAAGCAAAGAGGAATTCACTCGGATTGAAGCCCTATTAAAGCTGCTGATACAGCGCTTCTTCAAATGCCGCAAAAACCGCTTTCGACGCCGGATTATAGCAAGGTAGCATTTGCATCATCACCGTGCCGCCAATTTGGCTGGTCGGGTCGATAAAGAAATAAGTGCAATACAGCCCCGACCACGCCGCACTATGGGCACGGCGGCGACCTTGCGTATCGGCCTCATTTATCAAAAGACCATAGCTCCAGCGCTTGGTGATGCCGGGGAACCATTCATTTTCGTCAACCAAAAGCGCATTGGTTGACGGTTGCAGCGGCACTTCCAAATCACCGATTTGATTGGTCAACATCATATCGGCATAAGCCTCACCCAGCACCCGCCCATTCGGCCCCATGCCGCGATTGAGCAGCAGGCGCATAAACACCAGATAGTCGGCAACATTAGAAAGAATACCGCCGCCGCCGAGGAAAGGCGGTTTGGTAACCGGCGGCATTAACGCCGATGCATCGGTCATGCTGCCATCTTCGCCATTACGCAAATTGAGCGGCACCACGCGCGCGACGCCCAGCTCCGCCGCGTTGAAGCTGCTATGTTTCATACCAAGTGGCGCAAAAATTTGGCCGCTCACATAGGCGTTCAAGTCGTCGCCGGTAACCGCTTCGATAATTTTACCGACCCAATCGAGACCGATGCCATATTCCCAATTGGTGCCCGGCTCAAACAAAATCGGGGCATTGAGAAAATCATCATTGTCTGAGGCCAACGGCGCGGTTTTGCCTTCGGCTTCTAACTGCGCCAGCACATCGGCATGAAAGCTGTAGCCAAAACCTGATGTATGGGTCAGTAAATGATGCAGCGTAATGTCGGTTTCAGGCGGCACAAAATCAATCGCATCGTCATTACGGCGCGCCAATTTCAACGCACCCAAAGCCGGTAAAATCTCCTTCATCGGCTGGTCAAGCGACAGCTTGCCTGCCTCCACCAATTGCAAAGCCGCCACAGTGACGACCGGCTTGGTCATGGAGGCAATGCGGAAAATATGATCACCGCTCAATGATTGTCCGTCAAAACCGCCATATTGGCCTTCACACAAACTGGTTTCGCCATCGGTCACGCCAAAAGAAACGAACGGTATTTTATTTTCCTCCGCGCTTTGCGCCACGGCCTGCTTAATGATGTCCAACATATTGTGCTCCTTGCTCGTCAACAGGCCAGCAGCCTAAACCGAAGCGAAAAGACGACGCAAGATGAGTCGGCAAATCTAAAAGGTGAATTATCGACAGATGGCTTCGGCGCGGCAGCGATTGGCCTCGAGCGGCAGCATTTTTGTGCACGCCCCCGGGCCAAGCACGGCCTTTTTGCCATAGCGATGTCGGCAATAATGCTCAGCCATTGCCTCCACCAATTCGCGCTTGGTGTAAATGTAAGCTGCGGAAACCCGTTCGCCGGCAAAATCGAGCGTCATGGTTTTATCCGTCGCCAAGGCAGGGTCTGCATAGGCCGCGCTGGCCAGCGTTGCGACGCATAACATTATTAAAGCGGCTAACACGCGACCCATTGCTCTTCCCTCACACCCTTGTTAGTGGCCGTCAGCCTAGACTGAACATAAGCGCGCGAGCAATACACAAT
>JAKMDW010000080.1 GCA_022426245.1 Alphaproteobacteria bacterium | reverse complement strand
GACTTCGACGATATGCACGCAGAAATGGCGATGCTGCGCCGACTGGTTGAGCAATCGGGGCGTCCGCTTTCTGTCTCCATCGCGCAAGCCGACAGCAAACCGACCCTATGGCGACATCTGACTGATTGGTTGGAGCAAGGTGACGCCGATGGTCTGCCGATGCGCGGCCAAGTTGGCCCGCGTCCGGTCGGTGTTTTGCTGGGGCTGGAACTGACGCTCAACCCGCTTTCCGGTCATCCGAGCTTTGCTAAAATTGCTGAACTTCCTCTGGCCGAAAAAGTCGCAGCTTTACGCGATACTGATTTTCGCGCCCAACTTCTTAGCGAGGAAGCCGGATCTGAGAACCCATTTGTCCGCGCCCTGCTTGCCAGCTTTGGTAAAATTTTTGTGCTGGGTGACCCGC
Source organism: Alphaproteobacteria bacterium (assembly GCA_022426245.1). Classification (GTDB taxonomy): domain Bacteria; phylum Pseudomonadota; class Alphaproteobacteria; order RS24; family RS24; genus UBA8337. The sequence continues at coordinate 45,690 of JAKMDW010000080.1, read as the reverse complement.
CGGATTATGAACCCAGCGCCGACAAAACCGTTGCGGCAATCGCCAAACAACGCGCCATTAGCGAAGTAGAAGTCGCGCTTGACTTAATGCTGCAAGATGATGGCCGCGGTGTTCTCTATTTCCCATTCCTCAATTTTGCCGATGGCAATCTCGACAGCACGCGCACCATGCTGGAAAGCAAGGCCAGCCTGCCGGGCCTGTCAGATGGCGGCGCCCATGTCGGGATGATTTGCGATGGCTCGTTCCCGACCAGCCTGCTGACCCATTGGGGGCGCGACCGCACACGCGGCCCAGGCCTGCCGCTCGAATTGCTCATCAGCAAGCAAACCCGCGACACGGCGCAGTGGGTTGGCCTGCATGATCGCGGTATTTTGAAGGCCGGTTATCGTGCCGATATTAACGTTATTGACTTCGACAAGCTGCGCTTGCACCTGCCCGAAATTAACTACGACCTGCCCGCAGGCGGTCGCCGCTTGATGCAACGCGCCAGCGGTTACAGCGTCACCATGGTCGCCGGTGAGGTAACTTATAGAGATGGTGCGCCGACCGGCGCTAAACCGGGCAAACTCGTGCGCGGCGCGCAAGCGGCTCCGACGCAAAAGCTGGCCGCCGAATAACCCCATCTCAGCTTGCCGACAGTGGTTGTCGCCCTAATTCCCAAGCTAGGTCTGGGAGTTATTCATGAGACATTATCTGCGCCGCGCTTGGGTCGGCCTGCTGGTCATTGTGCCGCTTTTGGTGCTGCTCAATTTGCTGCTGCTGGGGCTGCGCACGGCTGATTGGCAGCCAGAGGCCGCGATTGCCGAAGCGGCGCAGTATGACACTGAGATTATCCGCGATGCCTATGGTGCGCCGCATATTTACGGCACGCGCGATGCCGATGTTGCCTTTGGGCTGGCCTATGCGCATGCCGAGGACGACTTTGAGACCATGCAGCAAATGATACCATTTTATCGTGGGGAACTGGCGCGGGCTATCGGCCTAGATGGCGCGCCGATTGATTATTTGGTGCATTGGCTTGATGTCCGCCGCCATGTCGAAGAAAATTACGAGAAGGACCTATCGCCGGAAATTCAAGCTCACTTGAAAGCCTATGCCGATGGCATGAATTATTATGCGGCAACGCATCCTTTCGAGGCTGACCCGCGCTTGTTTCCAATCACGCCGCAAGACCTGACCGTCGGCTTTTCGCTCCAGCATCTTTTGTTTTACGGTTTTGAGAGCCATATCACCGCATTATTTGCCGACAGCCCGCAGCGCGAATTGGCGCGCGCGCCCGATGCCGCCGCCCTGACCCGCCATATTGGCGCGGCCGGTTTGCCCGTTGGCTCCAACGCCTATGCCATTAACGCCGCCAAATCCTCTGACGGCGCGACGCGCATCATGATTAACTCCCACCAACCGCTTAACGGGCCGGTGGCGTGGTATGAGGCGCATGTGAAATCCGACGAGGGCTGGGATATGCATGGCGGTGTCTTTCCCGGCATGCCGTTTATCGCCAAAGGCTTCAACCCCGATATTGGCTATGGCGTGACCGTCAACAAGCCCGACCTTGTTGATGTTTATAAGCTGACACTTAACCCTGAAAACGATGATGAATACATGCTCGATGGCGCGGCGCGCGCTTTTGAAAGCCGCCGCCATTGGCTGAAGATTAAGCTGCTTGGGAATTTCTACTTGCCTGTGCCGCGCAATTTACTGAAAGCCGCGCATGGACCGGCACTGGAAACCGCGCATGGCACTTATGCCGTGCGCTATGCCGGCATGGGCGAAATACGCCAGCCGGCGCAATGGATGGCGATGAACAAAGCCCGCACGCTCGATGCCTTCAAGCGCGCCATGGCGATGCAAGCGATTGTCTCTTTCAACTATATTTATGCCGACCGTAAGGGGAATATCCATTTCCTGCATAATGGCCGTATTCCCAAGCGCGTCGATGGGTGGGATTGGCAGAAATATCTGCCCGGCGATCGTAGTGATTTAATCTGGCAGGAACAAATTGGCTTTGACGAAATGCCGCAATTCGACAATCCGTCGAGCGGTTATTTGCTATCCACCAATCAGGACCCGTTTAAAGTAAGCGCGCCAGGAGACAATCTTGACCCCGGCGATTACCCGCAAACATTGGGGCTGCAAACGCGCATGACCAACCGGGCAGACCGCGGCCTGGCCATGTTTGCCGAAGCCGGACGCATGACAGAATCCGATTTTATCGCCCTTAAATGGGACAAGTTTTACGACCCCAATTCGCGGGCTTTCAAATATGTGCGCCGGATTGCCGATATGGAATTTGCGGCGGGTTCGCTGCATGAAGAAGGTCAAAAGCTACTCGAGGCATGGAATGGCGAAACCGCGCCGGATAACCGTCAGGCGGCGTTGGGCGTCTGCCTGCTGTCGGCGGAGTGGATAGCCGAGCAAGCCGGAAAACCCGCGCCTGACATCGCGCCGGTTTATGACACATGCCTCGACGATTTAATGACCGCTTTCGGTCGACTTGACCCCCTTTGGTCCGAACGTAATCGCCTGATACGCGGCACGGTCGATTTACCGCTCGGCGGCGGGCCGGATGTGCTGCGCGCAATTTACGCCCTGCCCGAAGAAGACGGACGACTGAAAGCGGTGGCCGGTGATGGGTTAATCGTCTATTCGGCGTGGGACAAAAACGGCAAGCAAAGCGCCGGAATGGTGCATAATTTCGGGGCCGCCAGCACGCGCCCCAATTCACCGCATTACGCCGACCAAGCCCCGCTCTATGCGGCGGAGCAGTTTCGCCCTGTGGCATTAACGCGTGACGATTTGCTGAAAACCCGCCACACAATCACGCGATTGCCGCTTAACTAACGTCGTGCTTGCTCCCAATCGAGCATCCTGGATTTAACCGCGAGTCCCCAAAAATAGCCGCCTAGCCCGCCATCATGTGCCAATACGCGGTGGCAAGGGATAATGAAGAATACCGGATTTTTACCGACCGCCGAGCCGACGGCGCGATTGGCTTTCGGTTTTCCAATTTTGGCCGCGACTTCTTTATAACTCGACACCCGCCCCAACCGGATATCCAGCAATGCCCGCCAGACAGCAAGCTGAAACGGCGTGGCTTGAAGGTGCAAAGATAAAGGCTGCGGTGTGGCGGTGAAATGGCTCATCGCGGCCTCATGATGCGGCGACAATTTCTCAATCAACTGCGCTTTTGGAAAAGCCTGCCGCATGCGAGCCAACGCTTGACCATCTTCATCGAGCCAAACATGCGAGAGCCCGACCTCACTTGCCGCCAGTAAAACCTGCCCAAACGGGCTTTCGGCACGGGCAGTAAACAACATCTCCGGCAGTGCAGTCATTGCCGTAATCGTAATGAAATCCGAGGGGCGCATTGGCTTCTCCTTTTCTTTAACGATAACCGAACAGTAAAATGTGTGCGAGATGCATCTTGCGCCTGCCCACAGCTTTGGTTAAACCGCAATCATGTCGAAAAAAAATCAAAAGCTAAAAATGATTGCCATCCTTTTCGTTGTGCTGGGCGGGCTGGCCGTGGCCTATGATGCCATCACCCATGCCGATTTTTATCAAGACCTTGAACGCCTTAATTTAGACAATCACCAGCATTGATATTATTGCGCCCAGCCGCCACTAAACGGAATCGCCTGACCGACAAAAAAGTCGCTTTCATCTGACGCAAGAAAAACCCCAAATAGCGCGTCTTCGCGCGCTGTCGCCAAACGTCCGGCTGGCACCCCTTTCAGCAATTCCTTGAACTCGGGTGTTTCGGTAAATTGCGGCGGAAAGTAAACCGGGTTTTCGACAAAGTTTTGCGCAATCAAATTCATCTGGATATTATGCCCGGCAATCTCAGCACCGGTGGCGCGCACATAACCGACCTGCGCATGGCGCGCCGCGCTGTAAGCGGTAATGCCGGCCATACCCTTCACGCCGGTGGCGCTGCCATAAACTAATATTTTGCCCTTTCGCCGCTCGACCATTTGCGGCAAAACCGCCTTGGTCAAACGATGCAGAGGGTGCACCATTACATCAAACATGGCCTGCCAAACATCATCAGGCATATCTGCCGCCGCAATGCCAAGATTGGCCGGCGCAGCCAAATTGGCGACCAACACATCAATATGACCGGTTTCTTCTATCAAGGCAGCGGCGCGCTCAGGGTCGGTCAGGTCAGACGTATCGGCAATGACCTCTGCGCCTTGCTCGGCAAAAACCTCTAGGGTTATCGGCCCCATATAGTCATCGGCTTGTGTGACCAGCACCCGCTTATCTGCCAACCGCCCCATTAGCTGCGGGCCTCAAACAAGTAACCAAGACGCGGATAATGCACCAACACCTCCCCCACCTGCGTATCAGTGCGCTTGACCGCCAGCATCTCGCGCGTCGCCCAAACAATTTCACCGACCGTTTCTTCCTGCCCATAATCATCAGGCTTAATAGCAATCATCTGCCCGACCGGCAGCGCCTCATCGGCAATTGCATCGGCAGGCGGCGTATAATCCGGCGACGCATTGCGCGCAATGTCCAAAGCCTCGGAGGTCGCCATATCATTGCGTTGCCCCTCGCCCATATCGTTAATCCGCTTCAGCCATTTCTCAATCGTCGCATGCTTGGCTATTTCAGCCGCCAATGAAGGGGCATTGCCCGCAAAATTAAGCACATGGAAGACAGCGGCATCGGCCAAAGTAAACCGCTCACCCAACATAAAGGCGCTGCCCGAAAGCTGACGATTTATCATCGCCAAATCCAACACAAATTGTGCTTTCACATGCTCAATCGGCAGCGCCGCCGCCATCACTTCCGGGCGCTGCATGGCTGCGCGGTCAGATAGAAAATCGGGCGGCACTAATTCGGTAATCTCGAAAATGCTGGGGCCGGCTGCATTGGCAAACAAACGGTGGTCTGCCCAATCAGCAATCAGTTCAGCCGCACCAAGCAATTCAGTTGGGGTCAAGGGCGTGTCGGAAAAACGCCTTTCCAGTTCGCGGATAATCAGCTTGGTGTCGCAATAAATATGCGCGCCAATTTGCATCACCGGAATTTTGCGATAACCACCCGTCAACGGCGTTAGGTCGGGCTTTGGTGCGGTAATCGGTTGATCAACCGCATGCCAAGCGACATTTTTATGGGCGAAAATACTGATGACCTTTTTTGAAAAAGGCGACATCTCATAGTGGTGCAAAATAACGTCAGCCATGCGTCGGCCTTCCCCTAAGCGGCAGCGTCAAAATACGGACGTTCACCTGCAATCGTCACCCGCTCCATCACGCGCACCTGCGGAAAATAATCGGACGCTGCAAAATGCTGGCACGAGCGATTGTCCCAAAACGCCATCGACCCGGGGCGCCAATTAAAGCGGCACTGCACCTCCGGATTCCAAGCGGTTTTATAAAGCCTATCAAGAAGCTGTTGGCTCTCCTCCGGCTCCATATCAATAATATGGTCGGTGAAAGCGCCGTTAACATAAATCAGCCGCTCTTTGGTCTCGGGATGCGTACGCACCACCGGATGCACCATTGGCGGATATTTATCGTGCAACTCTTCGGCTTTCTTGCCGAGGCGGCGCGCGAAGACACGGGCAATATCGTGCGAAGCTGACAGATTTTCAATCTTCTCTTTCATTTCATCTGAAAGACGCTCATAGGCCATCACCATATTGGCGAACAGCGTGTCCCCGCCAACCGGCGGCAGTTCAATGGCGCGCAAAATCGAGCCGAGCGACGGCGCTTCGCGCCATGTCACATCAGAGTGCCACATATTTTCAGAACCGCGCGATTTCGCCCCATGAGCAATACGCAGCACCTCCGGGTTAGGCTGATCTTTCGGTGTGGCCGGATGGATTTCGAGGTCGCCAAACTGATTGGCAAAATCAATATGCGCTTCTTGCGACAAGTCTTGGTCGCGGAAAAACACCACGCGGTATTTCAACAGAGCGGCACGCACCTCAGCGATAAGCGTGTCGTCCGGTTTCGACAAATCGCAATCAAGCAATTCAGCACCGCAAGCCGGTGTTAGCTGGTGCAAGCGAAAACGCGTAAATTCAGACATGTCTATCTCCCCCTGGTTTTGTATGAGTTTGCGTCTAAAAATGATATCGGTCAATCATCAGCCCCCCTTAATTGGCTTCTAATTGAGGCTGCATTTTGTTAGCTTGAAGCCAAGCAAGCCAAACAAACGGAAAAATCATGAGTATTGTTGTTATCGGGGCCGGCCAAGCAGCCCTTCAAACCATTATGAGTCTGCGCCAAGGTTTTGGCAGCGGTGGCTATGAAGGCGACATTACGCTGATCGGAGAAGAGGCCTTTTTACCCTATCAACGACCGCCGCTGTCTAAGGCTTACCTGTCCGGCAAGATGGAACGCGACCGGCTGTTTCTGAAGCCCGATGAATTTTACACAGACAATAATGTGGCGCTGAAACTCGACACCTGCGCCGAGAGCTTAGACGCGGCGGCAAAATCTGTGACGCTCAACAATGGCGAGACGCTGGCTTATGAATATGCCGTTATCGCGACGGGCAGCCGCCCGCGCCTGCTTGACGTCCCGGGTCGTCAACTGGCCAATATTTTTGACCTGCGCGGCGTGGCCGATATTGACGCTATGCAGCCGCATTTTGTCGAAGGCAAGAAGCTGGTTGTTATCGGCGGTGGTTATATTGGGCTGGAGGCCGCGGCGGTGGCCGCCAGCATGGGGATGAGCGTGCATGTGCTGGAAGCCGCGCCGCGTTTGCTGGCGCGAGTGGCCGAGCCGGAAATCTCAGAATTTTACACCCGCATTCACCAAGAGCATGGCGTGACGCTGGTGACCGAAAGTCAGATGACCGGCTTTGTTGGCGACGAGACACAAGGTGGTGCGGTGCGCGGTGTCGAGATGGCCGATGGCAGCATCATCGACGCTGATATTGTCATCACCGGCATTGGCATTCTGCCGAATGTCGAGATTGCCGAAGCGGCCGGACTGTCGGTTGAAAACGGCATTGTCGTGAATGAATTGGGGCAAACCAGCGACGCCCATATTTTTGCCGCCGGTGACTGCACTTCGCACCCGAATGACCTGCTTGGTCGCACCATGCGTCTGGAAAGCGTGCCCAATGCGATTGAGCAAGGCAAGGCGGTCGCCTCGGCAATTTGTGGCGCGCCGAAACCCTATCATCAAGTGCCGTGGTTTTGGTCTGACCAATATGATGTGAAGCTGCAAATCGCCGGTGTGCCGAACAAAATCGACTCCAAAGTCCTGCGCGGCGATGACAGCACGAACAGCTTTGCGTGGTTTTACTTCACCGGCGACAAATTAACCGGCGTCACCGCCATCAACCGCCCTGCCGAATTCATGGCCGGTCGTATGCTTATTGAAAAATCGCTAAAAGGCGAATTGGCTGCCGACCCGCGCAAGCTGGTCGATGAAGGCATAAAGCCGAAGGAATGGCTTGCATGAAGCGCCTCGCCATAATGTTGATAAGCGCATCGCTGGTCTCCGCCTGCGCGACAGACAACAAGGATGGCGACATCAGCTCGCTCGACGACCCGAAATTTGTAAGCTGGTATAAAGCCGCGTCGCCCTATGCACGCACCGCCTTTTTCATCACGCTTTGCGCGGCGCAGGGTTTCAGCAATGGCTCGATTGAGATTAATTTTTGCATCTCCAATATGCGCCGGAATGCAAAAATTCGCGTTGAAGGGCGGCTTTAAGCGTCGCCATGACCGCCGCCGCCAAACAATTAATTGAACAATCGCTGACCCATTATGCGGAACAGCATGGCGACCCGTATGACGCGGCGTTTCAAAAACTCTATGCCGCCAATGCGGATTATAAGGCGTTGTTTGTGCTCGATACGGATGAAGGTCTGCGCCGCAATATGATGCGCACCACGCTGGAAATGATTGCCACCTATCTCAATGACGCTTATGCCGCCGCCAATCTCGTCATTGGGGCGCGGCTGGTTCACCTGACCTATGAAATAACTGATGACTTTGACCTGTTTTTCGAGATTACCCGCGACGTGATTGCCGAAGGCTGCGCCGATATTTGGACGCACGACCACACTGCCGCATGGCAAACAATGCTGGAAGACTTTGAGAAAGCGCGGCTTTAAAAGGCTGCAATACCCGTGATCGCGCGACCGAGAATAAGGGCATGCACATCATGCGTGCCTTCGTAAGTATTCACGGTTTCGAGATTTATCGCATGGCGCATCACATGATACTCACCGGCAATGCCATTGCCGCCGTGCATGTCGCGGGCTTGGCGCGCCACATCCAGTGCCTTGCCGACATTATTGCGCTTGACGATGGACACCATTTCTGGCGCAAAGCGGCCTTCATCCATCAGACGCCCAACGCGCAAGCTGGCTTGATAACCCAGCGCAATCTCGGTCTGCATATCGGCCAGCTTTTTCTGATACAGCTGATTGGCGGCCAGCGGCTTGTTGAACTGATGCCGCTCAAGGCCGTAATCACGCGCCGCCTCGAAGCAGAACTCCGCCGCGCCCATTGCGCCCCAGCTAATGCCATAGCGGGCGCGGTTGAGGCATGAGAATGGGCCTTTCAGACCCTCAACATCGGGCAGCATGTTTTCTGCTGGAACGACCACATCTTCCATCATAATCATGCCGGTGATGGAGGCGCGCAGCGACAGCTTGTTTTCAATCTTCGGCGCGCTCAGGCCTTTCATGCCTTTTTCAAGGATGAAGCCTTTGATTTTATTGTCATGCTCGGCTGACTTGGCCCAAACGACAAACACATCGGCAATCGGCGCATTGGAAATCCATGTTTTCGAGCCGTTGAGGACAAAGCCGTCATCGGTTTTTTTGGCATTGGTGCGCATGCCCGCCGGATCAGAACCGGCATCGGGTTCGGTCAGGCCAAAGCAGCCGATATATTCACCGCTGCTGAGCTTCGGCAGATATTTCTGTTTCTGCTCTTCCGAGCCGAATGTGTTTATCGGGTGCATGACCAAAGATGACTGCACCGACATCATGGAGCGATAGCCGCTATCCACGGCTTCGACTTCGCGCGCCACCAGGCCGTAAGACACATAAGATGCGCCTGCCCCGCCATATTCAGGTTTAATGGTAACACCCAGCAGGCCTTGCGCGCCCATCTCGGTAAAAATCTCCGGTGCCGGTGTCTCATTGACAAACATGTCAGTGACGCGCGGCAGCAGGCTTTCGCGCGCATAGGCGCGGGCGCTGTCGGCAATCATGCGTTCTTCTTCGGTTAATTGCTCAGACAGCAAGAACGGGTCTTCGGCGTTGAATTTTCCAATTTTCTCCATGAAGTATCCTAACGCAGATATTGGCTCGGCCAAAAAAGAAAAACCCGCATGCATCAGATTGGCGCATGCGGGCTTCGCCTCCGAAAAAGCTCTATTTCTTAATAATGCCTGCCAGCATTTTGCGGGTATTCTCACCATAAGGCGGGCGCAGCGCACCGGCAGCAAATTCAAACGGCGACTGGCGGAAAATGGTTTTGGCGTGGCTGAAGTTCACAAAGCCTTCAAAGCCATGATACGCCCCCGTGCCTGACGGGCCAACGCCACCAAATGGGGCGTCATCCTGCATAATGTGGGTAATCACATCATTCACCGTCACACCACCTGATGTGGTGCTGTTGATGACGCGGCTTTCTTCGCCTTTGTTATCACCAAAATAATACAGACCAAGCGGACGGTCATGGTCATTGACGTAACCAATCGCCTCATCGACTGTTTTGTAGGATTTCACCGGCAAAATCGGGCCGAAGATTTCTTCCTGCATTACTTTTGTGCCTTCTTCCGGCTCAACAATAATGGTCGGTGGAATTTTGTGATGCGGCTGTTGAGAGAAATCCTCATTGGCCGGATTAATCTCAACAATCTTAGCACCCTTCTCGCGGGCATCATCCAGATAGCCTTGCAGGCGATCATAATGGCGCTGATTGATGACAGATGTGTAATCCGGATTATCCTTCAGCGTCGGGAACATGGCTTCCACCGCGCCTGAGGCTTCAGCGACAAACTCATCAACCTTGCCTTCCGGCACCATGACGTAATCAGGTGCCAGGCAAATTTGTCCGGCATTCAATGTTTTACCGGTCATCACACGGGCTGCGGTTTTCTTGAAATCGGCGCTATCAGAAACGATAACCGGCGACTTGCCGCCCAATTCCAGCGTGACCGGCGTCAGATTTTCAGCCGCGGCGCGCATAATGTGCGAGGCAATCGGCGTCGCACCGGTAAACAGCAAATGGTCAAACGGCTGCTTGGCGAAAGCGGCACCGGTTTCCGGCCCACCCAGCACAACAGCAACATCGCTCTCATCGAAATATTTTTCGCACAGTTCTTTGGTCAGCAAGGCGGAATGCACGCTGAATTCCGACGGCTTAATGATGGTGCGGTTGCCGGCAGCAAAAATCGAGCCCATCGGCCCGAAGCACAGATTGAAAGGGAAATTCCACGGCACAACATTGCCGACACAACCCAGCCCTTGATACTCGACACGTGTGCGCGCGCCCAGCAAACCGAGCGGGAACATAGAATGGCGTTTGGACGGCTTCATCCATTTTTTGACGTTCTTTTTCGCATATTTCAAAGCACCCAGAGTGCCGCCAACATCGGTTGCCAGCGAGCCTTCGGGGCTACGGCTGCCAAAATCGGCAGACAGCGCTTCCACCATGGCATCGCCATTTTCGACCAGCAGCGCGATTGTGCGGTCAATTAAATCAATTCGACGCGCCGCAGTCATTGGCCCTTCGGCAATATGTGCGGCCTTTTGCATATCCACTAAACGGCGAATATCTTGTTCAGAAGTTTCCGGCAGATCCGGCATTGTTTCAGCAGCACTCATGGCTTCCTCCCTCAAAATGTGACCAGAGTAAATCAGATAATGTCGCACTTGCCAATAGCCGCCATCTCATTAAACTGTGGCGCAATTAGTGACAACGGGAGATTGAGTATGTCGGATATTCTGGAAAAAGAGATAAGCGAGAGCGGTGTCTTAACGCTTCGCATGAACCGACCTGAAGTTCTAAACAGCTTGAACAGCGATATTGTTTTCGCGCTTATTGATGCGCTGAGCGATGCCGCTAAAGACGATAATGTGCGCGCCATTGTGCTGACCGGCAATGGCCGCGGCTTTTGTGCCGGTGCCGACCTTGCCGGCGGCAACTGGCCAAGCGAAGAAGGCATGTCGCCCGGCGACATTACCGCAAATTCAATGGAAATCGGGTTTAACCCGCTGGCGCGCGCCGTCGTCGATAGCCCCAAGCCGGTTATCACCGCGATTAACGGCATGGCCGCCGGTGGCGGTGTCGGCCTCGCGCTTTCCGGCGATTTGGTGCTGGCCGCTGAGAGTGCCAAATTCAAGCTGGTCTTCGCGCCGCAACTGGGCATCATCCCCGATGTCGGTGCAAGCTGGCTGGTGCCAAATCTGGTGGGCCGCGCCCGCGCCAATGGCTTGGCTTTGCTGGGGGATAATTTGACCGCCCATAAAGCACTGGAATGGGGTATGGTTTGGGAGGTTCATCCCGATGACCAACTGGTCGCCAAAGCGCAAGAATATGCCGAACGCTTGGCGCAAGGATCGATCACCGGCATGAAGGCGACCGTGCGCGCCCATGATAAGGCGATGATACAATCCATTCATGACCACCTTGACTTTGAGAAAGAAGAACAGCGTCATTACACCAATCAACCGGTTTTCTTTGAAGGCGTAAAAGCCTTTATCGAGAAGCGCAAACCGAATTTCCGCGACATTGAGGCCGAGCAAATGAAATCGGCTCGCGATACTAAGTGAGGAACCACCATGAACTTTGAATATGACCTTTTGAAACTCGGTATTGAAAACAATATCGCCACGCTGACTTTTAACGACCCCGACGCGCTGAATGCGATGAGTGGGCCCATGCTGGCCTCTATGGATTTGGCACTCGATGAGATTGAAAACCCCGGTAATGGCGTGCGCGCACTTATCGTGACCGGTGCCGGTCGCGGCTTTTGTGCCGGTGCCAATGTCGCCCGCATGGATGGCGACGTTGAAGGTGCGAAAAACAATCGCCCGTCCGATGCCGGTGAAGGCTTGGAAAAAATCTATCACCCATTGCTGCGTCGCTTTCGCAATCTACATTGCCCGATTGTTTCTGCCGTAAACGGCCCATGCGCCGGCGTCGGCATGAGCTTTGCGCTGATGGGCGACATGGTTGTGGCCAATGAAAGCGCGTTCTTCCTGCAAGCCTTCCGTCGCATCGGCTTGGTGCCGGATGGCGGCGCGACCTATTTGCTGCCGCGCCTTGTCGGCATGGCGCGCGCGCGTGAACTGACGATTATGGGCGACCGCCTGCCGTCAAAAACCGCTCTGGAATGGGGGCTTATCAATCGCGTTGTTGCTGATGATAAATTGCTCGACGAAGCCGGTGCACTGGCCGCTGAATTGGCGCAAGGCCCGCATTCATTGAAGCTTATCCGCAATCTGTTGTGGGAGAGCGTGGACAGCAAATATGAAGAACAGCTGAACAATGAGCGCCAAGCCCAGCGCACAGCCGGTCGCACGGAAGACTTCAAAGAAGGTGTCACGGCGTTTAACGAAAAACGAAACGCCGAATTTACCGGAAACTAGTCGAGACCCAGTTTCGACAAAACCAATTGATTGACGGCTTGCGGGTTGGCTTTGCCGCCCGTGGCCTGCATCACTTGACCGACAAACCAACCGGCCATTTTCGGCCGCTCTTTGGCTTGCGCCACCTTATCGGGATTGGCGGCAATCACTTCATCGACTGCTGCTTCAATCGCGCCCGTGTCGGTCACTTGCTTCAGCCCTTTTTCTTCGATAATCACTGCCGGGTCCTTGCCCTGATCGGGGCCGTCTTCAAACATCAGCTCGAAAACCTCTTTGGCCGAGCGTCCCGAAACCGTGTCATCGGCAATCAAGCCGACAAGCTGGCCGACTTGCGCGGGCGATACCGGACTATCTCCAATGTCGAGGTCGGCTTTATTGAGGCCGGCAAATACTGAACCAATAACCATATTAGCCACCGCTTTAGCATCCTGCCCTTCAGCCGCCGCTTCAAAGAAAGCGGCGTTTTCGGCTTCGCCCACCAGCACACCGGCATCATAGGGGGTCAGGCCATAATCAGCAATGAAACGGGCTTTTTTATCGTCCGGTAATTCCGGCAAATCTTTGGCAATTTCATCGACAAACTCTTGGCTGAACTCAAGCGGCAGTAAATCCGGGTCAGGGAAATAGCGGTAATCATGCGCCTCTTCTTTTGACCGCATGGCGCGGGTCTCGCCCGTCTTCGGGTCAAACAGACGGGTTTGCTGTTCGACGACGCCGCCATCTTCAATCAGGTCAACTTGGCGGCGCGCCTCATATTCAATCGCTTGGCCGATAAACCGAATGGAGTTGACGTTCTTAATCTCGCAGCGTGTGCCCAACGCATCGCCCGGCTTACGCACCGATACATTGACGTCAGCGCGCATGCTACCCTGCTCCATATTACCGTCGCATGTGCCGAGATAACGCAAAATCGCGCGCAGTTTTTTGACGTAAGCCTGCGCTTCAGCTGCCGAGCGCATATCAGGATTGGAAACGATTTCCATCAACGCCACGCCCGAGCGGTTCAAGTCAACAAAGCTCATATTCGGGTGCTGGTCATGCAAAGACTTACCGGCGTCCTGCTCAAGGTGCAGGCGCTCAATGCCAATCTCCTTCACCACACCATCGGCAAGGTCAATTTCAATCGCGCCCTCACCGACAATCGGCTGCTGGAATTGCGAGATTTGATAGCCCTGTGGCAAGTCAGGGTAGAAATAATTTTTTCGGTCAAACACTGAATAATTATTGATTTGCGCCTTAATGCCAAGACCGGTGCGCACCGCTTGCTCGACACAAAACCAGTTAATCACTGGCAACATGCCCGGCATGGCCGCATCGACCAATGAGACTTGCGCGTTCGGCTCGGCACCAAATTCGGTTGAAGCACCGGAAAATAATTTGGCGTTGGAAGCCACTTGCGCATGGACTTCGAGCCCCAGCACGATTTCCCAATCGCCGGTCGCGCCCGAAATGAGGTTGTTGTTCTCAGCCATTATGCACTCCACCAATCTTGCGGTTGCGCGTCAAACCCTGCCGCTTCTTCCAGCACGGAGGCTGTGCGCAGCAAGGTTTCTTCGCCAAACGCTTGTCCAATAAGCTGCAAGCCGAGCGGTAGGCCATTGGCATCCAAACCGGCAGGCACGGAAATACCCGGCAGTCCGGCGAGGTTTACCGTCACCGTAAACACATCGTTCAGATACATCTCAAGCGGGTCTTCGACATTCTTGCCAATCTCAAAAGCGGCAGACGGCGTCGTCGGCGTCAGCAGCACATCGCATTTTTCATATGCTTTGGTAAAATCCTCGGCAATCAGACGGCGCACTTGCAGGGCTTTGACGTAATAGGCGTCATAATAGCCGGCCGACAGCGCATAAGTGCCAATCATCACACGGCGCTTCACCTCGTCACCAAAACCGGCGGCGCGGGTTTGCGCATACATATCGTCAATATCGGCGCCTTGCTTGCGCGCGCCATAACGCACACCGTCATAACGCGCCAGATTTGAGGAGGCTTCCGCCGGTGCAATAATATAATAGGCGGGCAGCGCGTATTTGGTATGCGGCAGCGACACATCGACAATCTCTGCGCCCGCATCTCTCAACCAGTCAATGCCCTGCTGCCAGAGCTTTTCAATTTCGGCAGGCATATTATCGACGCGGTATTCTTGCGGAATACCGACCCGCAAACCCTTAATATCGCCGCCGCCCTTGCCAATAAGCGCCGCTTCATAATTCGGCACATCGCGCTCAACACTGGTCGTGTCGCGCGGGTCAAACGACGCCATGCTGGTCAGCATCATCGCCGCATCACGCACCGTATGGGTAATCGGCCCCGCTTGGTCGAGCGATGAGGCGAAAGCCACAATCCCCCAGCGCGAGCAGCGGCCATAAGTCGGCTTCAGACCAACCGTGCCGGTAAAGGCGGCAGGCTGGCGAATAGAGCCGCCCGTATCGGTTGCCGTGGCAGCAATGCCGAGGCGCGCCGCAACAGCGGCTGAAGAACCGCCGGACGAACCGCCGGGCACAAGCTCTTGCCCGTGAGCCTTCCACGGATTAACCACCGGCCCGAAACGCGAGGTTTCATTCGACGACCCCATCGCGAACTCATCATTATTCAGCTTGCCAAGCATCACCGCGCCGTCAGCCCAAAGATTTTGCGTTACTGTGCTTTCATAAGGCGGGATGAAATCGCCAAGAATGTTCGAGCACGCCGTTGTCCGGACGCCTTTGGTGCAGAACAAATCTTTCACGCCAATCGGTAGACCCTCTAGCGGGCGTGCCTCACCGGCGGCAATTTTGGCATCGCTTAACGCAGCCATTTCCAACGCCTTTTCTGGCGTTTCCAGCACATAGGCATTAAGCGAAGCGGAAGCTGAGACGCGGTCAATATGGGCTTGCGTCAATTCAACGGCGGAGAATTCTTTCGCCGCCAGCCCATCGCGGGCTTCGGCCAAGTTCATTTGGGTCAAATCAGTCATTATTCGACCACCTTCGGCACGGCGAAATATTCATCGTCTTTTTCCGGTGCATTGGCCAACACATCTTCGGCATAGCCGCCATCGGTGACCACATCTTCGCGACCGCGGATTTTATCGTCAACCGCGCTGGTCAACGGCTTTACCCCCTCGGTATCAAGCTCGGAAAGCTGCTCGACAAAACCGATAATCGCGCTGAGCTCTGTGGCCAGAGCCGGCACCTCTTCATCTGTTACCCCGATACGGGCCAGATTGGCGATGCGGCGCACCATATTTTCATCTACTGACATTTAATCGCCCTTGATAGGAAATCACTTTTTGTGAAGTTGGCGGGAAACTAGCAAAGCCCATGCTCCCACGCAAGCAGGGGAAAGAGTGCACCATGACTTTCCCCGAAAGCCGTGTTAAGGAAACGCCATGCAGATAATCGAAACGCCCGCCGCGCTGATTAACACACTGGAACGCGGACACCGCCTTATGGGGCTGGATTTGGGCAGCAAAACCATTGGGCTGGCGCTGGGCGATACACAGCACAAAATCGCCACGCCCTTTGACACGATACGGCGCAAGAAATTCGGCCCTGACGCGGCGGCTTTGGCGGCGATTATCCGCGCTGAGAATGTCGGCGGTTTGGTGCTTGGCCTGCCGCTGAATATGGACGGCTCTGCCGGGCCGCGTGTGCAGGCGACACAGGCTTTTTTGCGTAATCTCGGCAATCTGCCCGATTTTCCAACCTTGCCCGTCCTGCTTTGGGATGAAAGATTATCCACCGCCGCCGTCGAGCGCACGCTGTTGGAATCCGATACCAGTCGCGCCAAACGCGCCGATGTCATTGATAAAATGGCCGCCGCCTATATCTTGCAAGGCGCGATTGACGCCTATTACGGCGTTTAGCCCAAACCGACCGCATTTTCCTGATCCGACACGACATTTCCCCCGATTCATTCTCCTATTTTAAGAGAATAGTAACCGTGCTACTCTCTTATTTAATAAAAACAATAAGAGAGGCACACCATGCGCGTGCGGGCGCTACTACCTATGATGCTTATTGCGGCAAGCCTGACGGCATGCGGCGGCGGCGGCGGCTCTTCGTCGCAACAACGCGTTTCACCTCAACCCAATAATATGCCGCAAACGACCGAGGCAGCGCGTTTGGCCGAGACCGAACGTCTAAAGACCGAGCGTCTGGCGCGTGAAGAGGCGGAACCTCTAAAGACCGAACGTCTGGTGCGTGAGAAGGCAGCACGCCAAGCAGAGGCAGCGCGTCAAGCAGAGGCAGCGCGCCAAGCAGAGGCAGCGCGCCAAGCAGAGGCAGCGCGCCAAGCGGAAGCAGCCCGCCTAGCGCGAGAGAAGGCATCGCCCGCTGCCGGCGCACAAGGGGTGGAGTCGACTATGGCAAGCGCTTTGCGGCAGCTTGAGGAGCATGCTTCGACCTTTAATTTAATGGAAATCTCTACGACCGTTTCTACTGCTTCAAATATTGTTACGTCCATTCCGGGCGGCACGGTTACGACTTCCTCAACCCTTGGAACCACCGACTCGCTTGCCGCCACCAAAGACACGGGGGCGAGAAAAGCTTGGAAATTGGGGTGGACCGGCAAGGGTGCCGGAATCGGCATACTCGACAATTATACTGGACGAGGGGTTACCGTTTTTCAAGTTCTGGGCAATCGTAACAAGGTCAAACGATCCCATGGTGAGAGTGTTGAATTTGTCGCCATGCAAGTCGCACCG
This sequence comes from Alphaproteobacteria bacterium, assembly GCA_022426245.1. Classification (GTDB taxonomy): domain Bacteria; phylum Pseudomonadota; class Alphaproteobacteria; order RS24; family RS24; genus UBA8337. Next base: position 28,421 of record JAKMDW010000080.1, on the reverse strand, counting down.
GAAGCGACTTTCACGTCGCGGCCGTTTTCTGTTGGCTGTCATCTTCTACCCGGAACGCAAGCCCGGCAAATAGCAAGCGCCTTCGACGCCTTCGAGCGCGCCGGGGCTCATATCGTCAATAATTCATGGTCAACAAGCCGCTATTTTTCTGGCCGCTGCTCAGGCCAGCCAGCCGGTTTGAGAAGCCCCGATCTTTGGCAAAGATTAGTCGACTCTACGGTCAAAAGCGATATTTCGTTCCTCAAACTGGCTTTGCCGACCGGCTCAAAGGAAAGCTATGACACAAATATGGTGTTTGTTTTTTCAGCAGGAAATGACTATGGAAAATGCTCCCTTGGCATAGAAAAATGCAATTTATACGCGTCATCTATTTGGGAGTTGCGCAAAACCAAAGAAACCGCCAATGCGGGTGATCGCGTTATTTTTGCCGGCGCTTTGGCTGATGGCAAGAGTGAAATGGCATCTTACTCCCAACGCGCCGGCCAAATGAAAAATGATTATATCGTCGCGCATGACGATATTGCCGTATCGAAGCATGGCGCCGGCACCTCCTTCTCGGCACCGCGTATCGCCGGCGCGGCGGCGCTGGTGCGCCATAAGTTTCCCAGCCTTAATGGCCCCAAGCTAAAACAAGTGCTGATACGTTCAGCCGATGATCTTGGTGCGACGGGGCCGGATGAGATATTCGGCTCCGGGCGGCTCAATGTCATGAGCGCCCTTTCACCGATTGGCGGATTGACGAGGTGATGCCCATGCGACATGTCCTCTTTTTCATGCTCATTCTTTGCTCATCGGCGCAGGCTGAGCCGTTGCGCCTCGGTTGGCTGGAGCGCGTCGATTATTTGCACGCAGAAGACCGCCACATGACCTCGCAGGTTTGGAGCGGACACTTTAGGGCTTTGAATGGTGATAATCATGACATGGCGCATTTTTACGCGCCGCAACGGCCACAGTTAAATATCCGCACCGCTTTTACCATCTCCAAAAGCAGCCGACTGCGCTTCGCTGTTCCAATGCACTATGATCATGGTTATCGCGCCGCGCTATATCAGGCAACGCCCTATTTCGGCATCGGCTTTATCGGTCAATGGGCGGTGCGCAACAATCTGGTGCTTGGGTTTCATATGCACGACGGCCTGCAAAGCGGCGGTGATATCATAGAGCGCCCGTGCCACGATGATCTTGAGCGCGCTTTTCATTGCGGCAGCGGACTGCCATGGAGCGATGCGCAGACCTTATTGCAAGATAGGCAAATTTACCCAAGCGGAAAAATTACACTTCATTTGCGGTTTTGACTTGCCTCGACTCGGCCTGCGCCGTATACAATACTGCTTTAATGACATCGATAGAAATCAAGGGCGCTTTCGCCCACCGCGACCTGCTTGGGATCGACGGGCTGTCTGTTTCTGAAATTACCTATTTGCTCGACCTGTCCGACAATTATGTCGATCAAAATCGCCAAATTGACAAGAAGACATCTGTGTTGCGCGGGCGCACGCAAATCAATCTGTTCTTTGAAAGCTCGACCCGCACGCAAAGCTCTTTCGAGCTGGCCGGTAAGCGCCTCGGTGCCGATGTTATGAATATGGCGGTTAAAACCTCCGCCGTGAATAAGGGCGAGACCCTGCTCGACACCGCCGTCACACTAAACGCCATGAACCCCGATCTGCTGGTTGTGCGGCACGGCGATAGCGGCGCGGTGGCCTTACTGGCGCAAAAAATGTCCTGCGCCGTACTCAATGCCGGTGATGGCGCGCACGAACACCCGACCCAAGCGCTGCTTGATGCGTTGAGCATTCGCCGCCGCCTCGGCAAGCTGCAAGGTTTGCGCGTCGCGATTTGCGGCGACATCACCCATAGCCGCGTCGCACGTTCCAATCTGCTGCTGCTCAATGCCATGGGCGCGCAAGTGCATCTCATCGGCCCGCAAACCCTATTGCCGGTCGGCGCTGAAAAATTGGGCGCGCGTGTGTTCACCACTATGCGCGAGGGTCTTGAAGGCTGCGATATTGTGATGATGCTGCGCATTCAAAATGAACGCATGGAGGGAGCGCTTATTCCATCTGTGCGCGAATATTACCGCCTCTATGGTCTCGATCGCGAAAAACTGGCCTATGCCAAACCCGAGGCACTGGTGATGCATCCCGGCCCGATGAATCGCGGCGTTGAAATTGACAGTGCCGTGGCCGATGACCCTGAGCGCAGTCTCATTCGCGATCAGGTTGAAATGGGGGTCGCCGTGCGCATGGCAGTGCTGGAAGCGCTGGCTGCCAATCTGCCGAATAATACAGGAGAGGCTGAATGAACCGCGCTTTCACCAATGCCCGCCTGATTGACCCGGCTAACGGACTGGACGAGATTGGCAATCTGATTGTCGAGAACGGCAAAATTTTTGCTGTCGGCAAAAATGCGAAAACGCCGAGCGGCGTCAAGACCCACGACTGCAAGGGCATGTCGATTTTGCCCGGTCTTGTCGATATGCAGGTGTTCACGGGCGAGCCGGGCGAAGAGCATCGCGAAACCCTGGCCACCGCCTCGCAAGCCGCCGCCGCCGGCGGCGTGACCACGATGATCACCATGCCGAACACCAATCCGGTGATTGACGATGCGGCTCTGGTTGACTTCATTTCGCGCCGCGCGCGCGACACAGCGATTGTGCGCGTTCACCCAATGGCGGCTCTGACCAAAAATTGTAACGGACAAAGCATGACTGAGTTTGGCCTGTTGAGCGAAGCCGGTGCCGTTGCTTTTACCGATGGCGACCGCGCCGTGATGAACGCGCTGACCATGCGCCGCGCCTTATCTTATGCCGGCACGTTTGACGCGTTGATTGTCCAGCACGCTATGGACCAAGACCTGCAAAGCGCCGGCGTCATGCATGAGAGCGAGTTGGCGACACGGCTCGGCTTGGCCGGAATTCCGGTAGCTGCCGAAACGGCGATTATTGACCGTGACCTGCGCCTCGTTGAATTGACCGGTGCGCGTTATCACATTGCACAAATTTCTTCAGCTGAGAGTGTCGAGACGGTGCGCGCCGCCAAACAAAAAGGCTTGCCCGTATCCTGCGGCGTGTCAGCGACGCATCTGATGCTCAATCAAAACGATGTAGAGAATTACCGGACATTTGCCAAATTATCGCCGCCGTTGCGCCGCGAGGAAGACCGACTGGCGCTGATTGCCGGTGTCGCTGACGGCACGATTGATGTCGTGGTCTCCGGCCATAATCCGCAAAATGAAGAAGCCAAGCGGCAGCCTTTCGCGCAAGCCGCCTATGGCACGGTCGGGGTCGAAACGCTGCTGGCCGGTCTCTTGACGCTGCATCATGCCGATGGTGTGGCGCTGGATACCCTATTGGCCTGCATCACCGCACGTCCGGCTGAGCTGCTGGGATTGGAAGGCGGCACATTAAGCGTCGGCGCACGGGCTGATTTTGCCATTGCCGATCTGGAAGCCCCGTGGGTGGTGAATGCTGACACCTTGCGCTCCAAGTCGCAAAATGCTGCTATTGATAAAAGAAAAGTTCAAGGGCAGGTGCACGCTTGCTATGTTGATGGCAAAGCGGTATTCGAGCTTTGAGCCATTTTGGCTTTGGGGGGCATTATGAGTGAACCGGTAATTATTATTATGGGCTTGGCATTTGGTTATTTGCTCGGTTCCATTCCGTTTGGCCTGCTGTTTACGCGGCTTGGCGGCAAGGGTGACATTCGCGATATTGGCTCAGGCAATATTGGAGCGACCAATGTGTTGCGCTCAGGCAGTAAATTTTTAGCATTGGCCACGCTGCTGGCTGATGCGCTGAAAGGCGGCCTCGCCGTTGCGCTTATCTGGCGTTTGGGCAGCGACACTGCCGCTTATATGGCCGGTGCAGCAGCTTTTATCGGTCACTTGTTTCCGGTCTGGCTCGACTTTAAGGGCGGCAAAGGCGTCGCCGTGTTTATTGGGGCCCTTCTCATCTTATCCCCGCTTACGGGGGTTTCTTTTCTCTTCATTTGGCTGGTCATGGCCATCGCGTTTCGCGTGTCATCGCTGTCGGCCATAACGGCCATGATATTGAGCCTCGCCATTTTGGTGTTTTTGGGCGAGACCGATATGGCGAGCTTTACGGCGCTCATGGTCGCACTCTCTTTATGGGCGCACCGCGAAAACATTGGACGACTGCGCAGCGGAACAGAACCTAAAATCGGCAGTTAAAATCAACTGCCCACCAATAATAAAAATAAGGTGGCTGGATATGAGCAAGAGATTCATTCCTGAATTAAAATGAGCGTGCCGCTTGACCGGCAACTCGCCTATTTGCGACTGGCACGCACGGACCAAATTGGACCGGTGACGTTTCAACGACTGCTCACTGTCTATGGCACAGCTGAAAAAGCACTTGAGGCCCTGCCCGAATTGTCGCAACGCGGCGGCCGCAAGCGCCCGCTTAGAGCATTCTCCATGGCCAAGGCAAAAGCTGAATACGGCCAAACCGACGCGTTGAACGGGCGCTATTTATTCTGGGGTGAAGAAGGTTATCCCACCGGCTTGCAAGCCCTGCCCGATGCACCGCCCGTGCTGGCCGCGCATGGTCATTCGGCACTGTTGGAAAAACCGATGATCGCGATGGTTGGCGCGCGCAATGCCTCAGCCGCTGCGCGAAAAATGACCAGCACTTTATCAACCGGCCTTGCCGCCGCCGGATTGGTTATCGTGTCCGGCCTCGCCCGTGGCGTCGATGGCGCAGCACATCAGGCCGCGCTTGAAAGCGGCACAATCGCGGTTATCGGCAATGGCGCGGCGCATGCTTACCCGCGTGACAATACTGATTTGCAAAACGCGATTATCGAGCAGGGTTTATTGCTATCTGAGAACCCGCCCGACACCGCACCGCAAGCCAGCCTATTCCCGCGCCGCAATCGCATTATTTCGGGTTTGTCGCTGGGCGTGATTGTGGTTGAGGCGGCGCAACGGTCCGGCTCTCTCATCACCGCGCGCTTGGCGGGCGAACAGGGCCGCGAGGTCTTCGCCGTGCCAAACTCGCCGCTTGATACGCGGTGCCTCGGCTCCAATAATTTATTGCGTGACGGGGCCGTGCTGACTGAAACCGCTGATGATGTGCTGAATGTTTTGCGCCCGCTCATGGAACAACGTGAAATGGACGCGCGCGAGCCATTGCCGCCAAAACGCAGTGAGATGACCCCGACGGTTCCAGATGACAGCGTGCGCGCTTTGATTATTGAACTTATGGGGCCCGTGCCAATCACCATTGATGAGCTGGTGGAGGCCGCAAATGCGCCGGTGAGCACTGTTCATCTGGTGCTGCTGGAACTGGATCTGGCGGGGCGGCTAACCCAAGAACCCGGCGGCAAAATCAGCCTGATTTAAAGCATGTGAAAAATCCGTGATTTGACATGAAGGGCCATTTCGACCATATGATGCGCCCGAAACAAGATTTGAGGCGCTGTTATGCAAGTCGTTATTGTTGAATCGCCCGCCAAGGCGAAAACCATCAATAAATATCTCGGCTCGGACTTCACGGTCCTGGCTTCCTTCGGCCATGTCCGCGATTTGCCCGAGAGAAACGGCTCGGTTGACCCCGATAATGATTTCGCCATGTCCTGGGAAGAGCAAGGCGATGCGCGCAAACGCTTAAGCGATATTGCCAAAGCGGTAAAGGGCGCTGACTCCCTTGTGCTTGCCACTGACCCCGACCGCGAGGGCGAGGCCATTAGCTGGCATGTGTTGGAGGTGTTGCGTAAAAAGAAAGTGCTCGGCGACAAACCTGTCAGCCGCGTTGTCTTTAACGCCATCACCAAAAACGCCGTGCTTGAAGCCATGGCCAAGCCGCGCCAAATTGATGAAAAGCTGGTCGATGCCTATTTGGCGCGCCGCGCACTCGATTATTTGGTGGGCTTTAATCTGTCACCCGTGCTGTGGCGCAAATTGCCTGGCTCACGCTCGGCGGGTCGTGTGCAATCGGTTGCGCTGCGTCTCATTTGTGAGCGCGAATTGGAAATTGAAGCCTTTAACCCGCGCGAATATTGGTCGGTTGATACGGATTTCAAAACCGCCAATGGCGACACGCTGCCGACACGGCTTGTGCGCCATAAAGGCGAGAAGCTCGATAAGTTCACCCTTGCCAATGAGGATATGGCACGCGAGGCTGAAACCGCTATCGCCGGCACCGAATTTTCCATTGAAGCGATTGAGAGCAAGCCGGGGCAAAGAAAGCCTGCTGCGCCGTTCACCACGTCAACCCTGCAACAAGAAGCAAGCCGCAAATTAGGTTTTAACGCCAAGCGCACCATGCAAGTGGCGCAGCTTTTATATCAGGGCGTAACCATTGATGGCGAGGAAACCGGCCTCATTACCTATATGCGAACGGATGGCACACAAATTGCGCCCGAAGCGGTAACCGAAACACGCGATGTTATTGTTGAAGATTTCGGTGATGAATATTTGCCTGATGCGGCGCGGGTTTATGAAACCAAAGCCGCCAACGCGCAAGAAGCGCATGAGGCCATTCGCCCAACATCATTGGCGCGCCGCCCCGACCAAATGGGTCGTTTTCTCGATGGCGACCAAGCCAAGCTTTATGAGTTGATTTGGAAGCGCACTATGGCGTCGCAAATGGAAAATGCCCGTGTCCAACGCACGACGATTTCGATCAGCGGCGCTGACGGGCTGACGGGTTTGCGTGCCTCAGGCACAGTCATCACGTTTTCGGGCTTTTTGAAGCTTTATGAAGAAGGCAAGGATGATGAGGCCGATGAAAAAGACGGGCCGCGCCTGCCGCAAGTAAGTGAAGGCGAGAACTTGTCCGTCTTCAAAATTTCACCGGAACAACATTTCACCGAGCCGCCGCCGCGTTATAGCGAAGCCACTTTGGTCAAGCGTATGGAAGAATTAAGCATTGGTCGCCCGTCAACTTATGCGTCGGTTTTGAGTGTTTTACGCGAGCGTGACTATGTTGTGATGGATCGCAATCGCTTTATTCCGCAAGACAAAGGCCGCTTGGTTATCGCGTTCTTGGAAAACTTCTTCGACCGCTATGTTGAATATGATTTCACTGCCGCGCTGGAAGCTGACCTCGACAAAGTGTCGGACGGCTCGCTGAGCTATAAAGAAGTGCTGTCGCGCTTCTGGGAGGATTTCCACAAAACCGTCGAGTCGACGATGGAAATTCGCAATACACAAATTCTCGACACGATGAATGAAGTGATGGGCGCGCATATTTTTAAGGATACCGGCAATGGTAATCCGCGTATTTGCCCCAAATGTAATGATGGCGAATTGAGCCTGAAGACGGGCCGCTTCGGTGCTTTTGTCGGCTGCACGCGCTATCCCGATTGCCGTTTCACCCGCCCCTTTGCAGGTGAACAAGCCGAACAAGGCGACATTGAACGCATTCTCGGTCAAGACCCTGAGAGCGGCCTTGATGTGCATGTTAAAAACGGACGCTTTGGCCCCTATATTCAACTTGGTGATGCGGGTGACATGCCCGCCGAAAAAGGCGAGAAGCCAAAACGCGCCGGAATTCCCAAAGGCAAAGAACCCGCCCAAATGGAACTTGATTATGCGCTGAAGCTGTTATCGCTGCCGCGCAATATCGGCGCGCACCCTGAAACCGGCGAAGATATTATGGCCGATATTGGCCGCTACGGCCCCTATATTAAAGCGGGCAAACAATCCGCCAGCCTTGAAACGCCCGATGAGGTGTTTGAGATCGGCGTCAACCGCGCCGTCACCGTATTGGCTGAACGCAAGGCCAAAGGCCCGGCGCAACGTCGCGGCGGCAGTGTGATTAAAGACCTTGGCGAACACCCGGACGATAAAAAACCGGTGCGCGTCATGGATGGCCGCTTCGGCCCTTATGTGAAGTATGAGAAAGTTAATGCGACCATTCCGAAAGATGAAAATCCGGAGGATATTACACTGGAGCGCGGGCTGGAATTGATTGCCGCGCGCATCGCCAAAGGACCGGCCAAGAAACGTAAAAAAGCGGCGCCGAAGAAGAAAAAGAGCGCCTAATGGGAACCATTCCCACGCGCGATGAGATATTGAAGTTCATCGCCGACCGACCGGGCGAGACGACCAAGCGCGATATTGCCAAAGCCTTCAACATTAAGGGCGCAGACCGCATTCCGCTAAAGCGTTTGCTGCGGGAAATGAGCGCCGAGGGACTGTTGGAAGGCAGTCGCAAAACCGGTATGCGCGGGCAAGGCGATTTGCCCAGCGTCTCGGTTGTGCAAGTGACCGGCCGCAATAAGGAAGGCTATTTGGTCGCCCGCGCGCGCCATGAAGGACGATTGCTGGACGGCCCACAAGACCCGATTATTGAAATCGACGACAGCGCGCCGCGCAATCGACGCCATCGCCCCTCGCCGCCTGTCTCGCCGGGTGATACCGCTCTGGCCCGACTGCGACGTGTTGATAAAGACAAATACATTGCGCGCATCATCAGAAAACTTGGCGATGCCGGTGGACAAATTATCGGTGTGGTGCGAGAGCGCAGCGATGGCTTATGGCTTATTCCGGCTGACCGCCGTGAGCGGCATGATTACCAGCTTGAGAAGGATACCAAAGCGGCACATGGCGATTTGCTGATTTGTGAAAAGCTACCCGGCCCGCGCATGGGGGCAAAACGCGCAAAGATGAAAGAAAACATCGGCGCAGCAGATGACCCGCACGCTTTCTCACTTATCTCGATTGCCGAGCAGGGTTTGCCAACCGTCTTTCCGGAGGCGGTGATGCGCGAAGCCGAGGCGGTGAAAGAGGCCGATGCGAAGGGGCGCGAAGACTTGACCGCCCTGCCCTTCATCACCATTGACCCGGCCGATGCGCGCGACCATGACGATGCGGTATTTGCCGAAGCCGATCGTGAAAACGACGGCGGCTATATTGTCTGGATCGCGATTGCAGATGTCGCCGCCTATGTGACACCGGCCAGCGAGATGGATGGCGAGGCGCGCAAACGCGGCAATTCGGTTTACATGCCTGACCGCGTGGTGCCGATGCTGCCTGAAAGACTGTCTAATGATTTGTGTTCGCTGCGCGAAAATGAAACCCGCCCCTGTATGGCGGTGCGCATCCAAATCGCCGCTGACGGTCATAAAATAAGTCATCAGTTTTATCGCGGCCTGATGCGTTCGGTCGCCAAGCTGAGTTATGCCGAAGCGCAGCGCGCTTTTGATGGTGAGTGCCCGCCTGCGTTCACGCATCTCAATGACACTGTGCTGCAACCGCTATGGCGGGCTTATCAATGCATGGTTGAAGCGCGCGAACAGCGTCAGCCCTTGCGCATTAACCGTCCTGAGCGGCGCATTGAGATGGACGATAATGGCAAAATTGCCCGCATCTACATTCCGCCATCGCTGGAAGCGCATAAGCTGATTGAAGAGATGATGGTCGCGGCCAATGTCTGTGCCGCCGAAACGCTGGAAAAGCATAAACGCACGCTGATTTATCGTGTGCATGACACGCCGCCTGATGACCGCGTGCGAGCATTATCTGATTTTCTGCGCTCAATGAATGTAAAGCTAAGCCTTGGGCAAACCCTGCTGCCAAAATTGTTTAACGGTTTGATGGAACAAGCCCAAGACGAGTCTTACGCGCCGACCGTGTCTGAGGCGGTGCTGCGAACACAAGCGCAAGCTGTTTACACCATTGATAATATCGGCCATTTCGGCCTGAATTTGGGGCGTTACGCGCATTTTACCTCCCCCATACGCCGCTATGCCGACTTGACCGTGCATCGCGCGCTTATTTCCGCCCTGCAAGCCGGTAAAGACGGGCAGACAGAAGAAGAGGCTGAAGCACTGCCTGATATTGCCGAAGCGATTTCACAAACCGAACGACGCGCCATGCTGGCCGAGCGCAGTGCCGGCGAGCGCTATCTTGCCGCCCATATGTCGAGCCAAATCGGTGAGAGCTTTGCCGGTCGGATTTCCGGCGTCTCGCGCGCCGGCCTATTTGTTACCTTAGATGATAGTGGCGCTGACGGACTTATTCCAATTTCACGATTGGGTGACGAGCGGTTTTATGCCGATGAGAACAATATGTTTATGACCGGCGGCACAAGCGGCATAAGTTTTCGGATCGGTGAAAGCGTTGAGGTCGAGCTTGAAGAAGCCACACCACTTAAAGGCGGCCTCTTGTTTTCATTGGTTGATGGTGGCACATATGGCGACAACTCAAAAAGGGGGCCGAAACGGCGGGGCGCTTTCAGGCGATCCGGCCCGAAACGGCCAACGACAAGACGCTCTAGGGGAAGACGCTCACGATGACCATCGAACATCTCTTGCGGGAGGAACGCAGCCGCCGCACCGCCATGTGGCGCGGTGTGCGAGGCCAATGCCCGCAATGTGGTGAGAAGACCCTGTTTCGCAAATATCTGAAAATCAGCGATACATGCAGCGCCTGCGGTCTCGCCTTGTCAGGCCACCAAGCCGATGACGCGCCACCCTATTTCACTATTTTCATTGTCGGCCATGTCATTGTGCCGGTCGCGCTGATTGTTGAGCGCAGCTACACACCGCCACTCTATGTTCACGCCATATTGTTTTGCCTCTTGGCGATTGTGGTCAGCATGATAACCTTGCCATTGGTTAAAGGGGCCGTTGTCGGCCTGCAATGGGCGCTGCGTATGCACGGTTTCGCGCCCGCGCCCCCCGAAAGTGAAGAAGATAATGAGTAAAAAAGACGCCCCCCCATATGGCACACCCGCTGTCACACCGGGAGAATATCGCGAAGACAGCGCCAAAGCCGTGCGCCCCAAAGAGGCCTCGACATTGATTGTCGTGCGCCAAGCCAAGCAGCCGAAAATCTTGATGGGCAAGCGCGCCGCGTCGCATAAATTCATGCCTAATAAATTTGTCTTTCCGGGCGGGCGATTGGACCTTATCGACCAGCGCTTGCAAGTTCCCAAAAATCTCAGCGCGCCGGTGATGAAGCGCCTTCGCAAAGAGACGCGCAAAGATGTGAGCGATAATAAGCTGCGCGGCTTAGCACTGGCCGCCATTCGCGAAACCTTTGAGGAAACCGGCTTGATTATTGGCCGTGAGACCAAAAAAAGCCTCTCAACCGGTGATAAGATTTGGCAAAGCTATTTCGACCACGGCGTTGAGCCACCGCTCGATCAAATGGATTTTATCGCACGCGCCGTCACCCCGACCTATCGCTCGCGTCGCTTCGATACGCGCTTTTTCATGATTTATGATGAGTTTATTCATACCGACCCCGAAGAAATGGCGAAAGCCAGTGGTGAATTGTTGGACTTGCATTGGCTGACGCTGCCTGCCGCCCGCAAGCTCGACCTGCCCGCCATCACCCGTTCAGTGATTGATATGGTGGAAGAACGCATGAAACTGGACCGCAAGGCGCAGTTGAAAAAGCCCGCGCCTTATGTGCGCTTCATCAATGGCAAACCGCTGATGACTGAGCTTTAGTTATGGTTGACAAGCGCCGTGAAATGCCTATTTTCACGCCCACGCGCCACATTTTGAGCGCTCGTTTTAAGGATTTGACCGATGGCAAAACCAACAACAGTTAAAATCAAGCTGGAAAGCACTGCCGGCACGGGTTTTTACTATGTCACAAAGAAAAATGCCCGCACCATGACCGAGAAAATGGTCGTTCGGAAATATGACCCGGTTGCGCGTAAGCATGTGGAATTTAAGGAAAACAAAATCAAGTAAATCGCTTGACCTTATTGACTGAAAGGCGTCCCGATGGGCGCCTTTTTTATTGCTATTGTTCTTTGGCACAAACAACCTAATTATAGCGCCATGCAGCAAGAAGAAGCCGAAATCTTGGCCCTAAAAGCCCTCTCCTATCTGGCAGGCCTTGACGAGATGATGGATCGTTTCGCCGCCCTGTCGGGCATTGGCACGGGCGATATTTTAGAACGCGCGCAAGACCCTGAAATGCTGGCCGGTGTGCTTGATTTCTTTTTGTTTGATGAACCGCTGCTGACCGCGTTTTGCGAAGCGCATGAAATTAACCCCGAACATCCGGCGCAGGCGCGCATGGCTCTCCCCGGCGGAGACCTGCCCCATTGGACATGAGTGAACCCGTAAATGAGTAATATCGAACCACAAATTATGTCGCAGCTTGAAGCGCTGACACTTGACCCGCATCGCCCGCTTATTATCAGCGATGCCGATGAGGTGCTGCTGAAGTTTATGGAGCGCGTTGAGGTTTATCTGGAAAGCATTGGCCTTTGGATTGACCTACAAAATTTCGGCCTGACCAATAATATAAAATCGCGCGAAACCAATGAGCCGGTAAAAGTCCCGACACTGATTGATGACTTCTTCGCTGCCGAAACGCCTCATATTGAAGCGGCAGACGGCGCGGCCAATGTGCTGTCAGCTTTATCGGCGCATGCCCAAATTATTGTGCTGACCAATTTACCCGCTGCCCATAAACAGGCACGCATCGAAAACCTTAAAGGCCACGGCATGGATTATCCGGTCGTGGCGAATAGCGGGCTGAAAGGCCCTGCCGTTAAATGGCTGGCCGATAAAGTGGCCGGGCCGGTTTTCTTTCTCGACGATATACCGCACAATATTAATTCGGTTGCGGAAGATGCGCCCGATGTGCATTGCATTCACTTTATTGCCGACCCGCGTCTGCAAAAATTGATTGGCAAAGCCGATGGCGCGACCGCGCGCATAGATATTTGGGCCGAGGTGCATGACTATATCGCAGGACAAATCAACGACAATGGGGACGACGACAGATGAGCGGCCAATAGGGCCGTCGGCCCTGTGTCGCGATTGTCTGACCACCAGCACTCTGGAAGCGCATGAGACGCGCTGCCCGTCTTGCCATTCCCCGCGCCTTATAAAGCATGACGAGCTGCTGCAATTGGGCGTGGCCCATCTTGATTGCGACGCGTTTTATGCCGCCGTTGAGAAGCGCGATAACCCTGACCTGAATGACAAGCCGGTGATTATCGGCGGCGGACGGCGCGGCGTTGTCTCGACCTGCTGCTATATTGCGCGCATCCATGGCGTTCATTCTGCCATGCCGATGTTCCAAGCCACAAAAGCCTGCCCCGATGCGGTGATTGTCAAACCCGATATGGAAAAATATGGGCGCGTTGGCCGCGAAGTGCGCGACCTGATGCGCGAGCTAACGCCATTGGTTGAACCGCTATCGATTGACGAGGCCTTTATGGATTTGCGCGGCACGGAACGCTTGCATGGCGGTGCGCCGGCTGCAAGCCTGATGCGGCTGACCAATCGCATTGAAAAAGAAATTGGCATCACGGTTTCTATCGGCCTCAGCCATAATAAATTTCTCGCCAAATTAGCCTCGGATTTGAACAAACCGCGTGGCTTTTCGGTTATCGGGAAAGCCGAGACGCTGGACTTTCTGGCGACCCTGCCGGTCGGCGCGATTTGGGGCGTCGGTAAAGCCATGCAGGCGCGACTGGCGCGCGATGGCATTCGTCAAGTCGCGCAATTACAAAAAATTGACGAAAGCGAATTGGCGCGCCGCTATGACTCAATGGGGCTGCGATTGGCACGATTGGCGCGCGGCCAAGACAATCGCAAGATCGTGCCCAGCACGGCCGCCAAATCAATCTCCAGCGAGACCACTTTCAATGAGGATTTGAGCGATGCCAAAGCATTGGAAAAACATCTTTGGGGGTTGGCGGAGAAGACCGCCAAACGCTGCAAGACGAAAGGCGTGGCGGGCAAAACCGTGGTGTTGAAAATGAAAGCCGACCGCCTGTCCTCGCTAACCCGCAATGTCTCCCTGCCCGACCCGACACAACTGGCCGATGTGATGTTCGACAAAGGCCGCACTATGATGCGGCAAGTCTTAAAAGAACATCCGGGCCAAAAGTTTCGGCTGATCGGCATTGGCGTGGCCGGTTTGGTTGACGATCAACTCGCTGACCCGCTTGACCTTGCCGACCCCGATAAAGGGCGCCGCAAAGCCGCCGAGCAGGCGATGGATAACCTGCGCCATAAATTCGGTGACAACAGCATTAAAAAAGGGCGCAGTCTCTAGGCTGAACCGCTAGCATATGGCAAAGTTTGCCCTAGATATTTGAAGAGATGATGATGAGCACTATCGATATAAATATTGACCGGATGGGACTGACACTGCCGCAGACAAAAGCGCCATTGGGCGCTTATGTGCCTTTCGTGCAGAGCGGTAATTTGCTGATGATTTCAGGGCAAGGGCCGATTGGCGCAAGCGGTGCAAGCGTTACCGGTCGCCTCGGTGACGCGCTTGAGATTGAAGATGGCACGCGTGCAGCCCAAATGGCCGGTCTGAATATCATCGCACAGATAAAAGCCGCGCTTGATAATGATTTCGACCGAATGGTACGGATTGTGCGCCTCAATGGATTTGTTAATTCGACGCCCGAATTCACCCATCACCCTGCTGTCATTAACGGCGCGTCTGAACTGATGCATGATGTGTTTGGCGCGCGCGGCGTGCATAGCCGCATTGCTGTCGGTGTTGCCAGCTTGCCGATGAATTGGGCAGTGGAAATTGACGCGGTGGTAGAGGTTGGCGAATGAGCGAGGCTGCTGCCGTTCAGTTGAAAGTTCTGACCAGCCTGAGCGGCGTCGCGGCGGAAGACTGGGACGTCTGCGCTAACCCTGACAGCCATATCTATAACCCGTTTCTGCGCCATGCTTTTTTGCTGGCGTTGGAGGAAAGCGGCTCTGCCGTATCTGAAACCGGCTGGCTGGGGCAGCATTTGGTGCTGGAAGATGGCGACGCCAAAGTGCAAGCTGTGATGCCGCTTTATCTGAAGAACCACAGCCAGGGCGAATATATATTCGACTATGGGTGGGCCGATGCGTTTCATCGCGCCGGCGGCAATTACTACCCCAAGCTATTAAGCGCCGTGCCATTTACCCCCGCCGGAGGGCGTCGCCTTTTGGTGCGCGATGGGCCAAATGCGGCCGGATATGAGACCAGCCTGCTGGCCGGTAGCCTGACGCTACTCGACAAGCTGCAATCGTCCTCCCTGCATTTTAATTTTTTGCCCGAGGACAGTTGGGAAGCGCTAGGCCGACAGGGTTTTCTACAGCGCACCGACCAGCAATTTCATTGGATGAATGACGGCTATCAGAGCTTTGATGCTTTTTTGGAAGCGCTGGCTTCGCGCAAACGTAAGAACCTACGCAAGGAACGCGCCAAAGCGTTGGAAAACGACATTGAAGTCGAATGGCTGACCGGCGACGCGCTCACTGAAGCGCATTGGGACGCTTTCTTTCATTTCTATATGGACACCGGCCAGCGCAAATGGGGGACGCCCTATTTGACGCGGCGCTTTTTCTCGATGGTTACCGAGGCCATGCCTGATGATATTTTACTGATTATGGCCAAGCGCGACGGCCAATATATTGCCGGTGCGCTGAACTTTATCGGTGGCGATACCCTTTTTGGACGGAATTGGGGCTGTATTGAAGACCACCCGTTTTTGCATTTCGAGCTGTGCTACTACCAAGCCATTGATTTTGCCATTGCGCGCGGCCTGAAGCGCGTTGAGGCAGGCGCACAAGGCACGCACAAGCTGGCGCGTGGATATGTGCCACATCGCACCTATTCGGCGCATTACATCGCCCATGAGGGGCTGCGCGAGGCGGTTGGCAACTATCTTGAAAGCGAACGCCAATATGTGGACAATGACATTGAGACATTGAGCAGGCACACACCTTTCCGCAAAGAACAACTGCGCGAAAGCAATGAGGGGGAAGACCATGATCAAACTTGATGACACTTATGACGAGAATAATATCTTCGCCAAAATTCTGCGCGGCGAGATGCCCAATATCACGCTGTACGAAGACGAGATGACGCTGGCTTTCATGGATATTATGCCGCAAGCCGTCGGTCATTCTCTGGTCATTCCCAAAGAACCGGCTGTAACCTTTCTTGACCTATCAGAGGACGGCGCGGCCGCTGTGATGGCGACCGCTAAAAAAGTCGCCGCCGCGATTGTTCAGGCGACCGACGCGCCGGGCTTTATGATGGCGCAGCTCAACAGTTCCGCGGCCGGTCAAACCGTGCCGCATTTTCACATGCACATTCTGCCGCGTCATGACGGGCTGGAACTTGAGTTTCATGCGCGCAAGCCCGAAGACATGGTTGTGCTGAATGAGACGGCGGATAAAATCCGCGCCTATCTATAGAGTTTAATTAACCTTTTCAGACGGCTTGCCGGTTTTCTTGCTCGGCTTGTCGTCCTTATATTTGAAGGTCAGCTTCTTAGCCTTATCGAGGTCAACCATCACCAGACCGCCGCTTTGCAGCTTGCCGAACAGCAATTCATCGGCCAGCGGTTTCTTGATGTTTTCCTGAATGATGCGCGCCATCGGCCGAGCGCCCATTTGCGGGTCATAGCCCTCCTCAACAAGCCAATCCATAGCTTTCCGCGACACTTCAATAATCACATTGCGGTCAGAGAGCTGCACTTCCAATTCGAGGATAAACTTCTCAACCACCCGCACGACAACCTCCGGCGGCAAATTGCCGAACGGCACAACAGCGTCGAGGCGATTGCGGAACTCAGGCGTGAACATGCGGTTAATCGCTTCCCTGTCCTCACCTTCGCGGCGCGTCCGGCCAAAGCCCATCGGCTCTTTCGCCATATCAGAAGCACCGGCATTGGTTGTCATAATGACAATAACATTGCGAAAATCTACCTTGCGGCCATTCGCATCGGTCAGGCTGCCATGGTCCATCACCTGCAACAGCACGTTGAACAAATCAGGATGCGCTTTCTCAATTTCATCGAGCAACAACACACAATGCGGGTTTTGGTCAATACCATCGGTCAGCAAACCGCCTTGATCATAGCCGACATAGCCGGGGGGCGCACCGAGCAGCCGCGAAACGGTATGGCGTTCCATATATTCCGACATATCAAAACGCAGCAATTCAACGCCCATGGCCGAGGCCAGTTGGCGCGCCACTTCGGTTTTACCGACACCTGTCGGGCCAGAGAACAAATAGCTACCAATCGGCTTTTCGGGCTCACGCAAACCGGCGCGCGACAATTTGATAGACGCCGCCAGCGCGGCAATCGCTTCATCCTGCCCAAAAACAACCCGCTTCAGCGTTACATCGAGGCCCTTCAGCTTCTCGGTATCGTCTTTAGAGACGGTTTTTGGCGGTATGCGCGCCATTGTGGCAATCGTCGCCTCAATATCTTTGACACTGACGGTTTTCTTGCGCTTGGAGGGCGGCAGCAGCATTTGCGACGCACCCACCTCATCAATCACATCAATCGCCTTATCGGGCAGTTTGCGGTCGGCCATATAACGCGATGAAAGCTCCACCGCCGCCTTCAACGCTTCATTCGTGTAGCGAATGGCGTGGAAATCTTCGAAATAGGTTTTCAGCCCTTGCAGAATTTTAATCGTATCCGGCACGCTCGGCTCATTAACGTCGATTTTCTGAAAACGACGCGCCAGTGCACGGTCTTTTTCAAAATGTTGGCGAAACTCTTTATAGGTCGTTGAGCCCATGCACCGCAGGCCACCACTTTGCAGCGCCGGCTTCAGCAAATTGGAGGCGTCCATCGCCCCGCCGGAGGTTGCGCCCGCGCCGATAACCGTGTGAATTTCATCAATAAACAGAACGGCTTCCGGCATTTCTTCCAACTCGGCCATTACCTGTTTCAGGCGCTCTTCAAAATCTCCACGATAGCGCGTGCCGGCCAGCAACACGCCCATATCGAGTGAGTAAATAACATTATCGCGCAGCACATCAGGCACATCGTCTTCGATGATTTTGCGCGCAAGCCCCTCGGCAATGGCGGTTTTACCGACGCCCGGATCGCCGACCAGCAGCGGGTTGTTTTTATTGCGACGGCACAGAATTTGAATGGCCCGCGATACTTCTTTTGAGCGCCCGATAAGCGGGTCAACTTTGCCTTCGCGGGCTTTATCATTGAGGTTGACGCAATAGGCCGCCAGCGCTTCGCCATCAGGCACGCCGTGGCCTTCCTCGGCCATATCAGATGCGCCCTCGACAGAACGCGTTTCGGCTTTGCCCGGCTTCTTGGCGACGCCGTGCGAAATAAAGTTCACTGCATCATAGCGGGTCATTTCCTGCTCTTGCAGGAAGTAAGCCGCATGGCTTTCGCGCTCGGCAAACATGGCGACCAATACATTGGCTCCCGTCACTTCATCGCGGCCCGAGCTTTGCACATGAATAACGGCGCGCTGAATGACGCGCTGAAAACCGGCGGTCGGTTTGCAATCTTCATCCTCTTCAATCACCAGACCGGTCAATTCATTGTCAATGTAATTGGTCAGATTGGTTCGCAGCAGCTCAATATCAACGCCGCAGGCTTCCATCACGGCAATTGCATCAACGTCTTCGGTCAATGCCAGCAGCAAATGCTCCAGCGTCGAATATTCATGGCTTCGGTCATTGGCCAGCACCAGTGCACGATGCAATCCTTGCTCCAGTTCTTTTGAAAATGCAGGCACATTCAGCTCCTTAAAATCCGATCAATCTTTTTCCATTGTGCATTGCAGCGGATGGTCGTGCTGCCGTGCCATATCCATTACTTGAGTTACTTTGGTTTCCGCTACTTCATAGGTAAACACACCGCAAATCCCAACACCATTTTGATGCACATGCAGCATGATTTTGGTTGCATCTTCGGCACTCTTTGAAAAAAAGCGCTGTAGGACATAAATCACAAACTCCATCGGCGTGTAGTCATCATTTAGCAGCAAGACTTTGTACATGGCGGGTTTTTGGGTCTTCGTGCGCGTTAGCGTCACCGTGCCGGCATCATCGCCGCCATTGTCCCCGCCGGACTTCTTATCCTGCATGCTTATTCTATATTCGACCGGAATCATCATTCCTCAATGTTACCGCGAATTCTTACCGCATCAAGTGAAACCACACTTGGTAACAAATCTATGTGGGTGCGTTTCCAAAGCAAATGCCGCTTGCTAATATAACTGCATGCGAAGCGATTCCGTGTTCACCTTAAGATTTGCTGTAATAGTGTTAACGCTCTGTTTTTCATGGGGTTTAACGGATATGGCGCGCGCCGCGCCGTTTTCTTCCATCGTCATTGATGCGTCAACCGGGCGCACTTTGCATCAATATCGTGCCAATCAGCAGCGTTATCCCGCCAGTTTGGCCAAAATGATGACGCTTTATATGATGTTTGAAGAGATTGAAAACGGCCAAATGAAGCCTGATACGAAAATCCGTGTCTCGCGCAATGCGGCGCGGCAACCGGCCAGCAAGCTCGGCCTGCGTACCCGTTCAACCATTACGGCGCAGCTTGCCATGCAGGCATTGATTGTTAAATCGGCCAATGACGTCGCCACCGCTGTGGCCGAGCATATTGCCGGATCAGAGGCCAAGTTTGCGCGCCGCATGACCGGCAAGGCACGTCAACTTGGGTTGTATGATACGCGCTTCACCAATGCATCCGGACTGTATCATTGGCGGCAACAAACCACGGCGCGCGATATGGCGCGACTGGCCAATTTGTTGCTCAATAAATTTCCGCATTTTGAGACTGTCTGGCGGCTGCACGAGTTTGAATATAAGGACAAAACCTATACCAGCCACAATCGGCTGCTGAGCCGCCTCTATGGTACGATGGGCATGAAGACCGGCTATATTCACGCGTCGGGCTATAATCTGGCGACCGCCGTGCAACGCGATGGCAAACGCATTATTGTCGTGGTGCTGGGAAGTGACTCGCCGCAAACCCGCGACCGTCGCGTAACATCTTTGGCCGAACGCAGCCTGTCCCGCGCCATGCCCATGGCGATTGAGTCCATTAACGATGCCAAGCTGCAACGCGCCGCGCAATGGCTCGACCGCCCCGCTGAGGCATTGGTATCGCAAGCCGGTGAGATGGGCGATCGTCAGGATTGGAAAATTCAAGTCGGCGCGTTTGCCGCCTCCACCCATGCGCAGAGCCAGTTACAACGCGTTCGGCGGGTGCTTGGCACGCATCTTGAAATGGCCGAAGAGAGCACCGAGCCGTTTGAGAAAAACGGCAAACGCATTTATCGCGCGCGCTTTGCCAATTTGTCGGAGCCGCAAGCCTTTGCGCTGTGCGACAGGTTGCGCGACGTGACGCCCAACTGTCTGCCTATCGGGCCTTAATACGTCTTAATCATTGAGCAAAATATCGCGCGCCTCATTCAGCCGCGCCGCCAGCCAATCTGTGCCGCCCTGGTCAGGGTGATTTTTAACAATCAGCGCTTTATAGGCGGCCTCAATCTCATCCGCGCTTGCGCCCTCTTGCAGTCCTAAAATCTCTAATGCCTCAACGCGCGCCATAGCTTGCCCGCTTTGTTGTGCGGGGGCTTGCTGACCGCTCGCCCGAATTTGACGCGCCAGCAAATAAGCGCGCATGCCCCAAAGCGCCAACGCCCCCGCAGGGGCCGCCAGCCCATAACGTCCGGCAATGGCAAAAATCAGCAGTGCCGTCGCCGCTGCTATAAAGACGACAGCAAGCGCTGTGAGTTTGAGGGTGCGCGCGGTTAATTGCGTCACCAACGCAATCAGCAATAAACCGATAAGCAACAGCGCGATGCCTAATCCGAGAAAACCCATCAGGCGCTCTTATTCGCTATTTCAACGTGCAGACCGGGCAGTTGTAACGCCGACAGCATGGCCGATAATTCGGCGCGGGCAGCGACATGGCTCATGGTCAGGCCGGAGCCGGTTTCCTCATCGGTCAAATCGAGAAGGGTCAATCCGGCCGGATACATTTCGCGGTAAACAACGCGCTCCGAAAAGCCCGGCACTTCGCGAAAGCCGAGACGTTTGGATAATTCGGTTAAGGCCGATTCAAGTCTTTGACGGTTTTTGGCATGAATGTGACTGGTGCGATTGCGCATAACCACCCAGTCAATTGACCCGCCATCAGCCTGCGCGCGCGCCTTGCGACACGACCAGACATTCTCGGCATAAATACTTGGCGCGACAATGTTGAGGGTTTCAGGGTCAACTTTGGCCAGCAAGTCAAAATCAACAAAGCTTTCATTCATCGGCGTGATAAGCATATCGGCGGCGGCATGGCCGAGACGGGCGAAATAGCTATCCGCGCCCGGGCAATCGACAACCACAAAATCATTGCGCGTGCGTAATTGCCCCAGCGCATTAACAAAGGCGTTCGCCTCTTCCCGTTGTCTTTCAACAATCGTTTGCCCGTTTGGTGTTTCCAGCACAATTTGCTCGGGCATGGCGATATCGCGCTGGCCGACCCAGAGGCGGCGATGGTCGATATAATTACTGAGACTGCGCTGGCGAATATCCAAATCAATCGCCCCAACGCGCTTTCCGGCATTCAAAAGTGCTGCAATAAGGTGCATGGAAACGGTGGTTTTCCCGGCCCCACCCTTCTCATTACCGACGACAATAACAAACGGACCCGCCTGTGGCGCGCGCTCAACTCGCTCGGTTGTCTCAATTTGGCCGGTCTCGTCCAAAATTTTTCCTTCATTTTTGTGTGATTTGATTATAAACCCGATTCCTAAGAAGAGCTGCAATCCGTGTTTGTCGCTCAAAGGAATTAGAAATGCGTTTATCGGGGACAAAAATACTGCTGACCGGCGCCAATGGTGGGCTAGGACGCGCGATTGCGGCCAAAGCTTATGCCGAGGGCGCGGAGCTGGCTTTGTGCGAAAAAACGCAAGACTTGGCAGAGGCCGCCAAAGCTGCCCTATCCGGTAAGGCCTCGGATAATGCCTCCGATAAGGCTAATGTCATTGCCTTGTCGGGCGATCTGACCGATGAAACCGCCGTAACTTCGATGGTCGCCAAAGCCATTGAACAAATGGGTGGCTTGGATGGCGTTGTTAATAATGCGGCAATGCTGGGTGATGATGACGGCATGCCCACCGACACACCGCTGGCGACCTGGCAGGCAACGCTTGATACGAATTTAACCGGCGCATTTCTGGTTTATAAGGCCGCCCTGCCGCATCTTATCAAGCAACAAAGCGGCAGTTTGGTCACCATGTCATCAGTGGTCGCACATAGCGCCTCTGCCGTGCCGCAAATCGCCTATACCACCAGCAAGGGTGCGCTGGAGGCGATGACCCGCGAAATCGCAATGGCTCATGCCCGCGACAATATTCGCGCCAATTGCGTTGCCCCGGGGCCGGTGCTGACCGAACGCACGGCGCATTATTTTGACAGCGATGAAAAATGGCAGGCGCGCCGTCAACATATTCCGATGGGTCGCCTCGGGCGACCTGACGAAATTGCCGCGCTGGTATGTTTTTTATTATCCGAAGAAGCCGGATGGCAAACCGGCGGCGTGTATCGCGCCGATGGCGGCATTTCTGCCAGCTATGTAGTTGATGACAGCAAGGGCGGCAGCGAGACCCCATAATGACCCTTCCGGTTTACCGCACGATTGCCGATATGCGCGCGCAAGTCGCTGCATGGAAAGCCGATGGCCTGCGCGTCGGCCTGGTGCCGACAATGGGTGCATTGCATGATGGGCATTTATCGTTGATTGGCGAGATTGCCCCGCATTGCGACCGCATCATCACTTCAATTTTCGTCAACCCCACACAATTTGCGGCGCATGAAGACCTCGACACATATCCACGCAATGAGGCGGCGGATCTGGCGAAACTTGAAAACAGTAAAGCAAATTGCGTATTCGCCCCGGGCGTCGCTGAAATGTATCCGAACGGCTTCACCACAGCGCTAAGATTGGACGGGCCTGCGAACGGCTTGGAGAGCGAAACCCGACCGCATTTCTTCGCCGGTGTGGCGCTTATCGTCAACAAGCTACTGAGCCAAACTCAAGCCGATATCGCGATTTTTGGCGAGAAGGACTACCAGCAATTACGCGTCATCCGCCGCATGGTGCGCGACCTCGACCTGCCCGTCGAGATTTTGGGAGGGCCGATTATCCGCGAGGCGGACGGCTTGGCCATGTCCTCGCGCAATGTTTATCTGACAGATGCCGAACGCCCGATTGCCGCCAAATTGAACGGCATATTGAAAACACTGGCACAAAGCACGGCACCGCGCGAAATGGCTGAAGCCGAAGCCCACGCAGCATTACTGTCCGCCGGATTTACGGCTGTTGATTATGCCACCATTCGTGATGCCGACACGCTGGCCGTGCCTGACGACAGCACACGCGCGCGGCGCGCCCTCATTGTGGCGCGGCTTGGCGATGTGCGGCTGCTCGACAATATGGCGGCTATCTAGCTCTAAAGAAGACCCATTTCAGTCAATTCGCTGCGCATGTCTTCCGGCATGTCATCATCAACTTCGATATTGCTTGGCGCATCAATCGGCGCATCTTGCGGTGTCAGATATCGCCAGCCCTGAAACGGACGCCGCGCTTGCAGGCGCGTATGCACCAATTCAGGGTTGAGGTGTAAATGGCAACGGCGAATGCCTTGCCCGTCAACAAACTCTTCAATATCGGTAATTTGTTGGCGCACCCTAATTTGCCGTTTTATCACCCAATAAAGTGAGCCGCCTTCAAGCAGATCGGCTTGGCGTTTCGGCACCATGCGCGTGGTGTGAAACACACGCTTATACCGCGTCTGTAATTGGCTTTGCCAGTTCACAAGGTCGGAAATATCATCGGCGCCGACGCATAGTTTTACAAGATGAATGGTCATGCGCCTTAGATTAGGGCGCGCCGCGGCAAAATCCAGCTTTGACTAGGGGGTGAAAACGCTGACCCGGTCGGAAGCTGTGAACAAGGCATAAAATCCGCCACCAATCGCCCCACCAATCAACACAAATAAATCATCATTGCCGTAATAGGCCATGCGGTGTCGGCCACCGCCGGGCAATTCGCCCTGACGCTGCCAGCGTTCCCCGACCAGTTTATTATGGCTCTTTAGCACTTGGCTTTTGGCCGGACTGAAACCACCGGCAAAATGCAACGCCCCATCAATCACGGCCAGCGCACCGCCACTGACCGCCAATGGCAGCTTGGGGAGTGTGCGCCATTTACCGGTTTTGATATTAAACGCCTGCACCGTATTGACCGGACGACCCCGCCCGTCAATGCCACCGGCAAAAACCAGCTCATCGCCCCGCTTGGCAAAAGCCGCCGCCGAAACAGGCACCGGCATCGGGTTCTTCCAATTCGACCATTTACCGGCCGTTATGTTGAAGCTTTGCACCGTCGCTGCATCGCGCCCAATGCCGCCAAAGACGAATAGTCGTTGACCGTCAAAATAGCTTATATGGTCAGCCCGCGGCGATGGCAGCGCGCCCAGTTCCAGCCAGACGGCGGTGTCGGGCGCATACATCCATAGGCCAGACGCCAGCCGCGCCGTTGTATTATCGCGCCCGCCGGTAACAAATACCCGGCCCGTGCCGGCAGCTATGGCATATTGCGAGATATTTGTCGGCAATGGCGTAAGCGGGCGCCAGCCATCATTTTTCAAATCATATTGCTCAAAAAAACTGCGCAGTCCCTGACCCACTTTGCCACTCATCACATAAAGCTTACCGTCCATTTCAGCGGCCACCGCATGCGGCACAGCTGTCGGCAGGCGCGATACGTCGCGCCATTCGGCGGCAGCGCTCGAACCGAGCAATAGCAGTGATAGGCATATCAGGCGAAAATGACTCATGAGACTTTCTATACCAGAGAACCCAGAATTAGGGTTACGCAATAAACACATTAAAGCAGGAATATTGTGGCGAAACCAAGGAACGCAAAAAAGCCGATAACATCAGTAACCGTGGTCACGAATACGCTGGATGCCAAAGCCGGGTCAATATTGATACGGTTAAGACCAATCGGAATAAGAATACCCGCCAATGCGGCGACCACAAGATTAACAATCATGGCGGCAGCCAGCACCATGCCAAGCAGGTTATCGCCAAACCAAACACCGCCAATAATGCCGGTGATGATGGCGAACACCATGCCGTTCAGCAATCCAACGCCAAATTCACGATAAACCAGACGCGCCGCATTGACCGGCAGCAATTCTTGGGTCGCCAAAGCGCGCACCGTGATGGTGAGGGTTTGCGTGCCCGCATTGCCGCCCATGGAGGCGACAATCGGCATCAATACGGCCAATGCCACCATTTTCTCAATCGATGCATCAAACAAGCCGATAACCAAAGAGGCGGCTATCGCGGTCAACAGATTGAGAAACAACCAAGAGGCCCGCCCGCGGGCCGTGTCCAACACCGTATCGGTCACGGCCTCATCACCGACACCACCGAGGCGCAAAATATCCTCACCGGCTTCTTCGGCAATCACCTCAAACACATCATCAGCGGTAATAACACCAATAAGCCTCTGGTCTTCATCAACCACCGGCGCGGTGACCAAATTATACCGCTCGAACAAAAGCGCGACTTCTTCGCGGTCGGTCTCACCCTGAATAATGTAGAAATCCTCGTGCTGTAATTCTTCCATTGTCTGCACGCGCTGTGCCCGCAGCATTTCAGCCAAATGCACCACACCTATCGGCGTATAGGTCGGGTCGATAATGTAAATTTCCAGAAAATCGTCGGGCAGGTCTTTTGTGTCGCGTAAATAATCTATCGTTTGCCCCACTGACCAAAAGGGCGGCACAGAAATAAAGGCCGATTGCATAAGGCGACCGGCGCTGTCCTCTGAGAAATCCAGCGCGCGCTCAAGCACCAGACGGTCGGTTTGCGGAATTTGCTCGAGCACTTCTTGGCGCTCTTCATCGTCCATATCCTCCAGAACGAAAACAGCATCATCACTATCAAGTTGCTGAACCGTGTTGACCACCGTGTCGGTATCAACCACCTCGAGCACATCGTCGCGCACCGCGTCGTCAAGCTCGGCAAAAACTTCAGGCTCCAGTGCATTGCCAACAAGCTGCAACAATGATGTGCGCAAATCAGGCGCGAGAACGGTAATGATTTCGGCAATGTCGGATTCGTGCCGCGCGTCCAAATCGGCTAGCAAAGCGGCTCGATCTTGCGCGCGCACCAGGTCGCTAATGGCCTCATAGGCTTCCGATGTCAGGGTTTCAACGGCCTGAATATCGCTTTCAGACGCCTGACCTTTGGCCGTATCTTTAGCCGTTTCGTTCACATTCGGCCTCTTTCTCTACCTTGAGCGTTTTATCGCTGAAAATGTCGAGTGACGCAGCAAAATAATGACCATAGGATAATCAGGACGTTTCGATTCGTCCAAAAAGGGGAGACTTATGACTGACGTTTTATTGGCCACATTGGCATTTTATCTTTTACAACTCATGCTGCCCAGCTTGATTGCAGTTGCGCGTGGCGAGGCTGGCGCGCCGTTTTTACTTGGCGGACGCGATGATGATATTGAGCGATCCATTCCGGTTCGGCGTGCCCAGCGCGCCAGCAACAACATGATTGAGAGCCTGATTGTGTTCTTGCCTTTGGCTGTTCTGGGGATTGTGAGCAATGCCGCTATCGCTGAAACGGCTACAATTTGGCTGGCGCTGCGGATTGCTTATCTCATCACATATATGACCGGTGTGTCTTATATCCGCACATTCATCTGGTTTGGTTCGGTTTATTGCCTCGGTTCGATGGCCTATGCACTGGTATAATTACCAGTCAAATTCGTCCATCCAATCAGCGAAGAATTCTTCTTCGTCATAAAACCATTCAACATCGAAAGCCGGTTTGGCTTTGGGTTTTCTGAATTGCACAATCTCACCGCTCCGGTCGTCTGGCCGGGGCGGTTTTTCGGTTTTGTCTTTTGTATCGTCTGACTGTTTCATTCTGCGATTCCCTAGTCTAAGCTAATTACGCAAAATAAGAAGAAACAGGTCAACGCAATGACCTGCGGCAAAAAAGCCGGGAGGAGACCATGAGTAATTTCTGGAAAAGCTGGCTCGACATTTGGTGTCTGGCCGTCATCGCCTTTGGTGGCATTTTGGCAGCTTCAAGCATTCCAGGCTTTGAGACCGGAACAAGAATTTTCATCACGCTGATAAACCCCGTCGATGTGCCGGTTTTTAACGATATTGAACGGTTCGCATTTGGCCTTATCGGTGCCATTACCATCGGCTGGGGCGTAACGTTTTTCTATTTTTTCCGCGCTGCTCATGCCAGCAATATCGGCAATAAAATGTACCGTCAGGCTTTTGTTGTGATGATTATTTGGAACTGCATTGACGGTTATATTTCCCATCGCACCGGCTTCACCCTGAATATCGCCATCAACCTATTGCTCTCATTAGGCATGGTTGTGCCCCTTTATATGAGCGGCAAGTTAAGCAATTAGCTGTTTTGAACGAATTTATTGCCCGCAACTCGGCTTGAACTGAGACCGTTCGCCTGAAACGCAGCCGAATTTATGTCAGCCCCACCAGACGCATCAATCCTTTTTTGAGGCCACCACAACATCGCTTTGATTCGAAAACGCGGCCTCGGTCGCGTAATATTATTACTTAAAATTAACATTAATGATTATTTAATTTCAATTTTCGATATTTTTTCCTGAAAAATGCCGAACATGCCTAGCCAATCGCGCGTCAAGCTACCAAACTTTAACAACTGCTGGTTGGGTCAGCAGAAAAATAAAAATAGGAGGACCCAAACGATGGATAACATCAAAACACTAGTGAACAATGTAACCGATGTATTCGTGTCGCTTCTGGCGCTGGCTATCGTGGCCAGCTTGCTGGTCGGACCGTCAAACATGGCCTTTCTCGGTGATGTGGCCGGCAATATTACGTCGCTTGTCGCAACGCTTGGGGCGGCAGGACTGCCCGGGCTGATTGCCCTTGGCATTATTTTAATGCTGTTCAGGCAAGGTTAACCGATTAAATCCGGCAGCGAATAGATTGAAAGGCTGAACGATGAATAAATTGAATGCCCATGCTGGCACTTTAACACAATTATTTCTTCGCATTGCCGAACTGGGCGGTGCCTTAGTGCTCGCCTTGTTGGCAATCTATTTGCTGCTGGGTGATACGGCTGGCCCTTATGTGGTCTCTGTGGCCAATAATGTCGCAGATTTTGTCAGCCGCGTCACACCGGCCGCCGCCTTGGCGCTGGCCATTATATTGGGGCTGCTTCACATAATAAGGAAGACCGGCGACGATGAGCCTAAAGCCCCAGCCGCCAAAAAGGCGCCTGCTAAGAAGAAGTAATCAGAAAAATGGTGCGACCGAGAAGACTCGAACTTCCACGGGTGTTACCCCACATCGATCTAAGTAACTGATAACATTAAATTATAATTTTAAACGCTATTTGTCAAATAGGCTCTAAAGGCTTTGATTTCCCTACTGTGGTCTACCATCTGGTCTACCCTAAACTAGGGATTATCGGTACTGACAGTAACAAAATTAACGAACAAATCCGTCAACCAACTCAGCATATTCAATTTCAAAGCCGTTATCTGTGGCCCATGTCTTCATGTCATCGCACGTATCCCCGTAGAAGCATAATCGAGCTGCTCCCGTCCTTTCAAGAATTTGACCTACATATGAACCATTTGCGAAACG
>JAKMDW010000096.1 GCA_022426245.1 Alphaproteobacteria bacterium | reverse complement strand
CCGCCGCATAGGCTTGCGCCTCTTCAAGCGTGTCGAATTTCAACTTCACCTGATTGGCCGTGCCGTCGATTGAGTTCCAACCGGTGAACGCATCTTTACGACGCGCGCCCTCGGCGGCAAATTCGAGTACCCAATAATGGGTCTTGGCCGTGCCCGAAGACATAGCCGATTTTGCAGGTTGATAAATGCGCGCTTTCATAAGCCTGGTTTTAACTGCTTCGCACCCTGTATTTCAAGCGAACATTTTGCAGGTCGATTTTACCGGCTTTATCTGATGGCCAGCGGATTGATAATCGCCTGCACCGCGCCCTCAAGTTTCGGAACGCCGAGGGTGAACATAAATTCATCGACGCCATCAGCCACCAATTCATGCGTCACCATATTCTCTAAAATATAAATGCCATATTTGGTCAGCAAAATGCCATGCACCGGAAAAACCCGCTTCGGGTCTTCACTCGGCAGCGCTTCCAGCGCCCATGTATCGGCCCCCACGGCCACAACGCCCAGCTCCGCCAGATAATGCGCGCCACTTATGCCAAGCCCCGGCTCGCCGGGCGACAGCGTCGTCGCATTTTCATTGGCTTTCATGAAGCCTGAATGAAACAGAACAACATCGCCTTTGGTGATGCTCACGCCCTGCCGCTTCATCGCCTTTTTAATGTCGGCTTTGGTATAAGACGTGCCGATGGGCAGCGGGTCTTGCTTAAAGATTTTGGTCATATCCAGCAGGACGCCGCGTGTGACAAAGCCGGGCAAAGCATGTGTGCCAAACTTCAGCAAGCCATCGGGGGCGACAACCTCAGCCGCCGGTGTCTCGTTATAATATTTATGCTCCTTGCCGATATGGCCAAAGCCGTCCAGCTGCGAGCCAATGCCGACCGAAGTAACCAGCGTGTCATCATTCGACACCAGCTTGTCAGGCCCCAATAGCGCGCCCGAGCCGTCATTCAGCTGATGCACAATCATTTGAAACTTGCGCGGGCCATACGCCGGTGTGTCGGGGCCGGTAACCATGCCTAGCTGATAAACCTTGCCTTTGCGCACCAGCTTGGCCGCCTGCTTGGCTTTCGCTTCGGTCAGATAATTGGCATGACCCAATTCATCATCTTTGCCAAATTTTTTGACGAAATAATCATCTGCCGAAACCATTGTGG
Organism: Alphaproteobacteria bacterium; assembly: GCA_022426245.1. Taxonomy (GTDB): domain Bacteria; phylum Pseudomonadota; class Alphaproteobacteria; order RS24; family RS24; genus UBA8337. The sequence continues at coordinate 1,120 of JAKMDW010000096.1, read as the reverse complement.
CACATGACATGATGAACAAGCCCGCCAGCAAGCCTTGTGCCAGTTTGTTTGGCATGCTTTTTCCCAATGACGCTTTCATAGACAATCCCCCCCAGAATAGTTATTGATTAAGGCATATTTTGAGGGGCGCGGACAAGGCATCATCTGCAACATCGCGCGAGAGGCCAAAGCGGTAAGCATGCATCCAATTTATTTTATCCAAGCGCAAATCGCCAAATTTTTCTTAATGATTTATAAGCTCGCCGGTTTACGCATCGGCTCATGGCTTGGCAGTCTGCTCGGCTCATGGCTCGGTAAAATTTCGCGTGAACGCCATATCGCAGAAGATAATTTGCGCCAAGCCATGCCGCATCTTTCGGACAATGAGCACCAAGACATATTGAATAAATGCTGGCGACAATTAGGGCGTGTGGTAGGCGAATTTCCGCATATGAAGAAAATTGCCCGCGAAGCAGAAAGCCGCGTCAAGATTGAAGGCGCAGAACATGTTGAGGCCGCCCTGCCCAATGGCGGACCGGCGATATTTCTCTCTGGCCATTTTTCAAATTGGGAAATGATGATGCTGGGCATTCAACGCCTTGTCGGTGAAACCGGCTCTCTCTATCGCCGCGCCAATAACCCTTATATGGAAACCTGGGTCATTAAACAGCGCGGCACCTTTATGCCCCAACAGATTAAAAAAGGGCGCAGCGGTGCGCGAACCATGATTGAGCTTTTGCAAAACAAAACATCGTTGGCGGTCTTGATTGACCAAAAATTAGGGCGCGGCGACCCGATTGAGTTTTTCGGCCGCCCGACCAAAGCGCCCTCGGCCTCGGTGAAGCTGGCGCGCCGTTTTGAAATTCCGATTATACCGACCGTGATAAGCCGGCGCGAAGACGGCCCGGATAGCGTGCATTTTGTGCAGAAATTTTTTCCCGCCATTCATGTGGCGAGGACCGATAATATGCAAGCCGACATCGACGCGGCGATGCGCCAAATGTATGACCTATTGGAACAATGGATTACCGAGCGGCCGGAAGAATGGTTCTGGCAGCATGATAGGTGGAAATAGCTAGCGGCGCTGCATGCTCTTGCGGCGAATGGCATCAGGCTCGCGGCTCAGCGAGTCCCAGCACAA
>JAKMDW010000024.1 GCA_022426245.1 Alphaproteobacteria bacterium | reverse complement strand
GGGACTGGCAATAGCAGCTTACGAATGGCAAGCAGCAATTGTATTAATTATTGTCGCAAAATACTTTCTACCAATTTTTCTTGAAAAAAAGATTTACACTATGCCGCAATTCTTGGAACTGCGGTTCGGAAGCTCCATTAAATCAATAATGGCAGTCTTTTGGGTAATTTTATATACTGCCGTAAATCTTACAGCAGTTCTTTGGCTGGGTGGGCTGGCTTTATCGGCATTGACTGGATGGAATGTTCTTGGGGCAATGATAGGGCTCGCCGCTTTTGCTGTGGTTTATTCCCTTTATGGTGGACTTAAGGCTGTAGCTCTAACTGATATCATACAAGTTGTAGTCTTAGTCGCTGGTGGTTTCGCTATTACCGGTATTGTCCTTTCACTTGTTGGCGACGGCGCTGGCATTATGGCCGGGTTCAGTACTCTAATGGGTGAGATACCGGGTCACTTCGAGATGATCTTAGCCCCAGAAAACCCTAGTTATAACAACCTCCCGGGTATCTGGACGCTGCTGGGCGGCTTATGGGTCCTCCATTTTTCTTATTGGGGCTTCAACCAATATATCATCCAGCGTGCTCTTGGTGCCGAAAGTCTAGCTGAAGCCCAAAAAGGACTTATTTTTGCGGCGGTATTAAAATTGCTTATTCCAATTATCGTCGTCATTCCAGGTATCGCGGCGCTATATTTAGCGCAACAAGGCCAATTAGATATGGCACGATTAGCCGCTAGCCCTGATTCGACTTACGGCATTTTGATGGGGCTTGTACCTGAAGGCCTTCGTGGACTGGTATTTGCTGCACTTATTGCTGCGATAGTGTCTTCGCTGGCGTCTATGATGAATTCCATTTCAACCATTTTTACGATGGATATTTATCGAGACTTAATTTCTCCGGGTCGATCAGAGTCGCATTACGTAGCGGTTGGCCGGTTGACCTCCGCTATAGCGATTCTAATTGCTGTGATACTAGCACGTCCTTTTCTGGGCGGCATGGAGAGTGCCTTCCAGGCTATCCAAGAATATACAGGCTTTATTGCCCCTGGCATTGTCTCAGTCTTCTTACTTGGCATGTTCTGGAAAGGCAGTAACGCGCAGGGTGCTATCGCGATGCTTGTCGTCTCCGTGTTCGCAAATATTGCATTGAAATTCATTGCTCCAGAATTGGCTTTCGTAATCCGTATTTGGCTTGTCTTCTTAAGTTGCCTAACAGTTGGATACTTCGTTTCCAATATTAATAAGGGTGACGATGCCCGCGCGATTAACTTGGGCGGGATGAACTTTGCTACCGCACGCGGATTTAACCAAGCTGCGATTTCTCTTTCTTTGGTTCTGGTAGCTATCTACATCTTCTTTTGGTAGCCAACAGTCGTAAGTGGAAAGATAGGTTTTTGATAAAACGGTTGTTTATCTTGGCAGCACTTTGTGCCGCGGGGGCTTCATCCCACGCGGCGGACAGATCTGAACATACCGTTCTTCCTCTTTGGGGAGGAACTGAAGTTCAAGAACTGACATTAGAAAATGACCTTCGGTTTTTAGACGTCTCAATGCCCTTGCCGGCAGTGCCTTACTTTCCAAAGCTTAGCTATCACCGCCAGGCTTTTGAAACTAAATCTAAAATTGGAGACTGGAAAAGTGGCGGTGCTCATTCGATAAAAGCTCATTTGCCCTTTGGCCTTACATTTGAAGCCGGACACCGTCTTGACGGCTTTGGAAATCGTGATGATGAGTTTGTAGGAATTACTTTTACCTATTCGCACCTAAGGGATCATCATAAGAACCTGCATTATGGGCGTCTTGATACTAAAAGGCATGCATCACAATCGGGGTCGTCAGGCGAAAGTCCCTTTAGTGGGCGCTTCTGGTCAATCGCAGGACCATTTGCAATTGGTGCAGCCATAGGCTTTTTAATCGAAGATGACTCAAAATCGGTCAGAAGCAGACCCAGCACTGCTGTGGTTGGAAATATCGGCAGTGTAAGCACCGATAATTCCAGCGATGACGACTACAATAGCGCAGACGATAGCGCGAGTACAACTCCTAACCCGACCCCGATTCAATCTGGCAGTAATGATTGGAATTTGGTTTGGCAAGATGAGTTTGACGGAAATTCTCTGGATACCGTTAATAACTGGTCGTTAAACGATATGTACCTCAGGGATCTAAATGACCGAGGAGCGACGGCATGTTTTGGTGGCGGTAATGGTGAGGCACAATGTTATACCGGTAGACCTGATAACGTCTCCGTAAGTAATGGTAATCTAGAGTTAACTGCTTTAATCGAGACCTATACGGCCACGAACAATTATGGTGATCCAGCCACTCGGGGATATACCTCTGGACGCATCCACACGAGACTTAAAAGAGACTTTAAATATGGCCGCTTCGAGGCACGAATAAAATTGCCAAAGGGGCAAGGAACCTTCCCAGCCTTTTGGATGTTACCAACCGACAACACCTATGGTTTTTGGCCTAATTCAGGTGAAATAGACATCATGGAGAATGGAAGTGGCGGGCCTTCGATTGGAGGTGCTATCCACTATTTAAGTCCCCAGGCTAATCACCATACATATCAAACTAGGTGGATCCCCGCGGAGCCGGAAAAGTTTAATGTTTATCGAGTTGATTGGCATCCTGATGAAATCCGATGGTATCTGAATGGTCAGCCGTATTGGACAGCCCCAAAAACATCATGGAGAGATGGCCCACATGCTGTAGGAAACTCAGATAATGCGCCCTTTGATCAAGACTTTCATATTGTTCTTAATCTCGCAATTGGCGGTTCTATCGGAGGGGCAATCACTAATAGCGAATTTCCTGACGGAGGTCATAAAATGTTAGTGGATTATGTCAGGGTATATGAATGTGACGGTGGCCCTAATGCATGCAAATATAGCGATTAGGGTTTAAACTTTTTTGTAAACTTCTGCCCCTCCGATCCGGAACTCGGCGGACTTTTCTTCCATACCAGCTTTCAGTGCTTCTCCCGGCTCTATATTCAGCCTAGCAGCATAGTCACGCACATCCTGAGTTATTTTCATCGAGCAGAAATGCGGCCCGCACATGGAGCAGAAATGCGCCACTTTCATTGATTGCTTGGGCAGGGTTTCATCGTGATACATGCGCGCCGTATCGGGGTCGAGCGACAGGTTGAACTGGTCGTCCCAACGAAACTCAAAGCGCGCTTTTGACAGCGCATTGTCACGAATTTGCGCGCCCGGATGGCCTTTGGCGAGGTCGGCGGCTTGGGCCGCCAGGTTATTAGTGATGATGCCGGTTTTCACATCGTCCTTATTGGGCAGGCCGAGATGCTCTTTCGGCGTCACATAACACAGCATCGCCGTGCCATACCAACCGATTTGGGCCGCCCCAATGGCCGAGGTGATATGGTCATAACCGGGCGCAATATCGGTGGTCAGGGGGCCAAGCGTGTAAAACGGCGCTTCGTCGCACCAGTCGAGCTGCTTATCCATATTTTCTTTAATCAGCTGCATCGGCACATGACCGGGGCCTTCAATCATCACCTGCACATCGTGCTGCCACGCAATTTGCGTCAATTCGCCCAGCGTTTCCAACTCACCCAATTGCGCCGCATCATTGGCGTCATAAATCGACCCCGGGCGCAAGCCGTCGCCCAGCGAGAAGGAGACATCATAGGCCTTCATAATCTCGCAAATTTCTTCAAAATGCGTGTAGAGGAAGCTTTCCTTGTGATGCGCCAAGCACCATTTCGCCATAATCGACCCGCCGCGCGAGACAATGCCGGTCATACGCTCCGCCGTCAGCGGCACATATTTCAACAGCACACCCGCATGAATGGTGAAATAATCAACCCCCTGCTCGGCCTGTTCAATCAGCGTGTCGCGGAACATATCCCAAGTTAATTCCTCCGCTTTGCCATCGACTTTTTCAAGCGCCTGATAAATCGGCACTGTGCCAATCGGCACGGGCGAATTTCTTAAAATCCATTCGCGGGTTTCGTGAATATGCTTGCCGGTGGAGAGATCCATAATCGTGTCGGCCCCCCAGCGAATGCCCCATGACATTTTATCAACCTCTTCACCAATAGAAGAAGTGACCGCGCTATTGCCGATATTGCCGTTTACTTTCACAAGGAAATTACGGCCGATAATCATCGGTTCGGTTTCGGGATGATTGATATTGGCCGGAATAATGGCACGGCCACGCGCCACTTCTTCGCGCACAAATTCGGGCGTGATTTCGGTTACAAGTTTTGCGCCAAAGGCTTCGCCGCCATGCTGGCGGGTGAGCATTTGCAGCATTTTTTTAGACAGGCCATTGCCGTTTTCGCCACTGGCAGCCAGCGATTGCATATAGGCTTCGCGGTTCTGGTTTTCGCGAATGGCGATATATTCCATCTCGGGCGTCACAATGCCTTGGCGCGCATAATGCATTTGACTGACATTTTTGCCGGTTTTGGCGCGGCGTGGCTGGCGCGTTAAGTTAAAGCGCAGCGCCGCCAGTTTTTCATCATCCAGCCGCTCTTGCCCATAATCTGAACTTGGCCCGTCCAACAGTGCGCTGTCGCCGCGTTCCTCAATCCAGGACTGGCGCAGCGGATGCAGCCCGTCGCGAATATCAATTTTTACGGTCGGGTCGGTATAGGGGCCTGATGTGTCATAGACATAAACCGGCGGGTTTTCTTCCTCAATCTGGCCCGATTGCGCCATATCGGTCGGCGTGGGGTCTTGCGTGATTTTGCGCATCGGCACGCGTATATCCTCGCGCGAGCCGGTGACATATACTTTTTCGCTCATCGGCAGCGGCGCGATAGAGGCGTCATCAAGTTTGGCATCATCGCGGGAAAATCCGGTTTTGCTATCGGTTTTTGGGGCTTGTGACATGAAGTGCCTCTTTCTCTGTAAAATTATAGGCTCTAAAATTGCAGGAGAACGGGCTTTATGCCGACACTCCCTGCAGCGGCATTATCCGTAAACAGGTTCAAAGGGTGTGCTCTCACCGGCGCATCACATTATGACCGGACCCCTGTGCAGGTATGACCTTAGATTTGGCGATGTCTGGGCGCAAGCGCAATGGACAAAACAGCGCAAAAAACCCGTGAGTTTTGTGCAAAAAGGCTTGAAACAGAGAAAATTTAATGGTTACCATATATGACGCATGCGTCATCTTTGAGCGATGCTTGAATATTAAGCCGAAAATGGCGCTGACTTTTACTTTGGGAGACCGACATGAGCGAAGCGATTAAAGAAGAAACCGTGCCCGGGCATGATTATGCCTATAACACGCCGCTAGAGGATTTGGATGTATCCAATCCGCATTTATGGCCGTCGGAAGAAATGTGGCCGGTATTTGAGCGCATGCGCAATGAAGACCCGCTGCATTACACCAAAGATGGCTGGACCTCAGAGGGGCGCACAGAGATGGATGAGCCGATCGGCCCTTTCTGGTCGGTGACCCGCTATGACGATATTATGGCGATTGATACGGACCATAAGCGTTTTTCATCAGAGCCCGCCATTGTGCTGCCCAATCCGGCAGAGGATTTCGTCCTGCCCATGTTCATCGCTATGGACCAGCCCAAACATGATGTGCAGCGCAAAACGGTCGCACCGATTGTCTCGCCCATGAGCTTGGCTGAAATGTCGACCCTTATTCGTCAGCGCACCTCAGACCTGCTGGACACGCTGCCCATCAATGAAGAATTTGACTGGGTTGATACCGTGTCGATTGAGCTGACCACCATGATGCTCGCGACCCTGTTTGACTTCCCGTTTGAAGACCGCCGCAAGCTGACCCGTTGGTCAGATGTTGCAACCGCAGGGCCAGAGACCGGTATCGTTGAAAGCGAAGACGCGCGCCGCGCCGAATTGATGGAATGTGTCGAATATTTCATGGGGCTTTGGCAGCAACGTGTCGGCAAGGACGGCCATGACCTTATCACCATGCTGGCCAATGGCGAAGAAACCAAAGATATGGACACAATGGAATATCTGGGCAATCTCATTCTGCTGATTGTCGGCGGTAATGACACGACCCGTAATTCCATGTCGGCCTCGATTTACGGCTCCAGCCTGTTCCCCGCTGAATGGGAAAAAGTGCGCGCCAATCGCGACCTCATCCCCAATACAGTGGCTGAAATCATTCGCTGGCAAACGCCTTTGGCCTATATGCGCCGCACGGCTTTGGAGGATGTCGACATGCATGGCAAGACCATTAAGAAAGGCGACAAAGTTGCCATGTGGTATGTGTCGGGCAATCGCGATGAGCGGAAATTTGAAAATCCCAATGCCCTGATTTTTGACCGGCCCAATGCGCGCAATCACATTTCATTCGGCTTTGGCATTCACCGTTGCTTCGGCAACCGTCTGGCAGAATTGCAGTTACAAATTCTTTGGGACGAAATGCTCAAGCGTTTCTCGAAAGTAGAAGTGATCGGCGAGCCAAGCCGGAATATTTCCAGCTTCGTCAAGGGCTACACCAAAATGAACGTCATTTGCCGCGATTAGGCGGACCCCGTTTATGTTGAATGATTGTAGCGGAAAAGTCGCGCTGGTTACGGGCGCGGCAGGCGGTATCGGGCGCTCTTGCGCCCAAAAACTCGCTGAAGCGGGCGCCAGCCTGATTGTCACGGATGTTAATGAGGCGGGGATTGAAAAAACCGTCTCACTCATTACCGAGGCCGGCGGCAAGGCCCGCGCTTTGGTGCACGACGTCACCAAAGAAGAAGTCTGGGTCGATATTATCGCTGATATCAAAGCCCATGAAGGTGGCTTGAATGTGCTGGTAAATAATGCCGGTATCGCCATTGGCGTGTCGATTATCGATATGTCGCTCGACGATTGGCAGCGCCAAACCGCGATTAATCTCGATGGCGTTTTTCTGGGCTGCAAACACGCCATTCCGCTGATGGCGGAAACCGGTTCGGGGTCGATTATCAATATCTCGTCAATCGCCGGTTTGCGCGGCGCTTCAGGCCTTGCGGGCTATTGTGCCACCAAGGGCGGGGTGCGTTTATTCTCAAAATCAGTGGCCGCAGAATGCGCGGCTGGCGATATGCCGATACGTTGCAATAGCGTGCATCCGGGCATTATTGATACGGATATTTGGGGACGTGAAATTGCCGGTATCGCCGCCAATAATCCTGAAATGATGGCACCGGGCGGCAACCGCATTGATATCAATTTGGCTGCCGCTAGCGTGCCCGGTGGCAAGCCCGGGCACCCTGATGACATCGCCAATGGCGTTGTCTATTTGGCCTCCGATGCCTCATCTTACGTCAACGGCTCTGAGCTGGTCATTGATTACGCTTTAACGGCGCGATAGTCTGTCGACAGTTTTTCACTGTGATGGATTTTGTCATGTCTGTTGACATCATTTTTCCGGCCATGCCGGATAATATTTAAATGATTGATAAGTTCAAACCGGCCTGTCTCATTCGCGCTTTAACGCCCGCTATGTTGGCCGATTGGAAAAAAGGTTTGGCCGGTCCGCATCTGGCTTGGATGGAGACCGCGCATTACACCGCGGCCGCCGGTGAGGTTTTATTGCTGCCCGATAGCGCCGGTGGATTGGACGCTGTGCTGCTGGGTTTGGGCAAAAATCCGGACCCGTTGGCGCTGGCGGCTTTGCCTCAAAAATTACCGGCCGGAGCTTATCGCCTCGACACATCTGCGCCGCCAGCGATTGCCGATATGGCGGCCTTGGCATGGGCGATGGGGTGTTATCGTTTCGACCATTATAAGAAGACCAAACATGAGGGCGACTGGCCGCGCCTTGTGCTCGATAAAGACCAAGATCGCGGGCGCATTGACCGGCTCAATCGGGCTGTTTATTCAGCGCGCCATCTCATCAACACACCGGCTGCCGATATGGGGCCGGCGGCGCTGGAGGCGGTGGTGCAAAGCCTCGCCAAATCGCACAAAGCCAAGCTCAAGGTGATTGCCGGTGATGATTTGCTTGGCCAAAACTATCCGATGATTCACGCGGTCGGGCGCGCCGCGCAAGAAGCGCCGCGTCTCCTCGACCTTGTTTGGGGCGATGAAGATTCGCCCAAACTGACGCTTATCGGCAAAGGCGTTTGCTTTGATACGGGCGGCCTTAATTTGAAGCCCGGCACTTATATGGATTTGATGAAAAAGGATATGGGCGGCGCGGCCTTGGCGATTGCGCTGGCCGATGCGGTGATGGACGCGCAATTGCCGGTTCGCTTAAGGCTGATGATTGGGGCGGTCGAAAACGCCATTGGGCCTGATGCGTTTCGCCCCGGCGATGTGCTTGAAAGCCGCAAAGGGCTGAGCGTCGAAATTGGCAATACCGATGCGGAAGGCCGCCTCGTGCTGGCCGATATGCTGGCCGAGGCCGATAGCGAAAGCCCTGATATGATGGTTGATTTCGCCACACTGACCGGTGCGGCGCGTGTCGCCATGGGCCCGGAGGTTGTGCCGTTTTACACCCATAGTGACGCAGTGGCCCAAGGGCTGAGCCTGGCGGCGGCCAACACCCATGACCCGCTTTGGCGGATGCCGCTTTGGGCCGGTTATGATGGTTGGCTCGACAGCTCTATTGCTGATATTAGCCATATATCGTCCTCGCCCATGGGCGGCTCGATTACCGCCGCCTTGTTTCTGGCGCGCTTTGTCGAGGCTTGTCCCGATTGGGTCCATTTCGATACGTATGCTTGGAACGCCAAATCCCGCGCCGGTCGTCCGGTCGGTGGCGAGGCGCAGGCCATTCGCGCGGTTTATGATTATTTGGAAGACCGTTTCGGCGGGCAATGACATGCCATCGCAAAAACCAGACCCGCGCCTTAATCCGTGGCGCGATGATTTGGCCGCCGCACATTTACGCGGCGAAGTGGCCGCGCCGAAATTTGTTGACGGGGTGGTGAAACAGATCAACGCGCCGGTGGCAACATTGCGGCGCAGTCCGGCTGACGGCGCGATGCAAGACAGCCAGCTTCTCTATGGCGAGACGTTTCGCATTTTCGAGGTAAAAAACGGTTGGGCATGGGGGCAGGCGGAGGCCGATGATTATGTCGGCTATGTGCCCGATAATGCTTTTGATGCGCCCCATGCGGTCACCCATAAGCTGGCCGCTCAGCGCAGTTTTATTTACCGCGACCGTGATATTAAAAGCCGCCCTTTAATGGCTGTTTCATTTGGCGCCAAGCTGAGCGTGGTGGCTGAACAGTCGGGGTTCGCTGAACTGGCGCATGGCGGCTTCCTTTATGCCCGCCATATGGTCGCGGTCGATGAGTTTGAGCAAGACCCGGTTGCGGTGGCGCGACGCTTTATCGGCGCACCCTATTTTTGGGGTGGGCGCGAGGCGACCGGACTTGATTGCTCGGCCTTGGTGCAGGCCGCTTTATGGGCCTGTGGCTTTGCGTGTCCGCGCGACAGCGATATGCAGCAAGCGGCATTGGGTCAAAAAACCGATACACCGGCTTATGGCGATATTGTCTTCTGGAAAGGCCATGTCGGTTTTATCTCGGGCGATAATCTTTTGCTGCACGCCAATGCGCATCATATGGCGGTGGCTGAAGAACCGTTTGACGCCGCTTGCGCGCGCATCAAAGCCGCGAATGGCGGAGCGGTAACGGTAATAAAGCGGCTTTAGCGATTAGCCATCAAGTGCGGCGGCGAGAAGTTCCTGCGTATAGGCTTCGCGCGGATTGGTGAAAATCTGCTCGGCGGCGCCTTCTTCAACACACACACCCTCTTGCATCACCATGACGCGATGCGACAGCGCGCGCACGACTTTCAGATCATGGCTGATAAATAAATAAGTCAGCCCTTTCTCGCTTTGCAGGCGACGCAGCAGCGTAATTATTTGGGCCTGCACCGAGCGATCGAGCGCGCTGGTAGGCTCGTCCAGCACGATGAATTGCGGCGATAAAATCAGCGCGCGGGCGATCGCAATACGTTGCCTTTGACCACCTGAAAATTCATGCGGATAGCGCGCCGCCATAGCGGGGTCGAGCTCGACCTCGCGCATGATATCGTGCAGCCGTAGCTCAACTTCTTGAGGCTTTAACTGCGGCTCATGCAGCCGCAACCCCTCGGTAATAATATCCCCGACGCTCATGCGCGGGCTTAACGCGCCAAACGGGTCTTGGAAAACAATCTGCATATGGCGGCGCAGGGAGCGCCGCGCTTTGCGCGAGACACCAATAATATCCTTACCGTCAAAACGGGCTTTGCCGGCAGCGCCTTGCAGACCTAAAAGCGCGCGTCCCAAAGTCGTTTTGCCCGAGCCGCTTTCCCCGACAATACCGAGCGTCTCCCCTCGGTTGACGGTGAAGCTGATATCTGTCACCGCTTTCACATGGTCGCTGGTGCGGCGCAGAAGGCCGGTTTTAATCGGAAACCAAATGCGCAATTTATCGGCCTCAATCAGCGGCACGGTTTCTTGTAGCGGCGGCGCTGTGCCGCTCGGCTCGGCATTGATAAGCTGCTTGGTATAGGCGTGTTGCGGCGCCTCAAAGATTTGGGTTACCGGCCCCTCCTCGACAATGTCACCATGTTGCATGACATAAATCCGATCGGCCATTTTTTTGACGACGGAGAGGTCGTGGGTAATCAGTAAAACCGACATGCCATATTCCGCCTGCAATTCCTTCAGCAAGTCGAGAATTTGTTTTTGAATGGTGACATCAAGCGCTGTTGTCGGTTCATCGGCAATCAGCAAATCGGGTTGATTGGCCAGCGCCATTGCAATCATCACGCGCTGTCTTTGCCCGCCCGATAATTCATGCGGCAGAGCACTCATGCGTTTTTCGGCATTGGTAATGCCGACACGCTCCAACAGGCGCAGCGTTTCGGCACGCGCCTCAGCGCGGTTCATGCCTTGATGAATTTCGATAATTTCGGAGATTTGTTTTTCGATGGAATGCAGGGGATTGAGCGACGACATCGGCTCTTGGAAAATCATCGAAATGCGATTGCCCCGCACGGTGCGCATAACGTGCTCGGGTTGCGACATCAGGTCAACATCGTCAAAGTAAACCGCGCCGCTATCGTGAAAGGCCGTGGGATAGGGCAGTAGGCGCAATACCGATAGCGCGCTGACAGACTTACCCGAGCCGCTTTCCCCCACCAAGCCGACAGTCTCGCCATGGCCGATACGCAAGGAGATGTTGTTGACGGCGGTGGATTTTTGTCCATCACTGATGAAGCCGACCGAGAGATTTTCAATGTTTAAAAGCGCTGGCATGGGGGGCTCACATCATGGTCTTGCGCGGGTCAAATGCGTCGCGCACCGCCTCGCCGATGAAAATCAGCAGCGACAGCATAATGGCAATGGTGAAAAAGCCCGACAGCCCGAGCCATGGTGCTTGCAAATTGGCTTTGCCTTGAGCCAGCAATTCGCCCAATGAGGGCGAGCCGGGCGGCAGGCCAAAGCCTAAAAAGTCAAGCGAGGTGAGGGTGGTGATCGAGGCGTTCAGGATAAACGGCATGAAGGTCAGCGTCGCCACCATGGCATTGGGCAGTAAATGGCGGCGCATAATGGTGGTGTTGGAAACCCCCAAAGCCCGCGCCGCTTCGACATATTCAAAATTGCGGGCGCGCAAAAACTCGGCCCGCACCACGCCGACCAGCGCCACCCATGAGAACAGCAATAAAATACCCAGCAGGATCCAAAAGCCCGGTTCGATGACGGCGGCGATGATGATGAGGAGATAAAGCGACGGCACAGAGGTCCATATTTCGATAAAACGCTGCATGGTCAAATCAGTCCAGCCGCCGAAATAACCCTGCACCGCACCCGCCGCAATACCGATAAGCGAGGATGCAAGGGTCAGGGCGAGGCCGAACAATACTGAAATGCGGAAGCCGTAAATCAGTCGCGCCAGCACATCGCGTCCCTGGTCATCTGTGCCGAGCCAGTTTTCGGCGCTGGGCGGCGCAGGCGCCGGGCGGTTGAGATTGAGATTGATGGTGTCATAGCTGTAACGCAAAGGCGGCCAAATAATGAACCCGTCTTTCTCGCCTTGCGCACCCTCAATTAACGCGACCACAAACGGGTCACGATAATCAGCCTCGGTGGCGAAGTCGCCACCAAATTCGGTTTCTGCATAGCTGGTGAAAACCGGCGTGTAATAGCCCCCCTCATGGCGAATGAGCAGTGGTTTATCATTGGCCAGAAATTCCGCAAACAGGGTGACAAAGAACAATATGGCGAACAGCCAAAGCGAGACAAACCCGCGCCGATTGGTTTTGAAATTGCGCCAACGCCGCTGGCTGAGCGGCGAGAGGGATGTGAGGCGCGCGCGCATCAGCCGTGCCATTATCCCTGCCCCCGCGCTTCAAAATCAATACGTGGGTCAACCCACATATAGGTCAGATCGGACACCAGCGTGACCACAAGGCCGATGAGCCCGAAAATATAAAGCGAGCCAAAGACCACCGGATAATCGCGATTGATGATGCTCTCATAGGCCAGCAGCCCCAGCCCATCGAGGGAGAAAATAGTCTCAATCAGCAGCGAGCCGGTGAAAAATGCGCCGATAAAAGCACCCGGAAAACCGGCAATGACAATCAGCATGGCATTGCGAAACACATGGCCGTAAAGCACCCGGGTTTCGTCCAGCCCTTTGGCGCGCGCGGTCACAACATATTGTTTGCGTATTTCGTCAAGAAAGGCGTTTTTGGTGAGCAATGAGGTGGTCGCAAAGCCGGCAATCGTCATGGCCAAAACCGGTAGGGTGATGTGCCAGAGATAATCGGCTATTTGGCCGAGCGGGCTCAGCTCATCAAAATTATCCGAGGTCAATCCGCGTAACGGAAACCAATCGAGATAAGAGCCACCGGCAAACAGCACAATCAACATGACCGCAAACAAAAACCCCGGAATGGCATAGCCGACAATAATGATGGCCGAGGTCCAGACATCAAACCGCGTGCCATCGCGTCGCGCTTTGGCAATGCCGAGCGGAATGGAAATCAGATAGGTCAGCAGCGTCGTCCATAAACCCAAAGTGATGGAGACGGGCAGCTTTTCCATAATCAGCTCAGTAACCGGAATGTCGCGGTAATAGCTTTCGCCAAAGTCGAACCGCGCATAATCACCGATCATTTTCAAGAAACGCTCATGCACGGGCCTGTCAAAACCGAACTGGGCTTCCAACTCGGCGATAAATTCGGGGTCGAGGCCTTGCGCGCCGCGATATTTTGAATTGACCGAGGCTTGCGCGGCGATATTGCCCCCCGTCGCCCCGCCATCTTGGGTGCTGGTAAAGCGCGAGGTGGCGCTGACATCATGGCCTTGTAATTGTGCAATGACCCGCTCCACCGGCCCACCCGGAGCGAATTGCACAATGGCAAAACTGATCGCCATAATGCCGAAAATGGTCGGCACCATAAGCAATAAGCGGCGTAGAATATAAGCGGCCATATTGTTATTTTTCCTTCCACCAAATGGTCGGGAAGCCGAGCCCGTGTTTTGGCATATTAGCGGGGCGGGTGAGGTCTTGCCAATAGGCAAGACGCTCATGCGGGGCGTGCCATTGCGGCATCACATAATGATTTGAGATGAGAACGCGGTCGAGGGCGCGGGTCGCGCTCACCAATTCAGCCCGCGATTTGGCAAAAATAAGCGCCTCAATCAGCGCATCGACAGCGGCATCCCTAATGCCGATATAGTTGCGCCCGCCCGGCCGCTCAGCGGCGTCAGATGACCAATAATCACGCTGTTCATTGCCCGGCGACAGCGATTGGCCAAAGCTCATCACCACCGCGTCATAATCATAATTGGTCACGCGGTTTTGATATTGCGTCGGGTCGATGGTGCGCAATTTGGCTTCAATACCCAGCTTGGCGAGGTTTTTAATATAGGGCGCCACAATGCGTTCAAAGGCGGGTTGCACCAGCAAAAACTCAATAGTGAAAACGTCTCCATCTTTGGTCAATTTGCCGTCTTCAATGCGCCAACCGGCTTTTTGAAACAAGGCCCGGGCTTTGCGTAAATTGGTGCGGATATTGCCGCTGGCATCGGTCACCGGATTTTCAAATAGCGGCGCGAAGGTTTTGGCCGGCAGCTTGTCGCGCAGCGGTTCCAACAGGGCCAATTCATCAGCCGAGGGCGCGCCGCTGGCGGCCAATTCGGAGCCCTGAAAAAATGAACCGGTGCGGGCATATTGGCCGTAAAAAAGGTTCTTTTTCGTCCATTCAAAATCATAAGCCCAGTTCAAGGCCTCGCGCACATGGATATTGTCGAAACGCGCGCGGCGCAGATTAAAGACAAAGCCTTGCATGCCGGCGACATTTTCCAGTGTCACGGTTTCTTTCACCATGGCGCCGCTATTGACCGCAGGCGTGTCATATCCGGTGGCCCAAATGCGCGAAGAGAACTCGCTTCGATAGTCAACCTCTTGGGCTTTCAACGCCTCAAAGGCCACTGTATCATCGCCGAAATAAATATACTTAATGTTATCGATATTGTGCTTGCCAATACTGACATTCAAATTTTTGGCCCAATAATCATCGCGGCGTTGATAGGTGATGGAACGACCGGCCTCTAATTTGGCAATTTTATAAGCGCCCGAAACCGGCGGAACTTCCAGTGTCGTATCAGCCAGCGAGCGACCCTCACCATTCCAATAGGCTTTTTTCAAAATCGGTAATTGGCCCAAAATCATCGGCAATTCGCGATTGCCCGTCTGGCCGAAGCGAAAGGTAATCTGATGCGCATCAGCGCTGTCATAGCCGACCACATCGGCATAATAAGCGCGATAAAATGGATGGGCTTTTTTCAGCGCGGTGAGCGAGAAGGCGACATCATCGGCGGTGATGGGCGTGCCGTCTGAGAACCGCGCCCGTTTGTTCAGCCGAAAGCTGACGGAGCTGAAATCATCGGCATATTTCACCGCCTCGGCAATCAACCCATATCCGGCGCTGGCTTCATCCAGCGATGAGGTCATCAGCGTGTCGTGCATCAATCCCAAGCCGATGGCGGTGTTGCCCTTAATGGTGAATTGGTTGAGATTGTCAAAAGAGCCGATCGCGGCAATCCGCACCGTGCCGCCTTTCGGCGCGTCTTTATTGACATAAGGAAAATGGGCAAAGCCCTTGGCCAAATCAGGCTTGCCAAAGAGTGACAGCCCGTGTTGCCAGTCGCCGGCATTTGACGGCGCAATCAGCAAAAACGGCAAAAGCAGCACGGATAAAAACCGATATTTCACAAACACTCCCGGATCCTTGCACGATTGTAAATTAGGGGCAGAGGCATCGAAGCAAAAATAAAGGCCGCGCACAAGAAGACTTGTCGCGGCTTTTAACCGAGCGGACAGGCTTATTTAAGGCTGTCGAGATAGGCAATAATATTGGCCCGGTCTTTGGCTTTGCGCAAACCCGCAAAAGCCATATTCGTGCCGGCCGCATATTTTTTTGGATTCTCCAAAAAGCCGTTCAGTGCTTCATAATCCCATGCACCGCCCAAGCCCGACAAAGCACCGGAATAGCTAAAGCCGCCATGCTGACCGATTGTGCGGTCAACCACGCCATAGAGTGCCGGACCGATTTTGTTGGCTCCGCCCGCATCGAAGCTATGGCAGGACACACATTTTTTGGCGACCTTCATGCCTTTTTCAATCGAGGCCGTGGCCAGCATATCAGCGATTGGCACAACTTCTTCAGCAACCACAGCAACGGCAACAGCGCCCTCTTCAATGACGCCCTCAACGACATAAGCCAGCGGGTCGGCGGGCTCGGGATCGAACAACACCGAACCGAGATTTTGCACACCTAAATAAACCAGCAAGGTGAACAAGACGGCACCGGCGATTTTATTGAGCTCAAAACTGTCCATTATTTCCCCCAAAAAATGCGAAAGGACATAGATAGCAAGACGTCAAACGACCTTGAATTTGGCCGCACCTTACGCAATTTCCGGCATCAACCCTATCGATTCCGCTTGCGGCCTAGCGTCGCACAGATTAGGAAAAGAACCGGTGAGTCGCAACTCTACCCGAACTGTATCGAATTGGCGGAGCAAACAGCACATGATGGGTCAAAACCCGATAATCCTCATTCCGGCACGCATGGCCTCAACGCGCCTGCCCAATAAACCATTGGCGCAAATCTGCGGCCTGCCGATGATTGTGCAAGTGTTGAAGCGCGCCCAAGAGGCTGATTGTGGCCGCGTTGTGGTGGCCGCCGCCGAGGCTGAAATTGCTGATGCAGTTGAAAGCGCGGGCGGCGAAGCCATATTAACCGACCCGGATTTGCCATCAGGCTCTGACCGTATTCACGCCGCGTTACAAGCTGTCGATGGCGATGCCCGACATGATGCGATTATCAATCTGCAAGGTGACCTGCCGACGCTGGAGCCTCAATTGGTGCAAGATTGTCTGGCCGCTCTCGAGGGCGCTGATATGTCAACCTTGGTGGCGGAAATTACCGATGCGCGAGAGCGCGAAAACCCGAATGTGGTGAAAGCCGTGCTTAGCCCGCGCGGGCCGAATATCGCTCAGGCTTTGTATTTCACGCGCGCCACCGCACCGTCTGGCGCGGGTCCGCTTTATCATCATATCGGCATTTATGGCTATCGGCGTGCTGCGCTTGATAAATTCGTCGCCCTGCCGCCATCGCCGCTCGAGCAGCGCGAGCGGCTGGAGCAATTACGCGCGCTGGAGGCCGGTTTCACCATTCACGCGGCGATTGTCGATACGGTGCCCGTGGGTGTTGATACGCCCGAAGACTTGGCGCATGCTGAAGCGGTGTTAAAAGGGCAAAACAAATGAGTAAAATAGCGTTTCAGGGCGAATTGGGTGCCAATAGCCATATTGCCTGTGTCGATTGTTATCCCGACATGCAGGCAATGCCATGCGCCAGTTTCGACGATGCGTTTGCCGCTTTGCGCGACGGCACGGCAGCGCTGGCCATGATGCCGGTCGAAAACACCGTGGCCGGTCGGGTTGCCGATATTCACCGGCTTTTACCCGGCTCCAAACTTTACATTATCGGTGAGTATTTCATGCGTGTGAACCATTGCTTATTGGCTTTACCCGAGGCCGATGAAGCCGCGCTGACCCATGTTCACAGCCATGAAATGGCGCTGGGCCAATGCCGCAATCTCATCGGTGAATTGGGTTTGACGGCGCAAGTCGCCGCCGATACGGCAGGCAGCGCGCGCGATTTGGCAGCCGCCAAAACGCCGAGCCATGCGGCGATTGCTTCCAAGCTGGCGGCAGAAATTTATGGCCTGAAAGTGTTGCGCGAAAACATTGAAGACAGCGCGAGCAACACAACGCGTTTCCTCATCATGTCGGCTTCGCCCGATGATGCCGAGCCGGATGAAGACAATGTGATTACTAGCTTCATCTTCCGTGTGCGCAATGTGCCGGCTGCGCTGTATAAGGCATTGGGCGGTTTTGCGACCAATAAAGTCAATATGACCAAGCTTGAGAGCTATCAGCCAAACGGCTTTTTGGCGACCCAATTTTATGCCGATATTGAGGGACATCCGGAGAACGAACCGGTGCGTCAAGCGCTGGAGGAGCTGAGCTTCTACTGCTCGGAAATGGATATTCTCGGTGTCTATAAAGCCGCGCCTGAACGCGCTGCGCTGAGAGAGAGCTAGGCAAAACCCCGCCTATTCGCCTGTTATTTCCCCGAAGCAAAAGCCTGCATGAGCTGATGTGCAATCGCCATTTTCGGCGGCACGCCCAGCGGGCCATTGCCTTGCATTGACGAAATGACATCGGCGCGGCTGACCCAGCGCGCTTCTTCCAATTCGACCTCATCAACCGTGACATTGAGCGAGCTGGCCTCGGCCATGCAGCCAATCATTAATGAGCCGGGAAAAGGCCAGGGCTGCGAGCCCAAATAAGTGACGCTGTTAATCTCAAGACCGGCCTCTTCTTGCAATTCGCGCGCCACGGCTTCTTCCATGGTTTCGCCGGGTTCCATAAAACCGGCCAAGGCGCTCAACATGCCTTCGGGCCAACCGCGTTGACGTCCCAGCAAGCATTGGTCTTCATGCGTGGCCAGCATAATGACGACTGGGTCGGTGCGCGGAAAATGCTCAGCGCCGCAATTTCCACAAATACGCTTATAGCCGCCCTCCAACATGTTGGTTGGGGACCCGCATTGGGCGCAAAACGGATGGCGCAGGTTCCAATCCAGCATGCCTTTGGCTTGCGCCAAAATTGCCAATTCCGTGCGCGGCATATCACCAATGGCGGAGAGCGCGCGCAAATCTTCGAAAATACCCATGCCCCTAAACGGCCCGATATCCTCAGGGCTGCTCATATGGCTGATATCAGCAGCGAAAAGCGGCTTGCCCCACCGATTGAGGCCAAGAAACACAATCGCCTTATCGGCGCGCTCAAAATCAAAGGCCTCGCCAAAAGCGGCTTTCGGCAAATAGCCGACATCGCGCCCATCGCCCGGTTGAATTTCCGGCAAGACCAGTGGCTGCAAATTCCACATCGGCACAATCAAGGCCGTCTCGGCAGCCAATTGTGCGGCCAGCCAGTCGGGATTGCCGCGCTGATGACCGGCGCGGTCGAGCGGATTATTGGCGAACATGATGGGGTTTTCGGCCAAAGCCATAAAGTCTCTCCTGTCAAACTGCGCAAGAGAGTGCCACCGCAATCTATCCCCGTCAATCAGTGGCAAAATAGCTGTATCTGTCGGCTGCCTCTGCTATAAGAAAGGGGAGAGATTGGCGGCAGACGCATCCCTCGCCAACCGGGTCAGATCCGGAAGGAAGCAGCCCTAACGAGTTCGGTGCGGGTTGCCTGTCCAGTCTCTCACCTCTCATGTCGCGGACTGAACCGTAAGGTGTCCCGAGGCGATAATGATGATTGTTACGGCAGCTTTAGGGCGATGATGATAGAAGATAACGAAGACAATATTGCTCCTGAGGACGCGCTTACCGGCGGCGATGATGCGTCTCTTGATCAAGCAGTTGAACAAGATGGGGAAGCGCCGGAATTTTCCGATGACGCCCCGGGTTTTGACATGCTGGCCGATGCCGATGCTGATAATGGCACTGAGGTTAATGGCACAGAAGTTAATGGCGCTACAAATGGCAGCTATAAGGTGCTGGCGCGCAAATACCGCCCCCGCAATTTTGATGATTTAATCGGCCAAGAGGCGATGGTGCAAACCCTGACCAATGCGTTTGACAGTGGGCGCATCGCGCATGGCTTTATGCTGACCGGTGTGCGCGGTGTCGGCAAAACCACTACGGCGCGCATTTTGGCGCGCGCCCTGAACTATCAAACCGAAACGATGAACGCGCCCAGCATGGCCTTGGCTGAGGATGGGGCGCATTGTGCGGCCATTATGGACGGCACGCATGTCGATGTGATTGAGATGGATGCCGCCTCGCGCACCGGCATCGGCGATATTCGCGAGATTATTGACAATGTGCGCTACACACCCAGCGCGGCGCGCTTCAAAGTCTATATTATTGATGAGGTGCATATGCTCTCAAAGGCGGCTTTTAACGGCTTGTTGAAAACCCTTGAAGAGCCGCCCGAACATGTGAAATTCATTTTCGCCACAACTGAAATCCGCCAAGTGCCGGTGACGGTGCTGTCGCGGTGCCAGCGTTTTGACCTGCGCCGTTTGACGCTGGACGATACGCAAACCCTGCTGAGCCGCACCTGCGCTGCCGAACATGTGTCACTGCCCGAGGAGGCACTGAAGCTGATTGCCCGCGCGGCTGACGGTTCGGCGCGTGATGCGCTGTCTTTGCTTGACCGCGCGCTTGCCCACATGGATGGGGCGCATATCGACCCTGACGGTTCGGGCGGCGTTGATGAGACGACGATGCGTGGCCTTTTGGGCCTCGCCGATAGGGGCCGAATTTTCGACCTGTTTGACTTGGTGATGGCGGGTCAGGTCAGCGAAGCGCTGGCTGAATTCGAAGCGCAATATGTCATGGGTGCCGACCCGGCGGTGATTTTGGCCGATATGGCTGAACTGACGCATTGGCTCACAAGATTGAAATTTGTGCCGGCGGCGCAAGAGGACATTGCCTTTTCCGCACAGTTGCGCGCGCGCGGCGTGGCGGCGGCGGAAAAGCTTTCGACCCGGATTTTATCGCGCGTCTGGCAGGTTTTACTGGCCGGAACCGACGAGGTGGCGCGCGCCGGTAATGCGCGCGCGGCGGCGGAAATGGTGCTCATAAGACTGGCGCATTTGGCAGATATGCCATCGCCGGAAGAATTGATTAAGCACTATGATGCGGCACCGAAAGCGTCTGCTGCCCCGGCTTCGAATTCTGGGGGGGCTGCGTCTGGAGGAGCCTCGGCAGGCGGGAGCCATGCATCAGGGCCGGTCGCTTCGCACGGCTCAACCGCAGCATCGACAGCACCGGCGGTGATGGCGCAAACGCAAAACGCACCGGTTCTGCAAAATTTTCAGGCGGTGGTCGATATGGTTGCGGAAAAACGCGATATCGGCCTCAAACACGCGCTTGAAAACGGCGTTCATCTGGTGGCTTTTGAAGCCGCCGCCTTTACGCCGCAAGGTGGCGCGCGCGCCGGTCGCATCGAGTTACGGCTTGCCGAGGGCCAAGATAATGTGGCGCAGGAATTAACCCGCAAATTGCGCGACTGGACCGGCCAAAGCTGGGTCGTGTCCTTGTCGAAAGAACAGGGCGCGGCGACCATTGGCGCGGTAAAACAAAGTGTCGCCGATCGCCGCGAGGAAGCGGCTTTGGAAGACCCGTTCATCAAAACGGCTCTGGCCGCATTCCCCAAAGCCGAAATTGTCTCCATTAGTGATTTTGACACTGGCCTGTCGGCCGATAATGGTGAAGCGCCGCTCGATGATGGCGAAGCATCCGACACGGATGCCGACGCTTAATGGCCGGCGCAGAGATTGAAAATCTGGTGAAACTATTGGCGCGCCTGCCCGGGCTTGGCCCGCGGTCCGCGCGCCGCGCCGTATTGCAAATGATGCGGCGGCGCGAAACCCTGCTCGACCCGCTCAGCGAAGCGCTGCGCATGGCGCAGGATAAAATCATTACCTGTGATAGCTGCGGCAATATTGACACGACCTCGCCTTGCACAATATGTGCCGACCCGCGCCGCGATGCCTCAGTGCTGTGTGTGGTTGAAGATGTCGGTGATTTATGGGCGCTGGAACGCGCGCAAGCGGTGAAGGGGCGGTATCATGTTTTGGGCGGCACATTGTCGGCGCTGGACGGGATTGGCCCTGATGAGTTGAACCTTGCCGGGTTGAAACAACGCTGCGCCGATGGCGCGATTGGTGAGATTATTCTGGCGACCAATGCCACGGTGGAGGGGCAGACCACGGCGCATGTGATTACCGATATGCTGGCCGATAGCGGCGTGAGCATTACCCGGCTGGCGCATGGTGTGCCGGTGGGCGGCGAATTGGATTACCTCGATGACGGCACGCTTTTGGCGGCCATGAAGTCAAGGCGGTGACACTAAAAGGTTAATCGCGCTCACCCGCCAATAAATCCGGCGTGTCTGTCTCTTGCGTGGTTTCGACCTCCAGCGATGTGATTTTCTCGCCGCGCGCGCTGATTTTTCGGCTCGAGGTTTCGATCTGCTCAATATCTTTTCCGGCGAGGTCGAAATGGCCGCGTAATTTGGCGATGCGTTCATCAATGCGCGTCACATCAACCAACAGGCTTTCAACCTCTTTTTGAATAAGCCCCGCTTGTTGGCGCATTTTCACATCGCGCATAATGGCGCGCACCGTGTTGAGTGTCAGCGACATGGTGTTGGGCGAAACCGGATAGACACGCAGCGCACGGCATTTATCGACCACATCGGGGAGGCGCAAATGCAGCTCGGAAAATATGCTTTCCGAGGGTAAGAACATCAGCGCGGCATCTGCCGTTTCACCGGAAATAATATATTTTGAGGCAATATCCTGCGCGTGTTTCAGCGTGTCGGTTTTCATTTGCGTCAGCGCGGCGCGGGTTTGTGCATCATCTTCGGCGGTGCGCAATTTCTGAAACGCTTCGAGCGGAAACTTGCTGTCGACCACCACGGGCCCGGGTGGATTGGGCAGGCGAATGAGGCAGTCGGCGCGTTTGCCATTCGACAATGTGTGCTGAAAATCATAGGCGCTTTCGGGCAGGCCATCGGTAACAATATCGTTAAGCTGCGCTTCGCCAAAAGCACCGCGGGCTTGTTTATTGTCGAGAATATGCTGCAACTCGACCACTTGGCTCGACAGCGCAGTGATTTCCTGCTGCGCCTTGTCGATAAGCGATAGGCGCTCGCCCAAATCACCCAATGATTTAGCGGTCTTCTCGCGTGTGGCGGTTAGGTTCTCGGCCATGTTTTTACTCACCTGACCCAATTGCTCGGTCATGGTGCGGGCCAGTTCGCCTTGGGTGCGTTGCTGGTTTTCGGCCAATTGCCCCAAACGACCGACAAGCTGGCCTTGCTCGGCGCGCATGGCATCAATCTGCGCCAGCATTTGCGCGCGCGCGCCATTATCGTCATTGTCGCCAGTGTCGCGGCGCAACAGCATGGTCAGGATTGCACCGCCGCCCAAACCGGCCAAAACCGCCAAAATAATCAAAAGCCATTCCATGAGGCGCATAGTGCGCCGATTCGCATGGCAAGCTCTCTACCTTGACGCTGGCGCTCGCAAGGCTTATCTCAAATGCATGACCATACGACCGATTATTGAAGTGCCTGATCCGCGATTGAAAACCATTTCCGCGCCGGTAGCGGAAGTGACCGATGCGACGCGCGCGCTAATGGATGACATGTTGGAAACCATGTATCACGCCAATGGCATCGGCCTCGCGGCGATACAAATCGGCGTGGCCGAGCGCATTATCGTCATGGATATTTCCCCTTCAAAAGGCGAGGAAGATATTGAAATGGACGCGGCGGATAATGAGGAAGCGTCCGACGAAGATAACGAGGAAGCGGCAGAGGCCAAACGCTGGCACGATTTGCTGAAAGATGAAAAGCCACGCTTTTTCGTCAATCCTGAAATTGTTTGGACGGCAGCTGAAAAGCGCAATTATCAAGAGGGCTGTCTCTCCGTGCCGGGCTTTTACGATGATGTTGAACGCCCCGCCCAATGCAAAATCAGCTTCCTTGATTATGATGGCGCGGCGCAAGAAATTGACTGTGATGGCCTGTTGGCGACATGCATTCAACACGAAATGGACCATTTGAACGGCATCGTCTTTCTGGACCATTTATCGCGGCTCAAACGCCAAATGGTTCTTAAAAAGCTGCAAAAAGCCGAACGCGAACTGGCCGATCAGGCCACGCGCGTCTGACCGTCGCCGGGTAAAGCACATGGCGCAGTCAATCGTCTTTATGGGAACGCCGGATTTTGCTGTGCCGGCTTTTGAAGCGCTGCGCGCGGCAACAAATGATGCGTATAATATCGTCGCCGTTTACACCCGCCCGCCGGCCAAGCAGGGCCGCGGCTTGCAGCTCACCAAATCGCCTGTGCACCAAGCCGCCGAAGCGGCGGGCATTCAGGTTTTCACCCCGACACGCCTGAAAGATAAAGACGAGCTGGAACGCTTTCATGCGCTTCAGCCCGACCTCGCCGTGGTGGTCGCTTATGGGATGATTTTACCGCAAGACTGGCTGGACACGCCGACGCAAGGTTGTTGGAATATTCATGCTTCGCTATTGCCACGCTGGCGCGGGGCTGCGCCGATACAGCGCGCCCTTATGGCCGGCGATGCTGAGACCGGCGTCGCCATTATGCAAATGGCAGCGGGGCTTGATACCGGGCCGGTACTGCTTGAAAAACGCATCGCCATTGCCGCCGATGATACGGCACAAAGCTTGCACGACAAGCTTGCGCTTTTGGGCGGCGCGGCGATCGGTGAAGCCTTAATGGCAGATGATTTGGTGCCGCATGAACAGCCCCAAGACGGCGTGACCTATGCCGAGAAAATTGATAAAGCCGAGGCCAAAATTGATTTCAGTCGGTCAGCCACGACGCTGGACGCGCATATTCGCGGCTTATCGCCTTTCCCCGGCGCATGGTTTGAAGCCAATGGCAAACGGGTGAAAGTGCTTGCCGCCAAACCGATTGCCGCCAATGGCACAATGGCGACGGTTGCCGAAAGCGGTGCCATTTATTGCGGTGAGGGTGCGTTGCAGCTCGTCACCGTGCAGCCGGCCGGTAAGGGCGCGATGACGGGCGCGGATTTTTTGCGCGGGCGCGGTCTGGTGCCGGCGCAGAAACTGGACACATAATGCGCTATCGCCTGACCATAGAATATGACGGCACGCCGTTTTACGGGTGGCAAAGCCAGCGCGATGGCGGCGCGGTGCAAGATGCGATAAACGCGGCGATTATCGGGTTTTGCGGTGAGACAGTGACGGCTTTTGGCGCGGGGCGCACAGACACTGGTGTTCATGCGCGCGGACAAGTGGCGCATCTCGATCTCGAAAGCGCACCGACACCCGACAAATTAATGGCCGGTCTCAATTATCATTTGAAGCCGCAGCCCGTGGCGGTGGTCGCGGCGGCTTATGCACAAGACACATTTGATGCGCGTTTTTCTGCCCAAGCGCGGCATTATAAATATCGCATTTTGGCACGCCGCGCTGTGCCTGCTTTGGACCGCGAACGCGTTTGGTTTGTGCCGCAAAAATTAGCGCTCGCGCCGATGCAAGAAGCGGCCACTTATTTTGTCGGCAAGCATGATTTCACGACATTTCGGTCGGTGCAGTGCCAAGCCAAATCGCCGTTGAAGACCCTGTCTGATTTGGCGGTCGCCCAACAGGGTGAGGAGATTGTCATCACCGCCGCTGCGCCGTCATTTTTGCACAATCAAGTGCGCTCTCTTGCCGGTGCGCTGAAACATGTAGGGGAAGGAAAATGGTCGCCGCAGGATGCGCGCGATGCGCTGGGTGCTGCCGACCGCGCCCAATGCCCGCCCGTGGCTCCGGCCTGTGGGCTAACATTAATGCAGGTTGATTATCCGGCTGACATTTTGGTTGAGCCCGAAATCGGTTCTTAAACCTGCTTTAGGCGAAATAGCCGTCCAAAAGTTTTTGGTAAATTTTGGCAAGCTGGCGAATATCATCAACCGGCACATTTTCATCGACTTTGTGCATGGTTTTACCGACCAAACCAAACTCGACAACGCGGGTGGCATCTTTAATGAAGCGCGCATCTGACGTGCCGCCCGAGGTTGAAAGCACCGGCGCGCGACCCGTTACTTCTTCCACCGCCGCACTCAGTGTTTCGACAAATGGGCCGGGCACGGTCAAAAAGCAGTCGCCCGTATGAAAAAGCTCTAGCTCATAATGCGCGTCGCCTGCCGCGTTTGCCACCGCTTCATCAAGGCGGGTTTTAATCCACGCGCTGATTTTCTCGGCGTCCCAATGATCATTATAGCGAATGTTAAATCGGCCTGTCGCATCGGCAGGAATGACATTGGTCGCGTCATTGCCGACATCAATGCTGGTAATCTCCAAATTCGAAGGCTGAAAATGCGTCGAGCCATCATCGAGTTTTCCATTGGCCAAATGGCCCATCAGGGTCACAAGCTGCGGCACCGGATTATCGGCCAAATGCGGATAGGCGACATGGCCTTGCGTGCCGATGACGCGCACCACGCCATTCACTGAGCCGCGGCGGCCGATTTTTATCATATCGCCCAGCACATCAGGATTGGTCGGTTCACCGACCAGGCAATCATCAATGACCTCGCCTTGTTCTTCCAGCCAGCCAAGCATTTTGCGGGTGCCGTTAATGCTGGGGCCTTCTTCGTCGCCGGTAATGAGAAAGGAAATCGACCCGGCAATGTCGTCATGCGCCGCGCAATAGCCGGCAACAGCGGCGGCAAAAGCAGCAATCGAGCCTTTCATATCGGCGGCGCCGCGTCCCCAGAGGGCTTGCGCGCGAATTTCACCGGCGAATGGGTCGTCCTGCCAATCATCGGCATCGCCGACCGGCACGACATCAGTGTGACCGGCAAAGCAAATATGCGGGCCTTCGCTGCCCAATCGCGCATAGAGATTATCAACCGGTGCGGTGCCGTCTTCTTCAAAGGGCAGGCGTGTGCAGGTAAAGCCCAGACCGGTCAATGTTTCTTGCAACAGGTCAAGCGCACCCGCCTCGGCAGGGGTTACCGAGGGGCAGCGGATCAGTTGGGCCGCAAGTTCAACAGGGTCGATGTGGCTCATTCACTTATCCTAATCGCGCAATAGCTCATTGACCGAGGTTTTTTTGCGGGTCTGCGCATCAACGGTTTTGACGATAACCGCGCAAGCCAGGTTCGGCCCGCCATCATCTGATGGCAAGGTGCCCGGCACCACCACCGCATAGGGCGGCACTTCACCGCGATAAATCGTGCCGGTTGCGCGGTCCACGATTTTGGTCGAACCGGAAATAAACACACCCATGGACAAGACTGCGCCCTGGCGCACAATCACGCCCTCGGCCACTTCTGAACGCGCGCCGATAAAGCAATCATCTTCGATAATCACCGGACCGGCTTGCAGCGGTTCCAGCACGCCGCCAATGCCGGCACCGCCTGAAATATGAACATTTTTGCCGATTTGCGCGCAAGAGCCGACGGTTGCCCAAGTGTCAACCATGGTGCCACTATCGACATAGGCACCCAGATTGACAAAGCTCGGCATCAACACAACACCCGGCGCAATATAGGCAGAACGACGCACAATGCAGTTTGGTACGGCGCGAAAACCAGCCGCGGTAAATTCTGCTGCGCCCCAACCGTCAAATTTCGATGGCACTTTATCCCACCAGTCTGTGCCTTGTGGGCCGCCTGAGTGGGGTGTCATATCATTGAGGCGGAAAGACAAAAGCACGGCTTTTTTCAGCCATTGATTGACCTGCCAATCCCCCGCCTGCGGGTCACCTTGTAGGTCATTGCCGGTTTTTTCAGCAACGCGCAGCGTGCCGCTATCTAGAGCGTCCAGCGCGCCATTAACAGCATCGCGCACATCGCCTTGTGTCTCGGCAGAGACGGCCGCAATATCGTCAAAAGCGGCGTCGATCACCTGCTGCATGGTTTGAGTATCCATCTCTTCAATCCTTTGTTCGTCGTTACATGCGGGCCGTTATTTGAGCGGAAACTAGCAGCCCCGTGCGGCCAGTCAAGAAGGGTTCAAAAAACAGTCCAAAATGATTAAGAGCCGTGCCGATCACCTATGGCGGATTAGCCCGCAATTCTATTCAAAAAGCCCGATAAATCATTTGTCCTATGGTGAATATGCGCCTCTTCATGGTCGCGATATTCACTCGGCATATTCATCGCCTCAAGCGTATCGCTGCCGGTTTGCTCAACCAAAACCGTCGTCATGCCAAGCCGGTGCGCCGGTGTCAGATTGCGCGCCATATCCTCGAAGAAAGCGGTTTTTTCAGCCGTTAAGCCAAAGCGCGACAGCATGGCGGGATAAATTTCGGGATTGGGTTTGGGACTGTAATCGCCCGCCACAATATCAAAAATATCCTCAAAATGGCGTGCCACGCCAAGCTGGGTCATCACGCGCTCGGCGTGCTCCACCGTGCCATTGGTGAAAATAAATTTCTGACCGGGCAAGGCGGCAATGGCGTCAGATAATTTCGGGTCAGGGGGTAAAACCGAGACATCAATATCATGCACAAAATCCAGAAACGGGCCGGGCGGAAGCCCATATTTATTCATCAATCCGGCCAGCGTCGTGCCATATTCGCCCAGAAATTGCTTTTGCAGACGAAAGGCCTCGTCTTTCCCGACGCTCAACGCTTCACCGATAAAGGCGGTCATGCGTTTGTCGATTTGGGCGAACAGGTTTTGGCTGGCCGGATAAAGCGTGTTGTCGAGGTCAAACACCCAGCCGTTAATATCGGCAAAAGACTGCATAACTACTCCAGATTTATCGTCCAGCGCCGCGCTGCGCCGGTATCGATTTTTTTGAACCCATGTGTGTCATAGCCGCGCGCCAGACAATTCTCTTCGCCATCAATAGCAAAGCGTGTCGGCTTGGTGCACAAAACGCGCTCGCCACTCCAAATTTTGGCGCGCCCGGCTTCGCGCAGCAGACGGCCATCATCGCTCACTGCTTCGGCATAGTAAAAGTAAAAACGATCGCTCAGGCTTTCATTGATAACTTGCGTGCATTCATCAGCCGGAACCCGCATCCAGCCGCGCGTGTTAAAACGGTCATTGCGCAATTGCGCGGTCGCTGCCCAAATGAGATGCGCGGTGCGATTGCACAAAGTCAGTCCGCGCTCTCCGGCTTCGATTTGTGCCGTTTTAATCAACCTGCCCAGCAACGCCTCGCCCTTGGGGTCGCCCTTGACGCTATAACGCAATTTGTAAGCCGCCTCGGCCTCGCGTGTGCGCTCCCCGCCAAAGCCGTCAATCGCGCCAATCTCATATTGCAAATCGGACAGCAAGCGTTGCAAACCGGCGGTGCGGGCGCGGCGGCGACCATAATTGCTCTTTTCGGTAAATTCGACCAAGCGGCGCCCGGAATTTCCTGCGACAATAGCAAAGTCGGCCTCAATCAGCCCGCGGCGGCGGCAATCGCGGCGTCCCTCAACCGAAAAACTGCGATTCTCAGAGGCCACGCAAAAGCGTTCGCTGCCGTCAAATACCAGCCCCTCACCCGCATGGGCGTCGTCGGATTTGGCGTAAACATAGGCTTGCGCATCGTCGGGCATATCGGCCAAAGCGCGCCGGCAGACGCCGGGCAAAAGTTCTATCCAGCCCTCGGTTTTGCTGACCACGCCTTGACGGGCGGCGGCGGCAACCTGCAGCACATAAGATGTTTCATTGCACAACCGCATATCCGCCTTAGCGGCTTGCGGGGCAAGGCCACCGATAAGGCCAACCATCAGGCCGATAAAGAGGAGGAGGGAAGTGCGGCGCATCAGCTTACTCGATCAACGTGCCGGCACCCAGCTCGGTAAATAATTCCAACAAAATCGCATGTTGCACACGTCCGTCCAAAATGGCGGCAGCGGTGACACCGTTTTTAACCGCGTCAATGGCGGTCTCAAGTTTCGGAATCATGCCACCCTGGGCCGTGCCGTTTTTAATCAGCCGCGCGGCTTGCGTTTTGGTGAGGCGTTCAATGAGCTTGCCTTTTTTATCCTTCACGCCGTCCACATCGGTCAGCATCAATAAACGCTCAGCATCAAGCGCGGCGGCGATGGCCCCGGCCGCCGTATCGGCATTTACATTCAGCGTCTGCCCATTGGCCGAGGTGGCAATCGGCGCAATCACCGGAATAATATCCGAGGCCAGCATGACCTCCAGAATATGCGCATTGACTTTTGTCGGCGTGCCGACGAAGCCCAAATTGACCGCTTTTTCAATATTCGAGGTCGGGTTTTTGGTTTTGCTGCGGGTTTTTTTGGCGACCAGTAAATCCCCATCTTTGCCCGACAGGCCGACGGCTGTGCCACCCGCTGCGTTTAGCGCGGTGACGATTTGTTTGTTAATCGCGCCGGCCAGCACCATCTCAACCACTTCAATGGTCTGCGCATCGGTTACCCGCAAGCCGTTTTTGAAACTGCTTTTAATATTGAGCCGCTCCAGCATGGCTGCGATTTGCGGGCCGCCACCATGCACAATCACCGGATTGATGCCGGCCTGTTTCAACAGTACGACATCATGGGCAAATTGCTGCGCCAGCGTGTCATCGCCCATGGCGTGACCGCCATATTTAACGACCACGGTCTTCTTGTCATAAAGCTGCATGAAGGGCAGTGCTTCGGTCAGCACATGCGCTTTTTCCAGCCAATCCGAAGGACTGGCCGTTTTGCTTTTGCTTTTGCCTTTAGGCGGCAATGTCGCTTTACCCGTCATGATGTCCGCAATTCAAAATATAAAGTTACGCTCAGTATCAGGCCTTATATCCCAATTCGGACAAATCAACCAGACTTGCAATGGCGGCGCGTATGTGCGCAATGCCATCGCCCTTTTCGCTTGATGTTGCGATAATTTCAGGATGCGCGGCAGGGCGTTTGAGGAGCGCGGTTTGGGTTGCCTCCAGCACATGTTCAAGCGCATTTTTCTTCAGCTTATCGGTCTTGGTCAGCACAATCTGATAAGACACGGCAGCGACATCCAAATCATCCATCATGGCGAGGTCGTTTTTCTTCAAACCGTGACGGCTGTCAACCAGCACAAAGACACGGCGTAAATTCGGCCGTCCGCGCAGATAATCATTGAGCAATATATTCCACGCCGCGATTTTGGTTTTGCTCTCGCGGGCATAGCCATAGCCCGGCAGGTCAACCAGCCAAGCTGCGCCATTATTGCGCTGCGGGGCCAGCATGAAAAAATTCAATTCCTGCGTCCGTCCGGGTGTGTTGGAAGTGCGCGCCAAACTTTTCGTTCCGGTCACTGCATTGATGAGCGATGACTTGCCGACATTGGAGCGTCCGGCAAAAGCAATCTCAAGGCGATCGGCATCCGGCAGGGCTTCTAGCGCCACGACACCGAGCCGAAACTCCGTGCCTTGCGCCAATAGCCAGCGTCCGGCCTCGATTAAGGCGTCGGCCTTATTTGTCTGATCCGTCATTGCTGCCACCTTCTTGCGCAGATTTGCGCCCGAAGCCGAGATTGGCCAGAAGCTCAATTTCAACGCCATGGCGGCGCATAATATAGCCTTGCTGCAAGAGTGAGAGGAAATTGTTCCATGCCCAGTAAATCACCAAACCGGCCGGGAAACCGGCGAGAATAAAGGTGAAGAAAATCGGCAGTATTTGGAACATGCGCGCCTGAATCGGGTCGGGCGGCGGCGGGTTCATTTGCATTTGCACAAACATGGTAATGCCCATAATCAACGGCCAAATTCCAATCAGCAAAAAGCTCGGCACATCAAAAGGCAATAGGCCGAACAGATTGAACAGCGAGGTCGGGTCGGGTGCGGACAGGTCTTGTATCCAGCCGAAAAACGGTTGGTGGCGCATATCAATGGTCACGAACAGCACTTTATAAATCGAGAAGAACACCGGAATTTGCACCAAAATGGGCAAGCAACCGGCCAGCGGATTGAGCTTTTCTTCGCGGTAAATTTTCATCAATTCCTGCTGCTGCGCTTGCCGGTCATCTTTATAAAGCTCACGGATTTGCACCATGCGGGGCTGCAATTTTTTCATTTTCGCCATGGTCTCATATGAACGATTGGCGAGCGGGAAAAAGGCCAGTTTAATCAAAATCGTGACCAGTAAAATCGCCACACCATAATTGCCCAGCAGGCTGTAAAACAGCGCCAGCGCGGTAAACATCGGCTTGGTCAGGAAGTAAAACCAACCCCAATCAATCAGCAGGTCAAAGCGCGTCACGCCCTCATCGGCATAATTATCAATCAGGTCAACGCGTTTGGCACCGGCAAAAAACTGGCTCGTGGTGTTGAGGCTTTGACCGGGGGCCAATGTTTCTCCGGCGAGGAGAAAATCACTGCGATAGGTCGGGGCGCTGGCGCCATTTGTGCGTCCGGTAAAGCGTCCGGTAAAGGCGGCCTTCTGTGGGGGCACAAGCGCGGCGGCCCAATATTTATCGGTCATGCCAAGCCAGCCGCCGGTTGCGGTTTTCTTGACCGGGCCGTCGCTCAGCAAGTCGCCATAATCGACTTCATTCAGACCTTCTTCACCGAAAAAGCCGATAGGCCCCTCGTGCAGAATAAACAAGTCCGTCAGCTGCGGTGTGCCGGTGCGGGTAATTTGTCCAAACGGATAAAGCGTTACGGCGGCGTCTGATTTATTTTGCGCTTTTTGCGTGATGGTGAACATGAAGTTCGCGTCAACGCTAATGTCTTGCGTCAGCACAATGCCTTCCGGTGTCACATGGCGCAGCGTCACCGGTGTGCGCGGCGTCAGCGTGCTGCCCGCGACCAGTTCCCAAACGGTTTGTTCATCTGGCAGGGTAATCGGACTGTTTGGCGCGGCGACAAAACCATGATGCGCCTGCCAATGGCCTTTTTGGCCCTCGCTTTGCAATAAAACCTGCCGTGGCGCGTCTTCATCGGCATTGGCGCCATAGGCTTTCAAAACCAAATCATCAAAACGCGCACCCATCAGCGCAATCGAGCCGGTCAGTTGCGGGGTTTCGACGCTCAAACGCGGGGCTGCGGCAAAACCGGCAGGCACTGCGGCACTTGCCACTTGCGGCGCGCCGTTTTCGGCTTGCGGGGCAATCTCGGCAGCCAAATCATTAGCCAAATCATTTTGCGGCGCATCTTGCACCGGCGATACGGCAGAGCCGGAACCATTGTCCTGCAGGGCGGCTTCGGCTTGTTGACGCACGCGTTCTTCTTCAAGGCGCGGCTCGGTGACGAAAAACTGCCAGCCCAATAAAACAGCGAGGCTCAAGACAATAGCCACTAGAAAATTATTTTGATCATTCATCTTGCGCGTCCTCATTGGGTCCATTTGGCTTGGCCGAGTCGGTCGGCTCAGGGGTGTCATTGTGCAGCGCCTTAAGGGCGGAGCGTAAATCATTTTTCAGCATTTGCCACGGGCGCGGCGCGGTATGAACCCGCCCAATCATCACATAATCGAAGCCGGCGCGTCCTTCCAGCGGTAAAATTTCCTGCGCTGCCGCGCGGAGCCGACGCCGCGCACGATTGCGGGCAACCGCATTGCCGATTTTCTTGCTGGCGGTGAGGCCGAAACGCACAGGCGTGGCGGCGGGTTCGTCTTTATCGCGCGCGCGGGCTTGTACCACCATGCCGCGACGCACTTGCTTTTGTGCCTTCGCGGCAGCCAGAAACAAGCGCCGAACACGCAAGCTGGATAGAGCGTGACGGGCTTCGCTCATCAGTTTTTCTTAAAACCGTCTTAGGCAGACAGGGTTTTGCGACCGCGTGCGCGGCGACGTGCCAACACCAAACGACCATTTTTCGTGGCCATGCGGGAGCGGAAACCGTGGCGGCGTTTGCGCACCAGATTGCTTGGTTGAAAAGTTCTTTTCACGTGACCCACTCCTTAACAAACAGAAAAATAAAGTTTTCTGAAAGAGTCCTTGTATATCTGGGGGGGATTTAGCTAAAAAACGATGCAAAGTCAATCACATTGGGCAATAAGACTGTAGAAAGACGCGTAACGCCGAATCTTCCCTTAAACAGGGTCGCTGGCGGACAGCAAAATTTGGCTAAACAATTCAGCCAATAACACAATTCAGCCAATAACAGAGCCAACAACGGAGCCAAACAATGAATAGGGGAGCTATCAGATGAGCGACAATAATAAGGATGTAGGTAATGCGGCGACAAGTTTGGGTAAAAGACTGGCCCTTATCGGGGCTTTCGCCGCGTTGATAGCGGTTTTTTTCGCTTATGATTTGGAGGCGCTCATCAGCTATCAAGGGCTGGCTGAAAACGAGGCGGCGTTAAAACGCGCGGTCGCTGATAATCGGCTGGTCGCCATATTGGCGTATATGGCGGTTTATATCACCGCCGTGGCGTTTTCCTTGCCCGGGGCTTTGTGGCTCAGCCTGGCCGGTGGTTTGATGTTCGGCACATGGGCCGGTGGTCTGATTATTATTTTCGCCGCCACAATCGGTGCGAGCGGTTTATTTGTTGCGGCGCGTTATATTGTCGGCGATGCATTGCGGGCGCGGGCGCGGGCCGGGTCAAAATGGGGGCCGTCTTTGCAAAAATTTGAGGCGGCGTTTAATCGCGACGCTTGGTCTTACATGCTGATTTTGCGGCTGCTTCCGATATTTCCGTTTTTCATTGTCAATTTGGGCGGGGCATTGGTCGGTGTGCGCTTTCCGGTTTTCTTGCTGACCACTTTTTTCGGCATCATGCCCGGCACTTTTGTCTTTGCTTCTATCGGCAATGGTATATCAGTGCTGTT
This sequence comes from Alphaproteobacteria bacterium, assembly GCA_022426245.1. GTDB lineage: Bacteria > Pseudomonadota > Alphaproteobacteria > RS24 > RS24 > UBA8337. The sequence goes on along the minus strand of JAKMDW010000024.1, from coordinate 382 downwards.
GCAAGCCGGTCAGCAACCCGATTTAAGCGTGATGACCGACCCGCAAATGCTGGGCCCGCTTGTGGCTCTGGCATTATTGTCGTTGGCGCCGGTTTTATGGCGCAAATTTAACGGCGCGAAAGAAGATAATTCTTAAGAGAGAGATTATGGCTGAACATATTAAAACCGATATTTGCGTGATTGGCGGCGGCTCAGGCGGGCTGTCTGTGGCGGCGGGCGCGGCTCAAATGGGCGCTCAAACCGTGCTGGTCGAGGGCCATAAAATGGGCGGCGATTGCCTGAATTATGGCTGTGTGCCATCGAAAGCCCTGCTGGCGGCGGCCGAGCGCGCGCATATTGGGGCCTCCAATAAGCCTTTTGGGGTTGCGGCCACGCGCCCGAA
>JAKMDW010000113.1 GCA_022426245.1 Alphaproteobacteria bacterium | reverse complement strand
AGCGTTGTTGAGATGACGCGCCGCCGCGAGGTGATGACACTGGCTGAGGCGCTGCGGCAAAACGGGGGCGGCTAATGGCCAAATGCCCGATTTGCAAAAAATCTGACGGTGCTGAGAAGTTTCGCCCGTTTTGTTCCAAGCGCTGCTCGGATATAGATTTGCATCGCTGGATGGGCGGGCATTATGCCGTGCCGGCGGTCGAACCGCCTGATGATTTCGACGCTGAAATTGAGGCGGCTCTGACCGAACAAGACGCGCAGGACAAGCTGCATTAAGGGGTTTATGGCGGCTGGACAGCGCCAAGCGCATGTCTTATAAACGCTCCACTTACGCAATGTGGTTTCCCGCATTGCCGGATGCCCAGATAGCTCAGTTGGTAGAGCAGCGGACTGAAAATCCGCGTGTCGGTGGTTCGAATCCGCCTCTGGGCACCATTTTTTTCCAAAGCACCGTTAATTTGTTTTGAGCGAGAGCCTGTCGGTCTCTTTAACCTGGCCGGGTTTTTTTATCGTCGCATAGACGCCCAAATTACCGTCGGTCTTTTCAACCAGGCGACGCATGATTTTTGTGTCTTTTGGCAAGTCGGCAAAGGCATGGGTGGTCATGGAACAGCGCGGACACGTCGACACAATATCTAACTCAACCGTGCCAATAGTGACCGTCTTGCCGATGAGGGACTGCTCAGGAAACGGCGCGTCGCTGCCTTCAAAATCAAGCAAGATATTAGGCCGAAAACGTCTGACATCGAAAACCGATTCTTCATAAAGCGCGTTCATTGTATCTAGCGATTGCTGGCTTAATAATAAAATTGGAAAGGCATCGAAATAAGTGCCGGGGGGCGATTCAAACTCCAGCAATTCGGGCATGTCGGAAAAATCGGGCAGTGCCTCACCGGGTAGGCGTCCCATGACGGTGCGGAACTCTTCCAGCGGGTTGTCGCTATCTGGCGCGCCTCGGCGGTAATGGTCAAGTTGATCAGGCGGCACAAGAGGCCATAGGCTGACCGGATGGTCTAATTTTTCCGAAAGCCAAGAATTAATATTGGCGTCAAGCGCCTGTACACTTTGCCCGTCGCGCGCGGTTATCAGCGGCGCATTATCTTGCGAGCTCGCCTGCATATCCATTAATTGCGGAATTTTTTTCGCACCTCGAATACCGCCGCGCTTTTCATCGCGCACCGCCCAAGCGCGGTCCCCTGGAATACCGTTTTCGCCCAAGCTGGCTTCCGGCAGGCGTTCCCCCATCATGGATTTGACCGGATAACGCCAAATCTCGGTGACCAATATATTATCACTTGCGTTGGCTTCGTCTTTGGGCATCGGCTTTTCTCGAAACTCTGAGTTTTTGGCAAATTGCGATGTCGGGAGGCTATCAGCTTTCAAAAATGGCGCAAGCATGGCCCTATTGTTTAGGCTTGTTTGACGGCGCAAGGGGGGCTATGTCTCGCCTCTCAATAAACCGACGAACAGGCCGCTCCTTTTGGCGCGCGCCATTGCAGGTCAGAGTAAGCTTATGCTCGATATTAAAAACATAACTTACCGCATCGCCGGTCGAACCCTGTTTGACGGCGCATCTTTATCAGTGCCCAGTGGCCACCATATTGGCTTGGTCGGGCCAAACGGCACGGGCAAGTCGACCCTATTCAAACTGATTGCTTCTGAGCTGGATTTGGATGGCGGTGAGATTGCCATGGTGTCGGGGGCCAGCATGGGCATGGTGCGCCAAGACATGCCCGATGATGACACTCCGCTCATTGATGTTGTTTTGGCTTCTGACACTGAACGCGCCGGCCTATTGGCGGAATTGGAGACGCCGATTGATGCCGACCGTATGTCGGATATTTATATGCGCCTGAATGATATTAATGCCTATGAGGCGCCGTCGCAGGCGGCGATTATTCTAAGCGGCTTGGGGTTTAGCGACGCCGAGCAATCCATGCCCATCAGTGCCTTTTCAGGTGGCTGGAAGATGCGGGTGGCTTTGGCGGCGGCTTTGTTTCGAAAGCCCGGCCTATTGCTGTTGGATGAGCCAACCAATCATTTGGATTTTGAGGCGATTGTGTGGCTGGAAAATTTCCTCGCCAATTATGAGCATACATTTCTCATCATCAGCCATGACCGCGACACATTGAATAAAGTCGTCAGCCATATTGCCCATTTGGACCAGCAGAAACTGTCGCTCTATACGGGCAATTATGACCAGTTTGAAAATGCGCTGGCGCAGAAACGCCTGGGCCATCAGGCGCTGTTCGATAAGCAGCAGGCGCATAAAAAGAAGATGATGGCGTTTGTTGACCGCTTTGGGGCAAAGGCCAGCAAAGCCAAACAGGCGCAAAGCCGCCTCAGGGCGATTGAGAAAATGGATATGGTTGATGCGCTGATTGCCGAGCGCGCCACCTCGTTCAGCTTCCCAAAGCCAGAGCAAATCGCCTCGCCCATTATCACTATTGATGATGTGTATGTTGGCTATGAAGCCAACAAGCCGGTGCTGGAAAATATCAATCTCGGCATTGGCGGCGAAGACCGCATCGCGCTATTGGGGGCCAATGGCAATGGCAAGTCGACTTTTGTAAAACTTATCTCGGATAATTTAAGTGCCATGTCGGGCAAAATCATGCGCCACTCAAAATTGCGGGTCGGCTATTTTGCCCAGCACCAATCCGACGAATTGGATGTCATGCTGACACCGTTTGAGGCTTTGCGCGCGAGCATTGACCAGCCCGAACCGAAACTGCGCGCGCTTTTGGGCCGGTTTGGTTTTGACAAAACCAAATCCGATACAAAAATTCAAAAATTATCGGGTGGCGAGAAAGCCCGCCTCTTATTCTGCATGATGAGCTATGACGCGCCGCATATTATGCTGCTCGATGAGCCGACCAATCACCTCGATATTGATGCGCGTCAGGCGCTTATTCAGGCGCTCAATGAATATGAAGGCTGCGTGATCTTGGTCAGTCACGACCCGCATTTGGTTGAGGCGGTCGCCGACCGGCTATATTTGGTGAAAGATGGCTGCGTGAACCCGTATGAGGGGGATTTGAAAGCCTATCGCCAGTTGATTATGGATCAGCGGCGCAAAGAACGCTCAGACGCGCGCAAGGCCAAAAAGCAAAAGAAACCCGTTTCGGATAAATTTGCTGACGCCGCCGTTAACCCGACCGTTAATGCCGCGAAAATGGCCGAATTGGAGGCCAAAATCGAAGCGCTCACGGAACAGAAGAAAGAGCTTGAAGCGCAAATGTCGCGTGAGCAAGTGGCGCAAAACCAAAACCAACTGGCCGAGCTGGCCGCCAGCTATGATCAAATCAATAGCGATTTAACCGCGACCGAAGCCGCTTGGTTCGAGGCGCAGTCATAGCAGGCGATTATTCGCGCAACTCCATCTGACACATGCAAGCCCAAGCGGCGACTGAAAACCCCTCAAATCGTTGCACAGGATTTACAAAATTAAGTTTTAAATTGATTGTATCGCACTCCGTTTTAGCCTTAAAATGAAACATGTTCAAATTTTAAGAATTTATATTCAGATAGTTTGATTAAAGTGTCATTTTAGGTTTTACATGTCGAAGAGACAGTCAAAAACACCGCTGATTTATGCGCTTGAGCCCCGCCTTCTATTTGATGGCGATTTGGGGGCGGATGTTGCGTCTTCGATTGTATATCGCGACGGCAATGC
>JAKMDW010000015.1 GCA_022426245.1 Alphaproteobacteria bacterium | reverse complement strand
GTTTTTTTTTGCTTTTTTAACGGTGATGCGCTACACGCTGTCTCCGTGGGGCGGTTAGCTCAGCTGGGAGAGCATCTCGTTTACACCGAGAGGGTCGGCGGTTCGATCCCGTCACCGCCCACCATTTTCCGGCTTTTGAGGCAGGCTTGACACCCTGCAGAACGAGCCGTAAGGAAGTGCTTCGCATAACACCTGTTGGGGGTGTAGCTCAGATTGGTTAGAGCGCCGGCCTGTCACGCCGGAGGTCGCGGGTTCGAGTCCCGTCACTCCCGCCACTCCCGCCACTTTCCCCTTATATCCACATTCTTTTGCTGAATTGTTGCAGGTTTAGGCCTTAGAATCGGGCTAGCGTTTTTGCTGTCTGTAAGAAGGGTTTGGCCTTGTCGGTGTTGCGTCTTTTCGTCATCGTTTTCGCTGTGTGTGGGGCACTTATTGTGCGTCCGCAGCCTGTTTTTGCGCAAGATGTTACGCGGACGATACAAACTGTATCGGCGGGCTATTGTTTCTCCGACCTGAACAACAACAATGCCATTGACTTGAATGAAATCAACATCACTGACGGGTCGGAAGCCATGACAAATGCTGCCGTTCCGCCACGACTGGCGGTGGAGACAGGCGGGCGCAGTTTCACCCCTTCACCGATTCATATTGCCGATAACTGGGAAGATATTACCGCGCAGGGTAATTACGCGATTAACATTGATGGCATTTGCATCGGCAGTGTCGGTCGGACCGACATCCTCACCGACAGCACCGACCCATCTAATGTTCTGACGAGCAATCCCACAGAAGTCAGCCTGTCAGAAAATTATTTCGATGATGATGGCTTCACCTTTGTCGGCGGCACGGCCAATAATGAGCAGATTATCAACTTTACCGGTCAGGTAAGCGGCAATATCAGCGCCACGACAGGGCAGAGCAATATTAGTCTGGAACTTGGTGTGGAAACCGAAATTGATGGCTTGCTCAATCTCGGCTCGGCCAATTTCATTTCCAATGCGGTTTTGAATTTTGCCGGACAAATTGACGAGGTCGACCTCGACGACGCGTCCAACTTCACCATCACCTCATCAGCGTCGATTGGTGACACCAACACCAGTGCAACCGCCTACACCTCCGCCTCATTGGGCACGTTGGGCATGGCCGGCGTATCCGATGCGGTCGCCATTTTGTCGGGTGTGATTGTTGAGCTGGATTTGGCCGGCTCATCAAATGTCGACGTAACGAATTCGGCGGCCATTACCAGCGTTGATGCCACGGCGATTACCAATGGCTTGGAATTTACCAATAGCGGCACGCTGGGCTCGCTCGATATATCGGATACACAAAGCGTAAACATTGCGCTGGCCTCCGGTTCCAATATCGGCACGCTGCGCGCCGATGACATCATCAATCCGACATCCAGCATAGATAATGACGGTCTGATTGAACGTTTGGAAATCGCCAATAGTTCTGCGACCAATAAAGTGGAGTTGTCGATTGTCAATGGCGGCATGATTAACGCGAACACCAGCGATGCGCTGGTGATTGCCGACACTAATGGTGGCGGCGGCGAAATCGATGTGACCATCACCAATACCGGCACAATACAAGCGGCGACCAGTGATGCGCTGAATTTCTCAACCCTTGATGGTGGCCGCCTCGACATCACCAATTCGGGCAGCGTGTCTGCCAACTCCAGTGGCACCAATAATGCGATAAACGGGGCAGGGGCCGAGGGGCTGGTTTTCCTCACCAATTCGGGAACCATTGGCACGGCCAATAATCGGGCGCTGAATTTACAAAACCTCGATGGCTATTTTCGACTGATCAATGCGGGCGCGATAAACAGCAATCAAGCAGCGATTGATTTGACCGGCGCGTCGGGCAGCACGGCAACAGCGGTGGAAATCTATAATGGCTATGTTGAGAATACCAATGGCAGCATCAGCGCGGCGACGACCGGCACACGCGAAATCAAATCGACCGGCTCCAATGCAATTTTACTGAATAATGTGCTCGGCAATATCACCATTAATAATGCCGCCGACGCTTCCATTATTGCCGAAGATGCGCTGGCCATTGCGGCCTCGGGCGTGACCGGAAACATAACGCTGACCAATGCGGGCAATATTCGCGCTTATCGCGCATCTACGGGTTTGTCGGGCGAGCGTGCCATTGCTTTCACGGGGACCACCGGCGATATAAATTTCACCGGCCAGAGCGGCCAGATTGACGCGCTTGATCGCAGTGTTGATTTGGAAACGGTTGGTGGCAAGATTACCTTCTCAAACGCCGGAACGATTTCGACAACACAAGATTTTGGCGATGCCGATGCCAATGCGAACGACAATTATGCGGTTCGGATTCAGCGCAGCGGCGCACTGAATGATGAAAGCACGATTACCAATTCCGGCACGATTAGCTCATCGACCGATCATGGCCTGCTGATTGACAGTTTGGCTTGTGATGCCGATGCCGCGGCCTCTGATTACTGCCTTACCAATTCCGGCACGCTGTCAGCCGCGCGGCAATTTGCGCTGGCAGGCAGTGCGATGAGCGATTTGAAATTCACCAATAGCGGCACGATTGCGGCGCGCGACGAAACCGTCAAGCTGACTGATTTAAGTGGCACGGTTGTCATCAATAATGCCGGCGCAATTTCAGCCACGCAGAATTTTCCGAGCTTTTACCCGGACGCGGATGCCACCAGCTATGCCATGCAATTTACAAAAGCGAGCGGCATCGACACGACCATTGCCTTCACCAATGCGGCCAGCGGCACCGTGTCGACTGCGGCCGGGACAGCACTCAGCTTTGTCGGGTTGGATGGCAGCAATGACAGCGTGACATTTACCAATGGCGGGACGATTACCGCGGGCGGCAATAACACGGTGGATTTCACCGGCGCGCATGTCACCTCCATCACCAACCAAACTGGCGCGACGATTTCAGCCGGTGGCAATTACGCTTTGCTGGTTGATGGCCTGTCGGGGGCGGGCATGGTGCTGTCCAATCTTGGCACCATATCCGCAGGCTCGACCAGTGTCGGAGACGCGCCTGCCGCCATTCATGGCGCGTTGGCGGCGTCTGTTGCTAATATCTCGATTACCAATGGCGCGGGCGCGACGATTTCATCTGTCGGCAATGCGCTGGCCAATAGTGATGCGAATAGCGGTGGCACGATTTTTCTCGACGCAGATGGCGCGTCATTGACCCTTACAAATAGCGGCACGATTTCAGCAGGCACGCCGGCCTCCGGCTCAACGGCGGCCATTGAGGGCAATAATGCCATTCGCGTCATGGATATTGGGGCCAATGCAGTCAGCATCACCAATAGCGGTTCGGGTAGCATTAAAGCCGAGGGCGATACGGCGATTTATCTAAAAGGGGACAGCGCCGCGATGTCGGCCATCACCCTCACCAATAGCGGCACGGCCAGCATTGCCGCCGACAATATGGTCGTATTGTTGGAGGATATTGTCGGGGCGAGCGCGGATATTACCAATAGCGGCTCAATGCGCGCGACAGATAATGCGGCCGACCATCTGCTCAGTTTCACCAATGTCTCGGCAGATTTCTCGCTGACCAATAGCGGCATTATTGAGAGCGCAGGCACGCGCGCCGTTTATGTCGATATGGATAACACGTCTTTAACCACCAATGAGATGGTGGTGTTTAACAATCAGGGCGGTGGCAGCATTGAAGCTGGTAGCGAGACGGTGACGTTTCTTGATGTTAATGAGCAAGTTAATTTTGACAATGGCGGCACCATTCGCGCCACCACAGGGGCGTCGGCTGTGGCGTTCTCCGGTGTTGGCGGGCACCCGTTTGATTTCAACAATAATTCAGGCGGCACAATAAGCAGCCGCACCGGCAATGCGGTTGTGTTGTCCGGCCTCACCGACAAAGTGACCGTCGTCAATAATGGCGTGATTGAAGTTTTGGCGGGCGCCAATGCGCTCAACGTTTGGGCCGGAGATGAAACCAGCTTCACCAATAGCGGGCGCATTGAGGCCAGCGGCAACAGTGCCGTTGCTTTCAACAATTTTGCCGTTAATGCCGCGACGCCTGCGCCGCAATTCACCAATACCGCGACGGGTATTATTCAGGCTGCAACAAATGCTTTTGCCATTGATGCTGCCGGTGCGACCGGTCAGGTCTATACGCTGAACAATGCCGGGACGATTGTCGCTGATGTCGGCGCGCATGCTGTAAATATGTCGGGCGCTGAGGCAAGCCTTATCACTAGCGGCACGATCAGCGCCGCGGCCTCTCCGGCGATTTTGACCGGCGCGTCTTCGGCCATCAGCATTTCCGGCACTGTCGCAGCCGGTGGCGCATCGCCTGTCGCCATCGCGCTAGAGGGGCGTGGCTCGGTCGTCAATTTGTTAAATGGTGCGGTTATTATCGGCACGATAGCGGCGCTCGACACCGGCACGGATTACACGGATGAGCAAAAGCACAGGGTTAATCTGACCGGCACATCGAATGCCAGTTATTACTATGAGTTTTCTGAGGAACAGTTCCGCTTTTTTGTCGGTGATGAAGAACAGATAGATGGCAATGGCTTTTCTGCGGCCACGGCAAATTTTGAGGCGATGACGCTGATGCACGCGCATCACGCTCAAGGGACGAATAATATTTGGCGGCAATTAGGACGATTCTCGGGCGAGGGCGGCTTGCGGTCATTCGCGTTTTCTGACCGCCTGAATAATGATCAAGCAAATGGCCGCGTTTATGAGTTGGAAGGTGACCGTCATGGTTTGGTGCAAAGTTTCGAGCAATCCATTTTCGGTTGGTTCGATGCCGAATTGGTATTGGTCGCCAATGAAAGTAGTTTTGAACTCGACAATAATGTCTTCACCTATGATAAATCCTATCAGGCCGTCGGGCTTGGCTTTAGCGACTTGCTGTCTTGGGGGCCGCTTTCCTTCTCGGCTATGGCGCTGACCGGCATCGGCCAAAATGATATGACGCGCATGGTGATGAGTAATACCAGCGCGTCGGGCAGCTTTAACATCGCATCCTCCTATGACACGGTTTATCTCGATGCGTTTTACGAGGCACTGCTCGATATGCGGATTTGGGGCAAGGCGGCGCGGCTGACACGGCGCAACCCTTTCCGCGTTTACATGGAGCTTGGCCTGGGTGGCGCGCTGCATAGCGAGAGCAATGATGGTTATCGGGAACTGTCTTATGTCACGACAGACGATAGTGATATCGAATCAAACTCGATTGGCGGGCGGCTGAAGTTTGAGGTCGAGATGCGTAACCCTTATGGGCGCAATGACATCAAGGCGTTTGTTGAATTTGAGCATAATATTTTGGACATCACCTCCGATAGCGATTTCGATTATGCGGTGCAGGGCGCGGCGGCGACTGCCAGCGTTAACACTGAGGAAGTCGCCACTAGTTCGGTGGCGATAGGCGCGCATTATCAATTATCGCGCGACATGACCTTTATCCTCAGCTTTGCCGGTTCTTCGGGGGATAATGACACGGATGAAAACGCGCTGACTGCGGCGCTTAAATGGCGTTTTTAGCGGCGCGTTGACAAAAGGACGCAGAGCCTGTTTTTTGGCGGAAATCGGCAGCGAAAACTGGCATAAAAAAAGCCCTGAATTGCTATTGCAAACCACCGATGGGCTACTATACTCCGCGCCAATAAGGCGATTTTTTTGGCCTTATAGGCAGGCCTTAACGGGCGATAAACCGAAAGAGCAAACACGATGCATGATTTGCTAGTCAGCTATTATCCGATCCTGATTTTTATGGGTCTTTCCGCTGTCATTACAGCCGCTTTGCTGGTGGTGCCGGCTCTGGTTGCACCATCTAACCCCGACCCTGAAAAAAACGCCCCTTATGAATGTGGCTTCGAAGCATTTGACGATGCCCGCATGAAGTTTGATGTGAAGTTTTATTTGGTCGCTATTTTGTTCATCATCTTCGATCTGGAAGTGGCTTTTCTGTTTCCCTGGGCTGTCGCCTTTGGTGATGTCGGCCTGTTCGGTTTTTGGTCAATGATGTTCTTCCTCGCCGTGCTCACCGTCGGCTTTGCCTATGAGTGGCGCAAAGGCGCGCTTGACTGGGATTAGGAGCGCAGCCGTGTCAGAACAAGACCTTAACGAGATGAAGAAAAACCTTCCGGCCCCGATGGCCGACCCTTATTACGAGCAGGTATCCGACCAGCTGGCCGATAAGGGGTTTGTGCTGGCTTCGTCTGAGGATTTAATTAATTGGGCCCGCACCGGTTCCTTGCATTGGATGTTGTTCGGCTTGGCTTGCTGCGCTGTTGAGATGATGCATATCCAGATGCCGCGTCTTGATATTGAGCGTTATGGCGTTGCGCCGCGGGCTAGCCCGCGCCAGTCTGATGTGATGATTGTCGCCGGCACGCTGACCAATAAAATGGCACCGGCGCTTCGCAAGGTTTATGACCAAATGCCTGAGCCACGTTACGTGATTTCTATGGGTTCATGCGCCAATGGCGGTGGTTATTACCATTATTCATATTCAGTTGTGCGCGGCTGCGACCGCGTTGTGCCGGTTGATGTTTATGTGCCGGGCTGCCCGCCAACGGCGGAAGCGCTGTTTTACGGCATTTTGCTGTTGCAAAAGAAAATCCGCCGCACTGGCACGATTGAGCGATAGGACGATAAATGTCGGATTTGCAAACCCTCGCTGACCATATTTCAGCCGGACTTGGCGGCAAGCTGGCGGGATATTCGATGGCATTTGGTGAGCTAACTTTGGATGTGAACCCGGGCAATATCGAACCGGTTTTGCGTTTTCTGCGCGACGATACGGATTGCGGGTTCACCCAGTTAACTGATTTATGCGGCGCTGATTATCCGAGCCGCCCTTTGCGTTTCGATGTTGTCTATCACTTGCTGTCCATGACCAAAAATCAGCGCATTCGCGTTAAGGTTCAGGCTGGCGAAGAAACGCAAGTGCCAAGTGCGACCGGTCTGTTTGACGTGGCGAATTGGTATGAGCGTGAAGCCTTCGACATGTATGGCATTTTGTTTTCCGGCCACCCTGATTTGCGCCGCCTGTTGACCGATTACGGTTTTGAGGGTTATCCGCTGCGCAAAGATTTTCCGCTAAGCGGCCATGTCGAAGTGCGCTATTGCGATGACACGAAGAAAGTCATTCAAGAACCGGTCTCGCTGGTGCAGGAGTTTCGCGATTTCGATTTTGAAAGCCCATGGGAGGGTGCGCGTGCCGCGGGTCTGTTGAATGATGATGTGCTGCCCGGCGATGAGAAAGCATCTGAAGCTGACGAAGCGCAAGGTCAGGAGGGTTAATCATGTCGCAAATCATTCAAAACCCTGAAGACGACCGCAAATTTACCATTAACTTTGGCCCGCAGCATCCTGCCGCGCATGGCGTGTTGCGTTTGGTGATGGATTTGGACGGCGAACGCGTTGAGCGCATTGACCCGCATATCGGTCTTTTGCATCGCGGCACGGAAAAGCTGATTGAGCATAAAACCTATCTGCAAAGTGTGCCGTATTTTGACCGTCTCGACTATGTGTCACCGATGAACCAAGAGCATGCTTTCGCGCTGGCTGTCGAGCGTATGCTGGGCATTGAAGTGCCGAGACGTGGGCAATATATCCGCATGCTGTATTGCGAGATTGGCCGCATTCTCAACCATTTGATGAATGTTTGCACGCAAGCTCTCGATGTCGGTGCGCTGACGCCGATTACGTGGGGTTTTGAAGAGCGCGAAAAGCTGATGATTTTCTATGAGCGCGCTTGTGGCGCGCGTTTGCATGCGGCCTATTTCCGCCCCGGCGGTGTGCACCAAGACCTGCCGCAAGATTTGCTCGATGATATTGACGGGTTTTGCGACCATTTTCTGACCGTGCTTGATGATATTGAGGGTCTGCTGACCAATAGCCGCATCTTTAAGCAGCGCAATGTCGATATCGGCATTGTGACGCAAGAAGATGTGATGGATTGGAGCATGAGCGGCGTGATGGCCCGCAGTGCAGGGCTCGCGTGGGATTTGCGCCGCAGTCAGCCTTATGAAGCTTATAGCGAAATGGATTTCGCCGTGCCGATTGGCAAAAACGGCGATTGCTATGACCGCTATGTTATGCGCATGGACGAGATGCGCGAGAGCGTGAAGATTATGCGCCAGTGCATCGCCAATATGCCCGACGGGCCGGTGTCGTCGCAGGACGGTAAAGTCGTGCCGCCAAAACGCGCCGAGATGAAACAGTCGATGGAAGCGCTTATTCATCACTTCAAACTCTACACTGAAGGCTATCATGTGCCGGAGGGCGAGGTTTACGCCGCGGTGGAAGCGCCGAAAGGCGAGTTCGGTGTGTATCTGGTCGGTGACGGGTCAAACAAACCCTATCGCTGCAAAATTCGTGCGCCGGGTTTTGCTCATTTGCACGCGCTGGATTATTTAAGCCGTGACCATATGCTGGCCGATGTATCGGCCATTCTCGGTTCGTTGGATATTGTTTTCGGGGAGGTTGACCGATGAGCGTGCGCCGTCTCAATGAACAGCAACCGTCTGAGTTTGCTTTCACACCCGAAAATGTAAGTTGGGCAGAAGGGCAGATTGCCAAATACCCCGAAGGCCGCCAAGCCAGCGCCATTATTCCACTTTTGTGGCAGGCGCAAAAGCAAGCCGGTGGGTGGCTGCCGGAACCTGCCATTCGTCACATCGCTGATATGCTGGATATGCCCTATATACGCGCTTTGGAAGTCGCGACTTTCTACACCATGTTCAATTTGTCGCCGGTGGGCGAGCATTTTGTGCAGCTTTGCGGCACAACGCCATGCTGGTTGCGCGGTGCTGATGATTTGAAAGAGGTTTGCCGCAATGTGATTGGCGAGCAGGGCGAGATTACCGAGGACGGCAAGCTGAGCTGGCTGGAGGTTGAGTGTCTTGGTGCTTGTGTGAATGCGCCAATGGTGCAAATCAATGATGATTTTTACGAAGACCTGACGGCTGAATCGCTCGAGCAAATTCTGAGTGATTTACGACAGGGAAAAGAAGCCGCGACTGGTCCGCAGAACAGCCGTCGCGCGTCAGAGCCTGAGGGTGGCCTAACCGTTTTGAAGGGTGACAAATAATGCTGCGCGATGAAGATCGGATTTTCAAAAATATCTATGGCTTTGACGGGGCAGATTTGGCCTCGGCGCAAGGTCGTGGCGATTGGGACAATACGGCTGAACTGATTAAAAAGGGCCGCGATTGGGTGATTGATGAAGTTAAATCCTCAGGCTTACGCGGGCGCGGTGGTGCGGGTTTCCCGACCGGCTTGAAATGGTCTTTCATGCCGAAGGAAAATGACGGTCGCCCGCATTATCTCGTTGTCAATGCCGATGAGTCCGAGCCGGGCACCTGCAAGGACCGCGATATTATGCGCCATGAGCCGCACAAACTTCTGGAAGGCTGCTTGCTGGCCGGTTTCGCGATGGGCGCGCATGCTTGCTATATTTATGTGCGCGGCGAGTTTGTTCGCGAGCGCGAAGCCTTGCAACGCGCCGTTGATGAGGCCTATGAAGCCGGATTGCTGGGCAAGAATGCCGCCGGTTCCGGTTGGGATTACGATATTTATGTCCATCACGGGGCAGGCGCTTATATTTGCGGCGAAGAGACCGCTTTGATCGAAAGCCTTGAAGGCAAAAAAGGCCAGCCGCGTCTGAAGCCGCCATTTCCCGCCAATATGGGCCTGTATGGCTGCCCGACCACGGTGAATAATGTTGAGAGCATCGCCGTCGCGCCGACGATTTGCCGCCGCGGTGGAAGCTGGTTTGCCGGTCTTGGTCGTGAGGGTAATACCGGCACCAAGCTGTTCTGCATTTCCGGTCACGTCAATAACCCGTGCAATGTCGAAGAAGAAATGGGTATTCCGCTGAAGGAATTGCTCGAAAAACACGCCGGTGGCGTGCGCGGCGGCTGGGACAATCTGCTGGCGGTTATTCCGGGCGGCTCCTCGGTGCCGCTTTTGCCGAAAGATATTTGTGACACCGTGCTGATGGATTTTGACAGTCTGAAAGAAGTGCAGTCGGGGCTTGGCACAGCGGCGGTTATTGTGATGGATAAATCGACCGATATTATCAAGGCGATTGCGCGCATCTCGTATTTCTACAAGCACGAAAGTTGCGGCCAATGCACGCCATGCCGCGAGGGCACAGGCTGGATGTGGCGGGTGCTGGAGCGCATGGCTGCGGGCCGCGCACAGCCGAAAGAAATTGACATGTTGTTGCAGGTCACAAAACAGATTGAGGGCCACACGATTTGTGCGCTGGGTGACGCCGCGGCGTGGCCGGTGCAGGGGCTCATCCGCCATTTCCGACCGGTGATTGAAGCGCGTTTGGCCTCCAATCCGTCGGGCGGTGGCCCGCTACAGGAGGCTGCGGAGTAATGAGCCAGATTAAAGTCACTGTTGACGGCATCGAAGTGGAAGTCGCGCCGGGCACGACCATTATGCAGGCTTGTGAGGAAGCCGGTGCTGAAATTCCGCGCTTCTGCTATCACGAGCGCCTGTCAGTGGCCGGTAATTGCCGCATGTGTTTGGTTGAAGTTGAGAATGCGCCGAAGCCGGTTGCGTCCTGCGCCATGCCGGTTGCCCCCGATATGGTGGTCTCCACCACATCTGACACAGTGAAAACAGCGCGCGAAGGGGTGATGGAGTTCTTGCTTATCAATCACCCCCTTGATTGCCCGATTTGCGACCAAGGCGGCGAGTGCGATTTGCAAGACCAAGCGCTTGGTTTTGGTGGCGATGCCAGCCGTTTTGACGATAATAAGCGCGCCGTTGAAAACAAGAATATGGGGCCGCTGGTCAAAACCATTATGACCCGCTGTATTCATTGCACGCGCTGTGTGCGTTTCGCGCAAGAGGTTGCCGGTGTGCCGGAAATCGGTGCTATTGGCCGCGGCGAGGATACTGAAATTACCACTTATCTCGAAGCCTCTTTGGATAGCGAGATGTCGGGAAATGTCATTGACCTTTGCCCCGTTGGCGCGCTGACTTCGCGGCCTTATGCTTTTACGGCGCGCCCGTGGGAGCTTCGCAAAACCGAGACTATTGATGTGATGGACGCGCTGGGCAGCAATATCCGGGTGGATATGCGCGGGCGCGAAGCCATGCGTATCATGCCGCGCAATCATGATGATGTGAATGAAGAATGGCTGTCGGATAAATCGCGCTTTGTTTGGGATGGGCTGAACACCCAGCGCCTTGACCGCCCGTTCATACGCCAAGACGGCAAGCTGACGCCGGCCGATTGGCAGGATGCGTTTTCCCTGATTGCCGAAAAGCTGAAGGGTAAGGGCGACAAAACCGCCGCCATTGCCGGTGATCTGG
>JAKMDW010000063.1 GCA_022426245.1 Alphaproteobacteria bacterium | reverse complement strand
ATGGCTTGGTGGACGTAGTCGAGGGCGGTTTCCGTCGCCGCGCGCAGCGTTGCATCGGTTGGTTTTCCAGCGTCATCAAGCACAGCAGACTTAGAATCTGCGGCACTTTCAGACATAGCTTGTGCCAGTTGACCGGCCAGTTGACCGGCAAGCGCGCTGGCCAGCGTGCAGCCCGTTCCGTGCGTGTTTTGGGTGTCGACGCGCTCATGCTCAAACACATGCATGCCCGATTGCATGGCGAGTAAATCCGTCACCACTCTGGCTGACCCGTGCCCGCCTTTAATCAGCGCGGCGTGCGCGCCGTCACGCATCAGCGTATCGGCGGCGCGTTTCATATCGTCCAACGTCTCGACATCGCGCCGCGTCAACAGGCCGGCTTCGGGCAAGTTCGGCGTGACGACAAACGCGCGGGCGACCAATAGGCTGCTCAGCGCACTCACCGCGTCGTCTTGCAGCAATTTATCGCCCGATGTGGCGACCATGACCGGATCGACAATAAGCGGCAACGCGGGCAACGCCTCGGCCACCGCCTCAATAACGTCCCGCTTGGCCAACATGCCGGTCTTCACCATATCGGTGCCAATGTCGGATAAAATTGAGCCGATCTGCTGCGCCACAAAGGCCGGCGGCACGTCCATAATGCCCTGCACGCCCAGCGTGTTTTGCGCCGTTAGCGCCGAGATGGCCGTGGTCGCATAAGCGCCTTGCGCGTGTATCGATTTAATATCGGCCTGAATGCCCGCACCGCCGCCGCTATCGGAACCGGCAATAACCAGCACGCGGCCTTTTTGGGGCGTCACGCAGCGACCGATTGAATGGTGCCGACAATCTCGGCCACCACATTTTGCACCAGCACAGCATCATCACCCTCGCCCATCACGCGAATGAGCGGCTCAGTGCCGGATTTGCGAATAACCAGACGGCCGGAATTGCCGAGCTTTTGCTCACCGGCGCGAATGGCCGCAATAACATCCTCATTTTCCAACGGCACACCGGCATTAAAGCGCACATTCTCAAGAATTTGCGGCACCGGTTCAAACACCCGACACAGGTCAGAAACCGGACGCTCGGTCTGCTTCATCACCGCCAGCACTTGCAGCGCGGCCACAAGGCCATCGCCGGTTGTGCCGAAATCGCTCATCACCATATGGCCCGATTGCTCCCCGCCCAGATTAAAGCCATGTTGGCGCATATGCTCCACCACATAGCGGTCGCCCACTTGCGTGCGCGCCAAGCTCAGCCCGCTATCTTGCAAATAACGCTCCAGCCCGAGATTCGACATAATGGTGGCGACAATGCCCGGCGCGGTCAGTAGCTCGCGGCGGTGCCAGTCTCCGGCAATCACACCCATCAGCTGGTCGCCATCGACCATGTTGCCGTTCTCGTCACAAATAATCAGCCGGTCGGCATCGCCATCCAGCGCAATGCCAATATCGGCTTTTTCAGCCCGCACCTTGTCGGCCAGTGTCTGCGTATTGGTTGAGCCGCAATCTTGGTTAATGTTGAAGCCATCCGGTTGCACGCCGATGGACACCACTTCAGCCCCCAGCTCCCACAAAGCGGTGGGCGCGACCTTATAGGCAGCACCATTAGCACAATCGACAACCAGCTTAATGCCGTCCAGCGTCAATTCGCGCGGGAAAGTGCGCTTGGCAAATTCAATATAGCGCGATTGGCTGTCATCAATCCGCTTGGCGCGGCCCAATTCAGCCGACGGCACCAACTCGCTGGTCGGTGCATCCATTAATTGCTCGATTTCATATTCGATATTATCAGACAGCTTAAAACCGTCCGGGCCGAACAGCTTAATGCCGTTATCTTCAAACGCATTATGCGAGGCGGAAATCATCACGCCAATATCAGCCCGCAAAGAACGGGTGAGGAAAGCCACGGCCGGGGTCGGAATGGGGCCGAACAAAAACACATCCATGCCCATAGAGGTGAAGCCCGCCACCAGCGCCGGTTCAATCATATAGCCGGACAGGCGCGTATCCTTGCCGATAACGACACGGTGGCGATGCTCGCCACGGCGGAAATAACGCCCCGCCGCCGTGCCCAAACGCAAAGCAGTATCCGCGGTCATCGTCTCGCCATTAACCCGACCACGAATCCCGTCGGTTCCAAAATATTTTCTAATCATGCCCTAATATGGCCCAAACCGCTGCTCCGCCGCAAATCACAAGCTGTTGCAATTTATTACTTTTTAGAGTTTTGTTCCCAATCGGTCACGCAATGCCATGGCATGCGAAAGCTGCTGGGCGTCATGGGTGCGGATGTAATCGACCCCTTGCGCGAGCGCAATCATTTCTGCCGCCAACGATATCGGCCCGCTTTCTTCGACACGCACGCCCGACAATGCGCGCAGAAAACTCTTGCGCGACACGCAGACCAGCAACGGCAAGCCAAATGCCGCCTTCAAACGGTCAAGATCAGCCAGCACAGCCAAGGAGGTTTCGGGCTGATTGCCGAGGAAAAAGCCCATCCCCGGGTCGAGCGTTATTTTTTCTTGTTCCACCCCGGCTTTGCTCAACGCCGCCAGCCGCGCCTCGAAAAACCGAAATATATGCGCCCAAATATCACCTTCCGGCGCGTCTTGGCGCGTCGCAATGCCCTTCGCCTGAATGGCATGCATTAAAACCAGTTTGCCGTCATAATCGGCCAGTTCGTCATATAGAGACGGGTCGGCAAAGCCGTTAATATCATTCAGCCAATCGGCCCCTTGCGCCATCGCCCAGCGCTGTGTTTCGGGCTGAAAACTATCGACACTCATTGATGCGCCCAGTTTTTTAAGCCCTGCCCACACAGTTTCCAGCCGTTCAATTTCAATGATTGGCGACACATCACCTGCGTCGGGGTGGCTGGATGCCGGCCCGATATCCAGCACATGCGCGCCATCGCCAACCAATTTTTCCGCCTGCGCCAGCGCTTTGTCGGGCGCTAAAAAATCACCGCCGTCAGAAAAACTGTCGGCGGTGATATTGAGTATTCCGAAAATTTGCGCCATCAGACGCGGATTGCCTTCAAGTGCCCTGCGGTTCTGCGCCACCGACACCGGCCGAGCCTGTTGTCGGGAATGGCGACGCCGGACCACCGCTTTGCGGCTTATTATCATCCTCCGGACGATGCGGCATGTCGCCTTTAAGCAGGCCGATAATCTCGTCACCGCTCAGCGTCTCAAATTCCAGCAAGCCTTTGGCGATGGTGTGCAAATCTTCCATTTTTTCGCTGCAGATTTTGCGGGCCATTTCATAACCCTCTTCCACCAGCTTGCGAACTTCGGCATCAATGCGTCGCTGTGTCTCTTCCGACATGTTTTGTTTTTGCGCGACAGAATGGCCGAGGAACACTTCTTGCTCGTTCTCGCCATAGGCCAATGGGCCCATTTCTTCGCTCATGCCATATTGGGTGACCATAGCTTTCGCCATATTGGTTGCCATTTGAATATCAGACGAGGCACCCGAGGTCACTTTTTCGTCACCGAAAATCAATTCCTCAGCAATGCGTCCGCCCATCGCAACGGCCAAATCGGCTTTCATCTTGCCGCGTGTGACCGATACCTGGTCACGTTCAGGCAAGCGCATCACCATGCCCAACGCGCGGCCGCGCGGGATAATCGTCGCCTTATGCACCGGGTCAGAGGCTTCCATATTCAAGGCCACCAAAGCATGGCCGCCTTCATGATAGGCGGTCAGACGTTTTTCATCCTCGGTCATCACCATAGAACGACGCTCTGCGCCCATCATCACCTTGTCTTTAGCGTCTTCAAATTCTTGCATCGACACCAGACGTTTGGCCCGACGCGCCGCCAGCAAAGCGGCCTCATTCACCAGATTGGCAAGGTCAGCACCGGAAAATCCGGGTGTGCCGCGCGCAATCGTGCGCGCATCCACATCGGTCGCCAGCGGCGTTTTCTTCATATGCACTTTGAGGATTTTCTCGCGGCCAATAATATCCGGATTGGGCACCACAACCTGACGGTCAAAGCGGCCCGGGCGCAGCAGCGCCGGGTCCAGCACGTCGGGACGGTTGGTGGCAGCAATCAGAATAATGCTCTCATTGGCTTCAAAGCCATCCATCTCAACCAGCAACTGGTTCAGCGTTTGCTCGCGTTCATCATTACCGCCGCCAAGACCGGCACCACGGTGACGACCGACCGCATCAATTTCATCGATAAAGATGATGCAGGGCGCATTGGTTTTGGCTTGCTCGAACATGTCACGGACACGGCTGGCGCCGACACCGACAAACATTTCGACAAAGTCTGAGCCGGAAATTGAGAAGAACGGCACATTGGCCTCGCCTGCAATGGCTTTGGCCAATAGCGTTTTACCGGTGCCCGGAGGGCCGACCAGCAATGCGCCTTTAGGAATACGACCACCCAGACGCTGGAACTTGGTCGGGTCTTTCAAAAACTCGACGATTTCCTGCAAATCATCTTTCGCCTCGTCAATGCCTGCGACATCGTCAAACATCACACGGCCTTGCGCCTCATTCAGCAGCTTGGCTTTTGACTTGCCAAAACCCATCGCGCCGCCGCGACCGCCGCCTTGCATCTGGCGCATGAAAAACACCCAGACCCCGATAAGCAGCAGCATAGGGAACCATGAAATCAGAACACCCAATAGTGTCGGTGAGCCAGAACTATCCGGCTTTGCGGTGATGGAAACACCGCGCTCTTGCAGCCTTTGCACCAATGACGGGTCATTGGGCGGCGCATAAGTGGTGAAAGAAGATCCGTCCGAATAATTACCGGTAATGGAATCACCTTCAATCGTCACAGCAGCCACCGTGCCGGCATCAACCTCTGCAATAAATTGCGAGAAGTTAATATTGCGGTTCGACGTCTGCGCCGCAGGCCCCTGAAACACATTGAACAGGCTAAAAAGCATTAGGCCGACAACCAACCAGACAGCAATATTTCTCATACTATTCACCGTTTCACCTTTAATTTGTCCGTGGACATTGCTTGCAGCAACTCCGTTATTTTTAATATAGGCGCGCACGAGCCGATTTTCCAGCCCTGCCCCTACCTCTATGCTTGCTCAAAAATGTCGCAGTAAAAGCTACCAGAATAAACGCCGGAAATGGAGAAATCCGTCATGTTACCGGGGGTTTTCATCAAAACAGGGCAATCAATGAGGTCTGCTCCCGAAAATAAACCGGGCAGTGCGGCCAAATAGACCGCCGGAATTTTTTTGTCGAAAACCACGCCTCGGTTTCGCATTTCTTGCACACCCGCTTGCCCCAGGGCCGCCAGATGCAAATTTGCCACCTCACCATTTGAGGTAAAGCTGAAACGTTTATCCCAAACACCATTTGCATCATGCAACCAAAGCGGCGATGGGCAGGCCGCCGCTTCGCGTCCCATGAAAATAACATCGCTGCGCCATCTCACTTGCGTGCCACCCAGCACCGCGCCGCCATGCGGCGTGTTTGTCATATTGTGCAGCACGCGTTCTGATTTGCGTCGTTTGAGAGGGTGCGCATGCTGCCCGAAATACTGCACAAAGCGCCCAAGCAGGCGGTGCTGATGCGCGTGTGGTAGGGCTTCAAACGGCGTGCGGGGCAAGCATAAAACACCATATTCGTGCCAATCGGCATAGCCTTCCAGCCATCCGGTCAATTTTTTATCGAGCGCCGCCTGCGCCTGACGCATGTTTGCAGCCAGCTCAGCCAATGTCGCTGCGTCCAGACCTTCTGCTTCCAGCTTGGGCAATAAGCGCCGCCAGCGCACCCGTTCAAAACGCGTATCATCATTGCTTGGGTCATGATTAATCGGCAAGCCCGCTTCGGCTGCAACGGTTTTTAGCGCATCACCGGCATCGGTTAAAAAAGGCCGCAGTAATAATAAAGGACCAGCATCGGTGTGAATTTTTTGCCGCGGCGCCATACCGCCCAAGCCCTTCACACCACTGCCGCGGGCCATGCGCATCAATACGGTTTCCGCTTGGTCATCTTGGTGATGCGCCACAACCAGCGCTTGCGCCTTGTGTTCGGCACACCAGATTGCCATCAACCGATAACGCAATGTGCGGGCATGCTGCTGAATGCCGGTCTTTGATCGTTTTTCATCTGCCGATAAAACCGTATGCGGCAGACCTAAAGCACGGCAAACCGCGGCCACCTGTGCCGCCTCAGCCGCCGCTTCGGGGCGTAGTTTATGGTCAACCGTCAGCACCGAAAAACGCGGCGCATAATCAAGTTTTTGCGCCTCAGCCGCCAGCGCCAGCAATCCCATTGAATCACCACCGCCTGACACGGCCAAGGCCAAATGAGCATCCGCACCGAAAGGCTGTAAGCGGTGCACCAGCGCCGCTGCTGTCAATTTATCAGGCATGTTTTTATGAACCACAGGCGGCTCGTTTTTTCTCGATTTGTGCGCGCTTGGCAACCGCGGTCGGCGCATCGGGAAATTTTGCATTTAATTCGGCAAACGCGTCGCATCCGGTTTTCTTTTCACCCAAAGCGGTCAGGGTCATGCCCAGTTTCAAAAGACTGTCAGGTGCTTTTTTGCTGGCCGCATAAGTCGTGTATCCAACCAAAAAGGCTTGCGCCGCCTGCTTATATTGACGTTGCACGTAAAAGGTTTCGCCAAGCCAATATTGCGCGTGGCCGGCCATTTTATGCGATGGGAAACGCTCAACCAATGAGGCAAAATCAACCCGAGCGCCGCCATAATTACCGGCCTGCAAATCAGACAAAGCACGCTCATAAAGCGCTTGCGGGTCATCCAATGGCGCGCGCACGGGAGCATCAAAATCGGCCAAATCGGCCGGATTGCCCTCACCCACCAGGGGCGTAGTGACGTCGATGACTGCCGAGGCGTCCACCAGACCTGCGACAGGCGCCGCTTTTTTGACAAAACCGATGACTTCCGGCTCGGCAGATGAAGATGAAATGCCCTGATTGGCGCGCATCATGCCGCCTTCCAAGGACTGAAAACGAAACTCATTATCCGAGGACGCTTTATCAAGGCGCTGCGTGATGTTTTGCGTATCGATCATTAAGCGATCGGTTTGCGCTTGCAAGAGCCGCAGCATTTCAACCAACTGGTTAAACTGCACGCGCTCGGCCGCCGCGCTGGTTGCCGCGCTGGTTGCCGCATTTTGGGGGGCAGGAGCAGACGCCGGGGCAGCAAAATTGCCCTGCGGCGATAATAGCCGCGCTTCCAAAGCCTGAAGACGCTGCTTGAGGGTTTGTGTCTCAGCTAGGCGATTGCGGGTGTTCAGCGTGCGCTGCGCCTCAAGCAATTGTTCAAGCTGCGCTAAACGCAGCTCCAATGCCGCAACACGCTCGCCCGCCGGTTCATCGCCGGAAGCGCGCGGTGCAAACTCAGACGGCACACGTGGGCCGGATTGCGCCCATACAGGCGAAACCAGCACACAAGCGGCGGTCAGCAATGCAGCAAAAGTTTTCATCAGATATTCTATGCGCGTCTATTTCGGCAAAAAAAAGGCAGAAAAAAGGGCACCCGAAGGTGCCCTTAAATCGATTTTTATGAAATTAGCGAATGGTCGCCACCGCGCGGCGGTTTTTCGACCAACAAGCCTCTTCCGAGCACAAAGATACTGGACGCTCTTTACCATAAGAAATGGTTTGCAAGCGGTTGCCGTTCACCCCTTCGCTAATCAGGAAGTCGCGCACAGCGTTGGCACGGCGCGCACCCAATGCAAGGTTGTAATCGCGTGTGCCGCGCTCATCGGCGTGGCCTTCAATAATCAGGTTAACGCTGCCATTTTGTGACAACCACTGCGCTTGATTACGCAATGTCGCACGGGCCGACCCGTTAAGATTGGATTGGTCAGTTTGGAAGAAAACACGGTCACCCACATTTTGCACCAAATACTGAGAGTCAGCTGAAGCCGCCGACGCGGACGCAGACCCTGTCGACGTCGATACAGAAGCAGGCTCTGTTGTTGAGGCGCAACCGGCCAATGTCAGACCCGCCACTGCCATGGCAATTAGAATTTTTGATTTTGTCGACTGTCCCATCGATAGCTCCTCAATATACGCAGGCCTTTTGCCTGTCCCTGTTGCGTAACTTAGTCAAAAAAAGCACAAATGCAATCCAAAGCTGATTTAAAAGATTTTGTTTACGATTGCATTACTCAACGAATTAACGGCGACCATGCCGGGTCGGAGGCCCAACCGGGGGTCGAAATCGGTCGCTCATTATAACCCGTAACGTCCACTGTCCACAAGGTCGGACCTTGATCGGCCCCCCGCCCTTCGCGAAAAAAGGCGATAACCCGCCCATTTGGCGACCATGCGGGGCCCTCATTATGGTATCCCTCGGTCAAAATACGCTCGCCACTGCCATCGGTTTTCATCACACCGATGAGAAATCGGCCATTCAACGTCTTGGTAAAAGCAATCAAATCGCCCCGTGGCGACCAAACCGGCGTTGCATAACGCCCTTCGCCGTAAGAAATACGACGCACATTTGTGCCATCTGCTTCCATAACATAAAGCTGCTGCGAACCCATACGGTCGCTTTCGAAGACAACTTGACTGCCATCGGGCGCGTAACACGGCGCGGTATCAATCGCCAAAGAAGAGGTCAGGCGACGGGTTTCCCGCGTCCGCAAATCCATCGTGTAAATATTGGAATTGCCCTTGCGCTCAAGGCTCATGATAATTTTCTGCCCATCGGGCGAAAAGCGTGGCGCGAAGGTCATGCCCGGAAAATCACCGACCACTTCTTGTTGTCCGGTTTCAATATTCAACAAATAAACGCGCGGTTTATTGCGATAATAAGACAGGTAAGTAATTTCTTGCGCGGTTGGGCTAAAACGCGGGGTCAGCGCCAGCGCGCTGCCGCGGGTCAATTCGCTTTGCGCAAAGCCGTCTTGATCCATAATTGCCAGCTTTTTAACACGATTATTCTTCGGCCCGGATTCCGAGACATAAACAATGCGCGTATCAAAATAACCGGTCTCGCCGGTCAGGCGTTCATAAATCGCATCGGCAACCAAATGGCCGATACGCCGCCAATTTTCCGGTGTTGTGAAAAATTGCAGACCGGCCATTTGTTCCTCGGCCACCACATCCCACAACCGAAACTCCACCAACAGACGCCCATCGCTATGCTGCACAGCGCGTCCCGTCACCAGCGCCAGCGCGTTAATTACCCGCCAATCATTAAAACGCGGGCGCACATTAACGCCGATATTGCGCTCAATAAATGCCGCGCGGTCAACCGGACGAAACAGGCCGGAGCGTTCAAGGTCAGCAACAATCACCGTTGCCAAATCTTGCCCCACCGTACCCTCGCCATCAAAATCCAGCACCGCAATCGGCAATGGCTCGACATTGCCCTGTGTGATGTCAATTTTGAGGGCGGCATGGGCTGAAAGCGGAGCCAGCAAAACGGCCATCGCCAGCAATGCAGCGCGGCCAAACGGCGCCATCCGGAAAGCAGATGTGATATTCACTGTCATGGTCTTCTCCTAGCCGCCAAGCATTCTGCGGGGGTCGAATGTTAACTCAATGTTGCGCCAGCTTGCATATTTTTCTGCCGGCATGATGAAAGGTTGGCAACGGCGAATGGCGCGCAATACGCTTTCAGCCGCGGCGCGAAAAAACGGGTCACCCAAAAAGCGCCTGTTTACGACCACCGGCCCGGCCGATATTGCACCGGCGGGGGTTAAAGAAAGACGAACCTGCACCACCAAATTTTCAGCCTGTTTGGCACCGGCTGGCGGCGACCAACAGCGGCGCATCTGAGCGCGAAACGCATCAACCTCGTTCAGGGTCAAGCGTTCTCCCGCACTCAAACTGGTGTCACTTTCGCGCGAACCACTATCCGCGGTTTTTTGGTCAGGCGTTTTATTCAACAAGGCTTGCACCCGACCGACATCCAATAGCGGTTTGGGTTTAACAACCGGACGCGCCAGTGGCGCAGGTTGTGCAACACGGTAGCGCGGCGTCTCGGGGGCGGCCGGCGTGGCCGCATCGCTTGGCTGTTGTTCTGCCTGTGCATCCGGCAGCGGCATGGCGTCTTGATTGGCCGCCTGTGGCGCGCTGGTTTGTTCATGCGCGGTCAGCTGTTGGCGAGCCTCTTTGTCCTCGGGCATTGTGGTTTGTTCAACCAATTTGGTGAATTGGTCGATGGTGATGATTTCAATCGGCAAGCTCTGATCGGTGAGGCGTGATTTGTTCACCATTGGCGTCCAAAGACCGACAATAACAACCAGCCCTGCATGCAGGAGAACCGAGGCCAGAAAATTGCGGGACGCGACCATTATTTACGCTGCCCCACTTTTTCCGTTACCAAAGCGACCCGCGAAAAACCGGCGGCGCTAATCTCCGACACAATGCCTGCCACCAAACCATAGCTGACGGTTTTATCGCCGCGCACATAAATGCGTTGCTCATATCCGGCACCGGCAATCGCGCGCAGGCGCGGCACCAGCATTGATTTGTCAATCAGCGTCTCTTGAATAAAAACTTGACCCTCAGCATTGATGGAAATGGCCAGCGGCTCTTCATCACCGCGCAAGGCTTGCGCGCCGGTTTTGGGCAAATTGACCGGCACACCGACAGTCAGCAGCGGGGCGGCAACCATAAACACGATCAACAGCACCAACATCACATCGACCATTGGCGTGACATTAATTTCCGACATGGGCCGGTAATGACGTCGCTTTCGAGACGCCGAACCGGAGGAGGGAGGAGCGGAAAAAGCCAAATGCCTAGCCTCTGCTTTGCTGGCTGCTCTGCTGGCCGCTTTGGCGCGCAATCAGATTTATGAAGTCATCGGCAAAATGGTCGAGACGCGATGAAAAACGCTGCACTGAGGCCGCGCAGGCATTATAGGCAACCACAGCCGGTATCGCCGCCAATAATCCCAAACCGGTGGCAAACAAAGCCTCGGCAATGCCCGGCGCGACAACCGCCAAATTGGTATCGCGGCTCATGGCAATCGCTTGGAAGCTGTTCATAATACCCCAAACCGTGCCGAAAAGGCCGACAAAGGGCGCGACCGCGCCAACAGTGGCCAGAAACAAAAGACGATGTTCAAGCGCTTCCATTTCGCGCGCCACCGCATTGGTTAGGCTGCGTTCAATCGACGGAATAATGCCAATCGCATCAGCTTTGCGCCGGCCGCCATCTTGGCGCACCCATTCGCGCATGGCGGCATTAAACACCCGCACAGACGGGCTACCCTCGCCAGAGGCCAGTTGGCGATAAATATTTTGCAGCGTATCACCCGACCAAAACAGCGCTTCAAATTCTTCGGCCTGCTGCCGTACACGGCGATAGGTCAGCGCTTTTTCAATGATAATTGACCAGCTTAAAACCGACGCCGCAATAAGGCCGAGCATAACCAGTTTGACGACGATATCGGCACGGACAAAAAGCGCCCAAAGCGAAAAGTCGGTGGCGGCAAGTTGCGCTGCCTCATTAAGGGTGACTGTTTCCATGAATTTCTCTCACAATTTGTGTTCTTCTATGGCCTAAATGTGACCAAACTTTGTCACTTTTCAGCCGCATCCGGCAAAAAAGAGGCACCGAGATGCGGCGTCAACAAAGCCGCGACATCTTTCGGCATGCGTTTCGGGCGGCCTTGCAAATCAACGATCGCTGCCAGCACATGCGCTTGCCATAATGTCTCGCCACCCCGCGAGACCCGCTGCTCGGCCATCAGACGCGCGCCGCGCAATTGGGTGAACGCGGTTTCGACCAATAATTCATCTTCAACCCGGCCGGGCATCATAAAATCCATATCCATATGCCCGACAACAAATGCCAGTTGCGGGTCATGCGCCAATAATTGCGTATGGGTTACACCGGCCAGCTTCAAAAAATTCGAGCGGCCCCGTTCTGCGAATTTGAGGTAATTGGCGTGATACACAAAACCTGAAAAATCAGTGTCCTCATAATGCACCAACACATTCATTAAATGGCGCGTGCCGACACTCTGTTTATCTGATTTTTCAAACCTGCCACGCTGCATATTGTCTTCCATCGGTCATCCCCCAGCATTTTTTCGAATCTCACCAAAGCCTGAAAGAGATCACATAATTGCCGAAAAAATGCGATTCGTGTGTTTTCTTTGTGTTGGAATATGATAGCCTATCACGAATTCTAAGTCGGAAGTTGCGTAATGAAAAAAGTTCATGTGTTGGTTTTAGCTATCACCCTTTCGGGTCTAGCAGGGTGTTCGTCTATCTCCGAAAAATACTCTTCGACGAAAGAGAAGGTTGTCACATCCAGCAAAAAAGTCTCCAAGCAAGCGGGTGTCGCGACCGGCGGTCTCATCGGTGAAGATGAGTATGAGAAATCGGTCGGCAAAGCCCGCCGCCGCTACGATGATATTCCTGAAGCCCAAATCTGCTGGCAAGCGACGCAAGAGATTTCCCAGAGCTGGGAATTGTTCAAAGCCAATAAACGCTTTATCCGCAAGAACCGTTTTAACAATACAGGCATGAAGCTGTTCAAAGCCTTTACCTCGAACTTGTATAAGACGGTTGATAATGCGCTGCCCGTGCCCCTGCCAAGCCTGCCCGAAGACAGGCTGCAATATGCCACCAAACAGGTTGAGTTTAACCGCGGCAATATGGAAGATTGGGCGAATATTTACAGCGCAATTTGCGCCAAATAAGATGCAATTTGCGCCAAATAAGGGGCGATTTTCGCCAAATAATCAGTCTTCGAACAAATCGCTTTCGGCCTGACGCGACGTTTTCGGCACATCCAATCCCAAATGTTCAAATGCGGCAGGCATTAAAACCCGCCCGCGTGGCGTGCGATTGACAAAACCCAGTTGAATAAGAAACGGCTCGACAATATCCTCCAGCGCGTCGCGCGGTTCGC
Source organism: Alphaproteobacteria bacterium (assembly GCA_022426245.1). GTDB lineage: Bacteria > Pseudomonadota > Alphaproteobacteria > RS24 > RS24 > UBA8337. The sequence goes on along the minus strand of JAKMDW010000063.1, from coordinate 22,578 downwards.
CCAGCGCGGCGGCCAGTGTTTCAATCCCCACCGGCCCGCCGATAAATTTTTCGGCCACAACCGTTAAGTACCGCCGGTCCAAACCGTCCAGACCGCGCTTATCAACCTCCAAGCGCCCCAAAGCGGCATCGGCCAGTCCGGCGCTAATCTCGTCTGCCCCATCCACATTGGCGAAGTCGCGAACACGGCGCAACAAACGCCCTGCAACACGCGGCGTGCCGCGCGCGCGCGATGCAATCTCATGCGCGCCATCATCAGAAATCGCCAGCCCCATCAGGCCCGCATTGCGGCGAATGATATATTCCAACTCATCATGCGTATAAAAACCGAGATAAATCGGAATGCCGAACCGATCACGCAAAGGCGTGGTCAGCAGACCGGAGCGCGTCGTCGCACCAACCAAAGTAAACGGCGGCAAGTCGATTTTAACCGAGCGCGCCGCCGGACCGTCCCCGATAATCAGATCAAGCTCGAAATCTTCCATTGCCGGATACAGCACTTCCTCAACCGCCGGGCTGAGGCGGTGAATCTCGTCGATAAACAGCACATCATGCGGTTCAAGATTGGTCAGCAACGCCGCCAAATCCCCGGCCTTGGTAATCACCGGCCCTGAGGTAGAACGAAAGCCCGTGCCCAATTCGCGCGCAACAATTTGCGCCAATGTGGTTTTACCCAAACCGGGCGGGCCAGCCAGCAGCACATGGTCAAGCGCATCGCCGCGCTTTTTCGCAGCCTCAATAAAAATTGCGAGGTTCTCGCGGCCTTTTTGCTGACCGACAAAATCTTCCAGCGTTTTGGGGCGCATGGCGGCATCGGCATCAGAGGCGGCATCCTCGGATTGCACATTCTGGTCAATCAAGCGCTCATCCATCAGCTCATCTCCTTCAGAGCGGCTTTGATAAGCGCCTCAATGGTTTCAGCCTCATCGCCCAGCTTGGCGCGCGCCGCCATCAGAGCCTGATTGGCCTGCACGCGCTGATAGCCAAGATTGGTCAGCGCCGACAGCGCCTCTTGCAACACTTTGCCGCCCGCAGCCGCGCCATCGCCGACATTTCCGCTGCTCGCGATAAATTGCGCTTCGGGAATTTTGTCTTTCAATTCTTGCACAATGCGCTGCGCCACCTTTGGGCCAACGCCCGGCGCGCGTGACACCATTGCCTTGTCTTCAGCGGCAACGGCTTGCGTCAAATCGGCAGCCGATAAGACGCCTTGAATGGCCAGCGCGACTTTGGCGCCCACCCCTTGCACGCCCATCAATAAACGAAACCAGCTTCTTTCTTCTTCGCTGGCAAAACCGAACAGCCGCAACTGGTCTTCACGCACATAGGTTTCGATCGCCAGACTGACGGCCTCTCCATCGCCGGGTAAACCGTCAATCATGCGCGCCGAGCCTTCGACCATATAGCCGACGCCGCCGACATCAATCAGCGCCCAGCCGCCGCCGCGGTCATCGAGGCCCCGCCCGTCAACGCGTCCGCGCAACCGGCCAATCATACGACCGCTCCTTTTTTCTCGGCTTTCGCAATCGCCGCCTGCATTTTACCGCCAAAGTCACCGGCATGGGCCAGCGTGATGGCCACCGCCAATGCATCGGCAGCGTGCTCATTTGCAATATCGGCTTGCGGCAGCAACATTTGCACCATTGTCTTAATCTGGTTTTTATCGGCGTGACCGGAACCGGTAACGCTGCGCTTGATGAAATTCGGCGCATATTCGCTGACGCTGATTTTACGCCGCGCCGGCACCAGCAAGCAAACCGCGCGCGCTTGGCCAAGCTTCAACGTCGCCGCGCCATCGCGATTGACAAATGTTTGCTCAACCGCGGCATAATCGGGCGCATAGTGCGCGACCACGGCCGTCAGTCCCTCATCTAATTGCAAAAGCCGCTCGGCTAAAGAAAGCGACGCATCAGAGCGCACTGCGCCATTACCGATATGGGTCAGCTTTGAGCCGAGCATATCCACCACGCCCCAACCGGTGAACCGAAGACCCGGGTCAAGTCCGATAAGGCGACGTTTTGCTGTGCTCACATGCTTTCCCTTCTGCCTCAGGCCGAAAGTTGTTGCAGCACCTCTTCCGAAATGTCGAAATTGGCATAGACATTCTGAACATCATCAACATCGTCCAGAGCTTCGACCAGCTTAACTACTTTTTCGGCTGCTTCGCCGTCTACGGCAATATCATTTTGCGCCCGCCAGATAATATCGGCCGCGCGCGGCTCCCCCATAACCTCTTGCAAGGCATTGACAACATTGTGCAATTCGTCCGGCGCGCAGATAATTTCATGCCCCGCTTCAGAACTGTCCACATCATCAGCACCGGCCTCAATCGCCGCTTCAAACACGGTTTCGGCATCGGCGCGCTCAACATCGAACTCAATCGCGCCAACACGGTCGAACATAAAAGACACTGAACCGGTTTCGCCAAGATTGCCGCCGTTTTTGGAAAAAGTAGAGCGCACCTCCGCTGCTGTGCGATTGCGGTTATCGGTCAGTGTTTCAACAATAATGCCGATACCCGCCGGGCCGAAACCTTCATAGCGCATTTCTTCATAAATCGTGTCGCCATCATCTGCACTTTTCTTAATCGCCCGTTCAATATTGTCTTTCGGCATATTTTGCGCGCGCGCCGCCAAAATAGCCGTGCGCAGGCGTGGGTTTGAATCCGGGTCGGGCATGCCCATTTTCGCCGCGACCATAATCTCTTTGGTCAGGCGCGCGAAAATTTTGGCGCGTTTTTTATCCTGTGCACCTTTGCGGTGCTGAATGTTTTTAAATTTGGAATGGCCTGCCATGCCGTCCTCCGTGTTGCGTCAGATTTTACACTATAGGTTTGGCGCGGCGGTGGAAAGCCTGCCACCGGCACGAATAGGATGAATGGCGACGGCTTTGCCCGTTGCGTTATCGGTTTCCACCATCACGCCGCATAGCGTAGGTGTGCCTTGCGCCGCGCCAAAACGGCCACCGCGTAATTTGGTAACAAAGCGATTGACCGGCTCTTCTTTTTCCATGCCGATAACGCTGTCATAATCGCCGCACATGCCCGCATCGGTTTGATAGGCGGTGCCGTTCGGCAAAATTTGGGCATCTGCCGTCGGCACATGCGTATGCGTGCCGACCACCAGACTGGCGCGGCCATCGCAAAAATGCCCCATCGCCATTTTCTCAGATGTCGCTTCGCAGTGCATATCGACAATAATCGCATCTGCCGCTTCGCCCAATGGGCAAGCCGTCAATTCACGTTCAACGGCGGCAAACGGGTCGTCCAATGATTCCATAAATAATTGCCCCATCACATTAACCACCAGCACGCGCTGATCTCCGACCTCGTAAAGACCGGCGCCCTTACCGGGCGTTTCAGCGGGGAAATTGGCCGGGCGCAAAAGCCGGGGTTCGTCGGCAATAAAGCCGCGAATGTCCTGCTGGTCCCAAACATGGTTGCCGGTTGAAACAACATCGACACCGGCTTCCAAAAAAGCGCGGGTAATATCGGGCGTAATGCCAAAGCCACCGGCAGCGTTCTCGCCATTCACGACAACGAAATCAAGTTTATATTGGGCGCGCATAACGGGCACTTGCCGCACAACCGCATCGCGTGCGGCACGACCGACAACATCTCCTAAAAACAGCAAACGCATTTCTCAATCCCTATCAAAATCGTGCCGTTTAGAGGGGGTCAGCACGGCATGTAAGGCCTCGTCATGCGGCGCGGTCGGGCATTTGTCAACCATTTGCATATCGAAGGCGAGGCCGATAAAGCGGCAATCACCGCGCTTTTTAAGCACTGCCAATGTGCGGTCATAAAAGCCGCCACCCCGACCCAACCGATTGCCCTGCCCGTCAAATGCCAAAAGCGGCAGCAGCACAATATCAGGCGTGACTTGGTGTGCCGTGGCGCGCGGCGCGGCAATGCCCATTTCATCGGGCAGCAAAGCATCATTTTGTTTATAGCGACGAAACACCAGCGGGCCGTCTTCATCAGTGCAGACCGGCAGGCAAATATGATTGCCGCTTTTACGCAATGCCTGCATGAGCGGTTGCGGGTCAAGTTCGCCGCCCATTGGCAGATAGGCGGCAATGATTTTATCGCTAATATTTTCCGTGGTTTTCCCGGACAGCTTCTCAATCTGCGATGCCACTCCCTGAACCTGAACCTGAGCCAGAGCCAGAGCATCCGTCGCGCCATGCGCCTTATGATGCGCGCTGCGCTGAGCCACAAGGGCGCGGCGCATCCGGTCTTTTTCATCCATATGTCACCTGATAATGTGTCACCCAATAGAAGTGGAACCGCCACAACCGTTTTCCGCCGTATCCTCGGAGACCTACAAAAGTAGGTGGGCACCGTATGGAGCAGGCCGCAACCCGCCTCAGTGACAGCTCCCTAAAGGACCGTAAGGCCCCGAGCGTTAAAAGCAGTCTTCGCATCGGGCAGTTCCTAATTGCCTTATAGCGGCAAAAACCTAAGCCCGTCACCTCTTCTTATGGAGGGCAATCCTAGACAGGAGAGCTGGGCGGCTCTGACGCGCTATTTGCAGAATTTGTCATGTCGGGCAATATGGCCTCGATTTTTTCGGCTGCCGAATTCAGCGCCAATGACAAAACCTCTTCAATTTCATCCACCCGCGCCGATAAGGCGTCGCGCGATTTGCCCGCTGCCAACATTTCTTGGCGCACCGCATCAAGCTCATGCTTCAAATCGCGAATGTCATTGCACAGCATCAAACCGGTCAGCACCATCAGATGACTGTCACCGGCTTTCTCATTGCCCTTTTTCGTAGTGGCGACGCGGGCAGCGAAATCCTCTGCCAGTTGCATCACCTGCTCCTCGTCACCATCGCGGCATATGATTTGGAAAGGTCTGGAATTAACGGATATGGTTATCTCGGCCATTTAAGCCTCCCCCAGCACGTCATCAATTTGCTGCATGGCCTTTTCGACCTGCGTCGCGGCGCGTTTTTGCGTGCCTTCCAAATTTTGATTTTGTTTTTTCAAGGTCGAAATATCGGTTCGCAAATGCGCGCACTCGATTTGCAACGCGTCAAGCTCGGCCAATTTGCCGAGCATATTTTCACCGTCGGCGCTCAAACGCGCATGTTCGGCGGTCAGTCTATCGACGGCTTTTAACAGCCGTTCTAAAGCGGGTTGAATTTTCTGCATCACTCACCTCTGTCTATAGCATAAGATTTCCCCGGTTTCTTCGTCAAATATTCTGTTAATTATGGGACTCTAATGGGCGAATCTGGCATTGACTCTATCAGGCCGCGGGCGCATTGTGCGCGCAATTTTTAGACGGCCTTGTGGGCTTATTTTAGCCTGACGAGTAAGAGGGATTTTTAATGTCTGACGCCGAAAAAAGCGCTTCTTCCGAAACCGGCTCCATGCCCCTTCAACACATGGCGAATGCCATTCGCGCGCTCTCAATGGACGCCGTGCAAGCCGCCAATTCGGGGCATCCGGGACTGCCCATGGGGGCGGCCGATATCGCCACTGTCCTGTATACAAAATTTTTGAAAATTGACCCGCTCGCGCCCGAATGGCCTGACCGCGACCGCTTTGTGCTGTCTGCCGGTCACGGTTCAATGTTACAATATGCGCTGCACTACCTTGTTGGCTTTGCCGATATGACGCTGGAAGAGATTAAAAACTTCCGTCAGCTTGGCGCGCGCACAGCCGGTCATCCGGAATATGGTCACGCCTCGGGCATTGAGACAACTACCGGCCCGCTGGGCCAGGGCATTTCAACGGCGGTCGGCATGGCGTTGGCAGAGCGCATGATGAATGCGCGCTTTGGTGATGATCTGGTTGACCACTTTACTTATGTTCTGGCCTCTGATGGCGACCTTATGGAAGGCATCAGCCATGAGGCCATTTCAATTGCCGGTCATTTGAAGCTATCGCGCCTGATTGTGCTTTATGATGACAATGATATTTCAATCGATGGGCCGCTTAACCTGACGGAATCCGGCGATGCATTAGGTCGCTTTGAAGCCGCCGGTTGGGAGGCAGTGCGCATTGACGGGCATGATCATGGCGCGATTGAAGCGGCCATAGCCGCGGCCCGCAACAGCGACAAGCCAAGCCTGATTGCCTGCAAAACCACCATTGGTTACGGCAGTCCGAATAAGCAAGGCACAAGCGGCGTGCATGGTGCGCCTTTGGGTGATGACGAGATTGCCCTGACCCGTGAAACGCTAGGCTGGTCTTCCGAGCCTTATGAGATACCGTCTGATTTGCTTGATGGTTGGCGCATGGCCGGTCGTGCCCATGCCTCCACACGCAAAGCGTGGGAAGAACGCATGGCCGGACAATCAGCCGAAACCCGCAATCGTTTTGAGCGCGTTGTTTCCGGTGACTTGCCGCAAGGCCTCGACACCGCGATTGACGCGTTCAAAAAGCAACTGGCCGAAGCACAGCCGAATTGGGCGACACGCAAATCCTCCGAGGAAGTGCTGAAGGCCATTGTGCCGCATGTGCCGGAAATGATCGGCGGCTCTGCCGATTTGACCGGCTCCAACAACACTAAAACCCCTGAACAAGCGCCCGTCTCGGCCGATAATATGGCCGGACAATTTATCCATTGGGGCATTCGCGAGCATGGCATGGCTGCCGCGATGAACGGCATGGTGGTGCATGGCGGCTTCATTCCTTATTCGGGCACTTTCCTTGTCTTCTCTGACTATTCGCGCCCGGCCATTCGCCTGTCGGCATTGATGAAGCAGCGCACCATTCATGTGCTGACGCATGACAGTATTGGTCTGGGCGAAGACGGCCCAACGCACCAGCCGGTTGAACATCTGGCGGCGCTGCGCGCCATTCCAAACACATTTGTATTCCGTCCGGCTGACGCGATTGAAACGCTGGAGTGCTGGCAGCTTGCGCTGAAACTCGACACTGCGCCGAGCGTTCTGGCTTTAACGCGACAAGGTCTGCCGAGCGTGCGCGATTATGAAGAGCGTAATAGCTGCGCCCATGGCGCCTATGAATTGGCCGCCGGTGGCAGCGACCCACAAGTGACAATTATGGCATCGGGTTCGGAAATTTCCATCGCTATGGAAGCGCGCGCCGCCTTGAAAGAAGACGGCATTGGCGCGCGGGTTGTTTCCGTGCCGTGCATGGAATTATTTGAGCAACAAAGTCCGGCAACCAAAGCCGATGTTTTGGGCGACACAAAATTGCGCATTGCTGTGGAAGCGGCGGTGCAGCAAAGCTGGGACCGCTATTTGCGCCCGCAAGATATTTTCATCGGCATGGATGGATTTGGCGCGAGCGCTCCGGCCGGTCAATTATTTCAGCATTTCGGCATCACCGCTGAGGCCATCGCCACAGCGGCGCGCGAAGCGCTGTAAGCTTTACAAGGAGAAAGAACATGGCAGTAAATGTAGCAATTAACGGCTTTGGACGTATCGGTCGTCTGGTGTTGCGCGGGATTATCGAAAGTGGCCGCAAAGATATTAACGTCGTCGCGATTAATGATTTGGGCAGCGTCGAGGCCAATGCGCATATGCTGCAATATGACAGTGTGCACGGTCGCCTTCCGGTTAAGGTGAAGGCCACCAAAACCGGTATTAATGTCGGCGGCAAGTCGATTAAGGTCATCGCTGAGCGCGACCCGGCCAATCTGCCATGGGAAAAAATGGGCGTTGATATTGCGCTTGAATGCACCGGCCTGTTCACCACGCAGGAGACCGCCGGTAAACATTTGGCCGCCGGTGCCAAGCGCGTGCTGGTTTCAGCGCCTGCATCGGGGGCTGATTTGACGGTTGTTTATGGCGTCAATCACAACAAGCTACGCAAAAGCCATAAAATCGTTTCCAACGCATCTTGCACCACCAACTGCCTTGCGCCGGTTGCGCAAGTGCTCGACAAAACCTGCGGCATTGCGCGCGGCTATATGACCACGGTTCACGCTTTTACCGGCGACCAGCAAACCGTCGATACGCTGCACTCTGACCCGCGCCGGTCACGCGCGGCGTCGCTGTCCATGATACCGACCTCAACCGGTGCGGCCAAAGCGGTCGGTCTGGTATTGCCGCAATTGGTCGGCAAGCTTGATGGCACAGCCGTGCGCGTGCCGACACCGAATGTCTCAATGATTGATTTGGTTTTTGAAGCCAAAAAGAAGACCACTGTTGACGCGATCAATAACGCCATCACCAAAGCCGCCAATGGCGCGCTTAAGGGTGTGCTGGGTGTTTGCGATCAGCCGCTTGTGTCGATTGACTTTAACCACGATCCGCACAGTTCGACCTTTGACTTGACGCAGACGCAAATCGTCGGCGGCAAATTGGTGCGCGTGCTGAGTTGGTATGACAATGAATGGGGCTTTGCCAATCGCATGAGCGACACGGCTGTCGCAATGGGCAAACTCTAGTCCGCTCACTGAAAATGAGCGATTTTAAAACACTCGACCAGCTATCCGCCGACACACCGCGCGGCAGTATTATTCTCATTCGGGCAGACTTAAACGTGCCGCTTGATGAGCACGGCACGGTGCGCGACGCGACACGGTTGGAACGGCTCTTGCCGAGCCTCGAGAAACTTTCAGATGATGGTTTTCGTATCGGCGTGTTGTCGCATTTCGGGCGTCCGAAAGGCCAACGGGTCAGCGAAATGAGCTTGGCGCCGGTGGCCGATGCGCTGGCCAATATGTTGGGTCAGCCCGTGGCTTTTGCCGATGACTGCATCGGTGATACGGCGGCAAACGCTCTGTCTGCTTTGGCTGAAGGTGGTATTTGCGTTTTGGAAAACACCCGCTTTCATGCCGGTGAAGAAGCCGATGAGGCGGGTTTCGCCAAAGCATTGGCGGCGCCCGCAGCCGCTTATGTGAATGATGCGTTTTCCGCTGCCCATCGCGCCCATGCCTCGACGCACGGCATTACCAATTATGCGCCGACCTATTGCGGCCTCGCCATGCAGGCCGAATTGGACGCATTAAACGCGGCGCTTGGCGCGCCCCAACGTCCGGTTGTGGCGGTCGTCGGCGGCGCAAAAATATCTACCAAACTCGATTTATTGGGCAATTTATCGGCCCGCGTTGATACGCTGGTAATCGGCGGTGGCATGGCCAATACGTTTTTAGCCGCGCAAGGTTATAGCGTCGGCAAATCGCTGTGCGAGGACGCCATGCTGGATACGGCGCGCGCTATTATGGCCGAGGCTGAAAAACACGGTTGCACAATTTTATTGCCCCGCGATGCGGCCATTGCGCCTGAATTTGCGGCCGGCCAAACCGCCGACATCGTATCGGCTAAAGCCGTGCCCGATGATAAAATGATACTCGATGCCGGCCCTGCTGCCATCATCGATATTTGCGCCGCCTTTGATGAGGCAGCCACGCTTATCTGGAACGGCCCTTTGGGCGCGTTTGAGATTGAACCGTTTGACGCGGCCACCAATCAGGCTGCGCAACACGCCGCCGCTTTGACGCAAAAAGGTCAACTGACCTCGGTTGCGGGTGGTGGGGATACGGTCGCCGCGCTCAACCATGCCGGAGCCGGAGAAAACTTCTCCTATGTCTCAACGGCGGGGGGTGCGTTTCTGGAATGGTTGGAAGGTAAATCTCTGCCGGGTGTCGCCGCGCTTAGCGCGTGACGGCCCCCCAAGAAGCGACAGAAGAGTTAACAGGAAAAGGAGAGAGATATGAACAAACAAGCTCTGGAATCCATCGCCCAAGCGATGGTCGCAAATGGCAAAGGCATTTTGGCCGCCGATGAAAGCACCGGCACGATTAAAAAGCGCTTTGATACCATTAATGTGGAATCAACCGAGGATAGCCGCCGCGATTATCGCGAAATGCTGTTTCGCACAGAAGACGCCATGCAAGAGCATATTTCCGGCGTCATTTTGTTCGACGAAACCATTCGCCAGAAAGCTGCTGACGGCACGCCCCTGACGCAGCTCATCACCGATGCCGGTTCACTGCCGGGCATTAAGGTCGATGGCGGCGCGAAAGATTTTGCCAATCATGCCGGTGAAATGGTCACTGAGGGTCTCGATGGCCTGCGCGAGCGACTTGCCGAATATCACGGGCTGGGCGCGAAATTTGCCAAATGGCGCGCTGTTATCAACATTGCCGAGGGCAAGCCATCGGCGGCTTGCTTGGCCGCCAACACACATGCGTTGGCGCGCTATGCCGCCTTGTGTCAGGACGCCGAGATTGTGCCGATTGTCGAGCCGGAAGTCATTATGGATGGCACCCATTCGGTGGAACGATGCTATGAAGTAACCAGTGCCGCGCTGACGCAGCTTTATGCGCAACTGGCCGAGCAGGACGTGCATTTGGAAGGCACAATCCTGAAACCCAATATGGTGGTTTCCGGCACTGAACATGGCGCGCAAGCCGATGTGCAGCAGGTCGCTGAACTGACCCTTGATTGCTTCAAAAAATGCGTGCCGGAAGCTGTGCCGGGTATTGTCTTCTTGTCGGGTGGCCAATCCGATGAGGACGCGACAGCGCATCTTGATGCGATGAATAAAATCGGCGGTTTACCGTGGAAGCTCAGCTTCTCTTACGGGCGCGCTTTGCAGGCCGCGCCGCTGAAAACTTGGGCGGGGAACGCAAGCAATGTGCCAAGCGCACAAGCCGCTTTCGCCCACCGCGCCAAAATGAATGGCCTCGCCGCGCAAGGGCAATGGGACGCATCGCTGGAGGGTTAACCCCCCTAAAAGTTTGGAGGAGCCCGTCCCATCTCTTCGATGCGGCGGGCTTTTTCGTTTCAGACGCTAGCTATTTTGCGCGCACCAATCAGATATTCAACATTGCCTTGCGGGCCGGTAATCGGACTTTCAATCACCCCGTCAACACGCCAGCCCTGCGCCTGCCACCACGCCATAACCTTATCGCAAACTTGCCGGCGCAGCGTTTCATCGCTGACCACGCCATTTTTACCAAGCGCCGCCTTGCCGACTTCAAATTGCGGTTTAATGAGTGCAATCGCCCAGCCGCCGACCGGCATGAGGGGCACAATGGCAGCCAATGCTTTTTCCTGACTGATAAAGCTGACATCGCATACCAGACCGGATAGCGCGCGGTCGAATTGCGCCGCCGTCACATGCCGCGCATTCGTGCCCGCCATATTTTGCACCCGCGCATCATCCACCAGACTGCCATGTAATTGGTCATGACCGACATCAACGGCATAGATAAAAGCCGCGCCACCGCGCAGCAATACATCAGTAAAACCGCCGGTCGACGCGCCAATATCGGCAAACACACCATCGCGGATTTGATAGCCGAAATGGGCCAGCCCCTTGTCGAGCTTTACCCCGCCGCGCGAGACAAATTCATGTTCGGCTTCGGCTTCAATAAGATCATTGGCGGTGACGCCGGTGGCTGCTTTAACAGCTATCGCCCCATTGACGCGCACCAATCCGGCCTTAATGGCGGCGGCGGCGCGGGCGCGGCTTTCAAACAGGGAAAGATTGACGAGGTGTTGGTCGAGGCGGGTTTTACCCAATGTTAAGCACCGGCTTTGGGCGCAATCACCTCAATTGGCGCGCCATCAACACCCAACAGGCCACACACGGTTTCAATAATTTGCGCCGCGTTCAGTCCGGCCTTGTCATACATGGTCTCGGGTTTGTCTTGGTCAATATAAATATCGGGCAACACCAGCGCGCGGCATTTCAAGCCGCTTTCCAGCATGGCGTTTTCGGCCAGCATATGCATCACATGACTGCCAAAACCGCCAATCGCGCCCTCTTCCAGCGTCAGCAAAACTTCATGCTCGCGCGCCAGGCGCAAAATCAGCGCTTCATCAAGCGGCTTCATAAAACGCGCATCGACAACACTGGTGCGGAAGCCTTGCGCGTCTAGCTGGTCCGCCGCCAATTGGGCCTCGGCCAAACGCGTGCCATAGCTGAGCAGGCATACACGCCCGCCTTCGCGCATTATGCGGCCTTTGCCGATTTCCAAAACCTGCCCGCGCTCCGGCAGTTCTATACCGACCCCCTCGCCGCGCGGATAACGCAACGCGCTCGGATGTTCGCCAAACGCCACTTGCGTCGCCACCATATGTTTGAGTTCGGCCTCATCAGCCGCCGCCATCATCACCATATTGGGCAGCGTGCCGAGATAAGCATTGTCAAACGAACCGGCATGGGTGGGGCCATCAGCACCAACCAATCCGGCGCGGTCTATGGCAAAGCGCACGGGCAGGTTTTGCACGGCCACATCGTGCACCACTTGGTCATAAGCGCGCTGCAGGAAGGTCGAATAAATCGCCGCGAAAGGCTTAAACCCTTCACTGGCCAAACCGGCTGCAAAAGTCACCGCATGCTGCTCGGCAATGCCGACATCAAAACACCGGTCGGGATAGGCTTTGGCAAATTTGTCCAGCCCCGTGCCGGACGGCATGGCTGCCGTAATGGCGACGACTTTATCATCGCGCGCCGCCTCATCTATCAAGGCTTCGGCAAACACGCCGGTATAGCTGGGCGCAGATGGCGCGGCTTTCTCTTGTTCGCCGGTAACGACGTTAAATTTTGAGACGCCGTGATATTTATCATCCGAAGCTTCGGCAGGCGCGTAACCGTGCCCTTTTTCAGTTACCACATGCACCAATACCGGGCCGTTTTGCATTTTCTTGACGTTTTCGAGAACCGGCAACAAATGGTCCAGATTATGCCCATCAATCGGGCCGACATAATAAAAGCCCATTTCTTCAAACAACGTGCCGCCGGTCATGAAACCGCGCGTATATTCTTCCATTTGCCGCGCTTTTTCCTGCAAGCTCTCAGGCAGGTGGCGGCTCAAATCTTTCAGCAAGCGCCGGAAAGACCGATAGGTTTTGCCCGACAGGATGCGCGCCAAATACGCGCTCATTGCCCCGACAGGCGGCGCGATGGACATATCATTATCGTTCAGAATAACCACCATGCGGCTATCCATAGCACCGGCATTATTCATCGCCTCAAAGGCCATGCCCGCGCTCATCGCACCATCACCGATAACGGCGACAACATTATTGTCTTTGCCCGCAAGGTCGCGCGCGGCGGCCATGCCGAGACCGGCAGAGATCGACGTAGAACTATGACCCGCGCCGAACGGGTCGTAATTACTTTCAGCCCGTTTGGTAAACCCGGCCAGCCCACCGCCCTGCCGCAAACTGCGAATGCGGTCGCGCCGTTCAGTCAAGATTTTATGCGGGTAAGCCTGATGGCCAACATCCCAAATCAGCCGATCATCGGGTGTGTCGAAAATATAATGCAGGGCCACGGTCAACTCAACAACACCGAGACCCGCGCCCAAATGACCCCCTGTCACTGACACCGCATCAATCATCTCGACGCGCAATTCATCGGCAAGCTGGCGCAAATCGCCCTTATCCAACTGACGTAAATCAGCCGGTCGCCCGATGCGGTCCAGAAGCGGTGTCATTGTCTCAGCCATAATAGCTCCTTTGCTGAGGGTTTAATATCAGCTATGGCGCTTAATCACAAACTCGGCAGCTTGTCGAAGGCTATTGGCGCTATCGCCGAATATCGCTAAATGCGCAACCGCCTGCTCGACCAGCAATCCGGCTTGGTCGCGCGCGCGTTCTGTGCCGAGCAATGAGGCAAAGGTCACCTTGCCGTCAACCGCATCTTTTCCGGCTGTTTTGCCCAAATCAGCACTGGCGGCATCGACATCCAACACATCATCTGCGATTTGAAAGGCCAGCCCGATATCATGGGCGTAACCGGCCAGCGCGTGACGCTCGCTTTCATTAGCACCGCCCAAAATAGCCCCGGCCTCCACGGCAAAGCTAATCAAGGCACCGGTCTTCATCTTTTGCAAACGGGTCAAGCCGCCGGAATCAAGGTCCAAATCGGGCGATTGCAGGTCAATCATTTGCCCCCCAACCATGCCCTGCATACCCGCTGCGCGGGCCAGAGCATTGACCAGAGCCAGTCTTTTTGCAGCGTCTTTATGCGTCGCCTCATCGCTCAGAATTTCAAATGCCAGGGTCAGTAACGCGTCACCGGCCAAAATCGCAGTTGCCTCATCATAAGCAATATGCAGGCTTGCTTTGCCGCGCCGCATATCATCATCATCCATTGCCGGAAGGTCGTCATGAATGAGCGAGTAGCAATGCACCGCCTCGACCGCCGCCGCTGCCCGAATGGCATGCGCCTCACCGACGTTAAAAAGGCGCGCCGCCGCATAGCTGAGATAGGGACGAAAGCCCTTGCCGCCATCCATCATGGTGTAGCGCATGGCCTCAATCAGTCGGTGTTCCGGCCCGTCCGGCACATGCAATAAATCATCGAAAAATGCCGCCACCTGCGAAACAGCGTGACCTCGGTCTGTTTCAAAATCGGACATGCATTAGTCGGCATCCAGCGGTTCAGTGCCCGATGCCGTGCCCCCATTGCCGGTAATTTTTTCGATTTTGGCCTGCGCCGATTTCAGCTTTTCATCGCAATAGGCGCGCAATTGGCTGCCGCGCTTGTAAATCTCAATCGACTCTTCCAGCGCGACATCGCCCGTCTCCAAGCGGTCAACAATGGTTTCCAATTCGCTCAACGCTTCTTCAAAACTGAGCTTCAAAATATCTTCAGAGATTTCAATTTTATCGGCCATATCCGTCTCCCTTACGCTAAACGGCTGCGCTTTGCTGATAATAGCATACGCCATCTTCGTCATAATTCATCGCCAATTCCCCGCGATGCACCAGACACATAAGATGCGCCAAGCTCTCGCCCGCCGCCATGAAAAACACCTCGCGACCGATTTTGCGCTTAAACAAAACCGAGAAGACTTTGCCATCAATGGCGCGGCGCGGTTCGCTGCACACATCATGCAGGCGGGTCAGCGAATTTTCATGACCATCAATCAGCGCATTCAGGCGCGCATGCAAGCCGTAAAACGGTTCATTATGCGCCGGGCAAACCAGCACATTATCGGGTATGACCCCCCGCAATCGGTGGCAGCTATCAATCCAATCTTGCAGCGGATTGCCCATTGGCTCGGTTGGGAACAGCGAGACATTAGACGAGATACGCGGAATAACTTGGTCGCCCGAAATCAGCACATTTTTTTCGGGACAATAAAGACAGGCATGTTCCGGCGCGTGGCCCGAGCCGATTTCAATGCGCCATTTATAACCGTCAATCTCAATCTCATCATCTTGCTTCACCCGCTTATAGGCTTGCGGCAGCGGATGGATATGCTGGCCAAAGCCGCCGAAACGCGCGCTATAACGCTCAAGCGCTTCTTCATTAAAACCGGCAGCGCGGTAGAAACGAAGCCCCTCTTCGGGAACCGATTTGCCAGTATCACCGGCCATGGTGCGGCACATTAAATAATCCGTGCGCGACATATGGAAATCAGCCTTGAAATAATCGACCAGCCACCCGGCAAGACCAACATGGTCAGGGTGCATATGAGTGACAATAACTTTATGAACCGGCTTGCCGCCCATAAAACCCGCAAACAGGTTTTCCCAATGCGCGCGCGAACTGTCCATATCCACACATGTATCGATAATCACCCAGCCATCGCCATCGCGCAGCAGCCAGACATTGATATGGTCGAGCGTATAGGGCAAATCCATACGCGCCCAAAACACCCCATCGGCCACCTCAATCGGTTCGCCCAGTTTAGGTTTCGCGTCGAACGGATAGCGCAGGCCATGCGCCTGCGAAGTCGCTTTTACTTGTTCGGTCACTATATCCTCAATGCCTGCTAAGGCTTGGCATGAAACTTTTCACTTGGTAACAACATATGGCATCTACAGCAGAGTGCAAATAGTGAGTGCAAATGATGCGGGCACTTTAGGAGTTATCGGTGACCACACACCCCGCAACTGAAACAGGCATCGCCGCCTGCACCGAAAAATTGAAGCAAGGCGCGCTTGTCGCTGTGCCGACGGAAACGGTTTACGGGCTTGCCGGCGACGCCACCAATGCCAATGCCATTGCCGCCATTTATGCCACCAAAGCGCGGCCGCAATTCAACCCGCTGATTTGCCATATTGCCGATATGGAAACGGCACGCGCCATTGGCCGGTTCAATGAGATGGCCGAAAAACTCGCCGCCGCATTTTGGCCCGGGCCATTGACTTTGGTCGTGCCGCGCCAAAAAAACTGTCCGGTTGACCTGCTCGCTTCAGCCGGTCTCGACACCATAGCTTTACGCATACCGGCGCATGACGTGGCGCAAAAACTTCTGCACACTGTCGGCCTGCCGCTGGTTGCCCCCAGCGCCAATCCGTCGGGACGCTTGAGCCCCAGCAGCGCGGCGCATGTGCGGGATATGCTGCCCGATATCGACGTGCTCGATGGCGGCGACTGCGCCATTGGCGTCGAGTCCAGCATTGTCGGTTGCCTTGATGAGACGCCGCTTTGGCTGCGCGCCGGGGGCGTATCGCGTCACCATATTGAAGCCTGCCTCGGCGTCACCCTCAGCCAGCCGCCACAGGAAAAACACGCAGCAGCGCGTTTGGCCCCGGGCCGATTGGCGCGCCATTACGCCCCTCAAAGCCGCATGCGCCTAAATGCCGAACGCGCTGAGGATAATGAATTGCTCATCGGGTTCGGCTCAGATGCGCCGCATGATTGTTTTGCCAATCTCAGCCCATCAGGCGATTTAGCCGAAGCGGCGGCGCAGCTTTTTGCGACCCTGCATGCGGCTGATGATGCCGCGCAACACGGCGCGCGCAGGCTTGCCGTCATGACGATACCGATACACGGTCTCGGCGAGGCAATTAACGACAGGCTGACCCGCGCCGCCAGTTAATCTTTCGGATGCTCAATCAACAGCGTCGGCACATCCATCACATGCGATTTTGCGGTGCAAACTTTAGTGCCGGGCTTGCGCCCCTCGCGCACTTCAGAGACATCAACCCCCGCATCGCTCAGGCGTTTTTGCGTGGCGACAATATCGTCGGTTTTCAAAGCCAGCCCCCAAAGCCGGTCTTCGTCACCCGCCTTGTCGGTGGCCAGAACTTCAACACTCATCGAATTGGTGCGGAAAAAAAGCTGCGTGCCACCCCATGCCGGCACGTCTTGCTCCAGCGCCAAACGAATGCCCAGCTGGTCACCGAAAAACGTCTTCGCCGCATCGCCGCTTTTGGTTTGCACGACAACATGGTCAACCGCCGTTACCGGGCCTGCGCCCGTCACCTCGGCCATCTTCAACGCCGATAAATCATCATGGCGAATGCAGAAAGAAAAAATGCCGCGCGCGGCGCGCCGATCCCAGTGCATGGTTTGCCAAGTACGGGTAACGCCGGTGTCGTCATCAACCCCGGTTCCGACTGCGGGGTCGGTAACTTCAAGTCCCTGGGCGCGGGCATTCTCCAAAAAACCATCGCAATCATCAGTGCCGAAAACCAGAGCGCAAAGTGATTGGCCTTGGCTTTCCAAAACGCCGCGCACCATGTCACCGGCCCAACCTTCGCCATCAGCCGCCAATAATTCGACGTAGCAATTATCTAATCGAAACAATGTGTTAGCACTACCATAACCCGGATGCATGCCGCGCCAACTGGGCGCGCGCCCCAGCATCAACGCATAGTCTTTGCTGGCTTTTTCAAGGTCGGACACGGCAATAATAATATGGTCAACAACGCTCATTTTCGGCTCCTTAAAACAAATCCATCTGCGTGGGCGGGGCTTTCACAATATGCGCCTCCCATAAATCAACATCATCTTCCGCCACCTTATTGACCCGTTTGGAAATCGGCGTGGCGGTAAACTCATCTTCCGGTGCGCTCCCCAAAAGGGGAAGTAGTTTTTCGGCTTCCGTCTCCGGCATTGACAACCAGTCCTCGGCCGCGCGCGGCGCAATCATCGCGGGCATGCGGTGGTGTATCGGGCCGAGCCGGTCATTGGCGGCGGTGGTGATGATGGCGCAACTTTCAATCTCGCTGCCATCCGCGCCGTTCCATATCTCCCAAATACCGGCCATGAAAAACGGCTGCCCATCGGCGCGATAAATGCGATAGGGCTGGCCGATTTTGCGGTCCCATTCATAAAACCCATCTGAGGGAATGAGACAGCGGCGGCGGCGAAAGGCATTTTTGAAACTCGGCTTTTCGGTAATCGTCTCGGCGCGCGCATTGATTTGCGGGCGCGCCGATTTATCCCCGACCTGTTCAGGCTTCAGCCATGGTGCCACCAGCCCCCATTGCACCAGCGCCATTTCTCGGCCCGGCACAGCACGAATAATACTGACCGGCTGGGTCGGCGCAATGTTATAGCGGGCAGGGAAATTTATCCGATTGGAGAAATCGACCATTTGGCGCAAATCCTCGGGCGCGGTGGCAAGGGCGAAACGTCCACACATTAGAAATCAACCCCGTCCATGCGCACAATATCGCCGACTGTAATGCCGAGCGCTTGCGCCGCACCGGCATTTATCTCCAACACCGCACTAACCGGTTGCAAAGAGGCCGTGACCTTGTCTGATTGCGTATCGCTGCGCGTCACGATTTGACCGATAAGACCGCCGGGCAAAATGAAAATCATATCCAGCGGTATCATGGTATTGCGCATCCAAAAGCGGGCTTGGCGCGGCGGCGCGATGGGAAATATCATGCCCGAGCCCGCTGGCATTGTCGGCACAAACATCAGGCCAATGCGCTGCTTCTCGGCTGTATCTGCCACTGTGACGTCAAGCGTTAGTGAGCGACCGTCACCCTTCACAACAGTCAGCGGCGCGGCAATTGCCGGATTAAGGGCTGCGGTCGCCAGCAACAATAGGAGAAGGAATCGGTTAAGCATGCTCGCAGCTTGCCACCGCTTCTCGGTCAGGTCAAAGCGCCAGATGAGCAGTCTTTAAACCCTTTTTTTATGCGGCGAAGCCGATATAGTGCTGTCAAACAGGGAGACTATTATGAGCTATCAACCTTTTGATTTGAGCGGAAAAGTGGCTTTGGTCACGGGCGGCAATCGCGGCATCGGGCTGGGCATGGCCTCGGCCATGGCGCAAGCCGGCGCAGATATTGCGATTTGGGGCACCAATGATGCCAATAATGAAAAAGCCGTGGCTCAACTGTCCGGCCTTGGTGTAAAAGCGCATGCGTGGAATGTGAATGTCGCTGACGAAGCCGCCGTGAGTGCCGCTTTTGAGGACATGGTGAAAGAAATGGGCCGCGTCGATAGCGTTTTTGCAAATGCCGGTATTGGCAAGCTGGCCGGCACATTTGCCGATATGGACACGCAAGCCTATCGCGATGTATTGGCCGTCAATCTTGATGGCGTGTTCTTTACCCTCCGGGCTGCCGCCAAGCATATGATTGAACGCGCTGAAAACGGCGACCCGGGCGGCTCCTTGGTCGGTATTGCCAGCCTTGCCGCGATTGAAGGCGCGGCGCGCAATCAGCATTATGCCGCGACCAAAGGCGCGGTTGTTTCCATGATGAAATCCATTGCCGTTGAACATGCCCGCTATGGCGTGCGCGCAAACGCCATTTTGCCGGGCTGGATTGCCACCGACATGACCGCCGGTGCACAAGGCAGCGATGTGTTCGAGACCAAAGTCATTGCGCGTGTTCCGGCACGGCGCTGGGGCGAGCCTGAAGATTTCGGCGGCATTGCGGTTTATCTGACCTCGAATGCATCAGCTTATCACTCCGGCGATTTATTCGTCATCGACGGCGCTTACTCAATTTTCTAGAGCGTTTAGAGCGTTACAATCAAACGGCCGCGGGTTTGACCGGCGAGGATTTTCTGCCCCAGAGCGGGCAGATCGTCCAATGTCGCATTGCTCGACATGGCGTCCAGCTTGGCGAGGTCGAGATACTCGGCCAATTGCGCCCATGCCGCTTCACGCTTCTCGCGCGGCGCCATAACGCTGTCGATACCGGCCAAAGTCACGCCGCGTAAAATAAACGGCATCACGGTTGCCGGCAGGTCAGGCCCTTGCGCCAAACCGCAAGCGGCAACCGTGCCGCCATATTTGGTCTGGGCAATCGCATTGGCCAAAGTGTGACTGCCCACCGCGTCGACAACACCGGCCCAATTTTCTTTATCCATCGGGCGGCCTTTTTCGGACAGCGTATTACGGTCAATTATGCGCGATGCGCCAAGTCCGGTCAGATAGGCTTCTTCTTCCATGCGACCGGTTGAGGCGACCGTCTGATAACCCATTTTCGACAATAGCGCCAAAGCCACTGAGCCGACGCCACCGGCTGCACCGGTAACCAGAATTTCACCGGCATCTGTCGGCGTATTGGCCAATTCATTGGTCAGTGCCATGACGCACAGCATGGCGGTATAACCCGCCGTGCCGATGGCCATGCTCTGCGCGGCTGAAATCGAGCCGGGTCGTTTGACCAACCAATCGCCCTTAACGCGCGCTTTACCGGCATAGCCGCCGAAATGGGTTTCGCCCACGCCCCAGCCATTGAGGATAACATCATCACCCTCTTTGAAGTCAGGGTGGTCTGATTTTTCAACCGTTCCGGCGAAATCAATCCCCGGTATCATCGGCCAGACGCGCACGACAGGCGACGCGCCGGTGAGGGCCAGCCCGTCCTTATAGTTCAGCGTCGAATGGGATACGGCGACAGTGACATCGCCTTCCATCAAATCATTTTCGGTCAGTTCCACAAATTCATGGGATTGCCCATCATCATTTTTATTCAGCCGCAAAGCACGAAAGCTGTCAGACATTTTTGTCTCCCGTTAAATTTCAAAAAAAATCAAATATCAAATGTGCATGGTTGGCCGGTTGATGGGGCGGTCAATTCGCCCTCCCACATGACACGGGTGCCGCGCACCATTGTGCCAACAGGCCAACCGCGAATGGTACGACCGGTAAAGGGCGACCAACCACAACGCGCCGCAATCCAGTCTTCGGTAATGGTCTCGCTACGCTTCAAATCAACAAAGGTCAAATCGGCATGATTGCCCACTTTAATCTCGCCTTTTTCTTTCAGGCCGAACAATTTAATCGCGTTCAAGCTGGTGAGCGTCACCAGTTTTTCCAGCGATAATTTACCCGCCGCCATATGGTCAAGCATCAGCGGCAGCAAGGTCTGCACCCCCGGCATGCCGGCCGGTGAATGAGGATAGGCCTCGGCTTTTTCCTCGTGCGTATGCGGCGCATGGTCGGAGCCGATGACATCGACAATGCCCTGCTCCAACGCTTTCCAAAGGGCGGCGCGGTGATGCTTCTCGCGAATGGGCGGGTTCATTTGCGCGAATGTGCCGATTTCCTCATAAGCCTCCGGCGCGACCAAAGTCAGATGCTGCGGCGTCACTTCAACCGACACAATATCGCGATTGGCGGCCAGCATTTGCATTTCTTCTTCGGTCGTTACATGCAGCACATGAATGTGTTTATTGGCTTCGCGCGCCAGCTTAATCAGGCGGCGGGTTGACGAAATAGCCGCTTCGGCATCGCGCCATACCGGATGGGTTTCAACCTTGCCGGTCTCGGCCAGCGGACGACGCTCGCGCAGGCGATATTCGTCTTCGCTGTGAAATGCGGCGCGGCGGTTGATATGTTTTAGAATATCCCCCACGCCATCATCATCGGGCACCAGCAAATTGCCGGTCGATGACCCCATAAAGACTTTGACGCCGCACACGCCCTCCATGCGTTCCAGCACCGGCAGCTCGGCCGCATTTTCATGCGTGCCGCCGACGTAAAACGCATAATCGCAATGCATGCGATCGCGCCCGCGCGCCACTTTATCTTCAATCGCTTCTTTATTGGTGGTTGGCGGCTTGGTGTTGGGCATTTCAAAAACCGCCGTGACGCCGCCCATAACGGCTGCCAGTGAGCCGGATTTCAAATCTTCCTTATGCTCAAGACCGGGTTCGCGAAAATGCACTTGCGTGTCGATAACACCCGGCAGTACGCTCAGGCCATCAACTTTCAGCGTCTCTTTTGCCTCTGCACCGGACAGGTCGCCGAGCGCGGCAAAGCGCCCATCGCTGATGGCAATGTCGCCCTCAAGCGTGCCATTGGCGGTCGCAATCGTGCCGCCGGTGATGATTAGGTCGTATTTATCAGTCGTCATATCACTACTCATTTGATTCCAATTCATAGCAGAAGCATTGGCTACTGTCTTCACTTTGTCGGCTGATTTACCCCTTCATGTGGAGCATTTTGCGACAGATTTTGTGCATCAGGCGGTAAATGCGCGCCCACATAGCGCGCCACTTCAACCGCATCTTGCCCGACATAAAGCCCGTAAGGCCTGCCTTGCGCCGACAGATTATCGCGGTCGAAGCGCAGCACAAGCGGTGTGCCGACACTCGCCGCCATGCGCGCCGCCAATCTTTCCGTGCCGATAAGCAGCCTTGCGCGACGCATTAAGGCGCCCTGTTTGGCAAAGGATAAATCATCAAAATGGCTGATTTGACCGGCGGGTATATTTCGCACCAAATCGCTCGCCAGCGCGCTGCCCGGTTCACTCAGCACCACAATATGCGCCCGCTTCAGTGCCGCGACACTGTCTGACAGCCGCCAAATCAGCTCGGCATAATGCTGCCAATCCCAAGCGGCGCGACCGCTTTCAGCCAATGCCAAAACAACCAGAGGCGTGTCGGGGGCCAATGTTTCGGGCAGCGCCAAATGGATTTTATCGGGCGTCCAAATATGCGGCGGACGAAATGTGCTGCTCGACTGGCTGGCAAATAA